>DATBCI010000412.1:0-23122 GCA_036270555.1 Burkholderiaceae bacterium
GCCAGCCATTGGCTCACGGGCGCCGCGCGCTGCGCGGGGCCCAGGCGCCGGGCACGAGCGACCAACGACTGTACGGCTGATTCGGGCGGTTGCTGATCATGGGCGCCACGGAGCGCGAACAGGACCAGCCGAACGTCCCAGGCCGCATGCAGCGACCACGGGGCGGGGTCGGCGCGCCCTGCGAACTCGACCTGCACCTGGTTGCCTCCCTCGGCGTAGTCGACCGCATGCAGCGGCTGATGCAAATCTGCGACCAGGTGCGTAATCCACTTCAACGCGTCCCGGCGTTCCTCGAGCGGGCGTTTGCGATCGGCGAGCTGCGCCAGCAGCGGTTCGATCCGCCCGCTGGCGCACTGCTGTTGCGGGCACCAGGGCCGCTCTGGCCGCACTGGCCCACACGCCGGCATGTTGTCGTAGTGCCAGCTTGGGCGGGCGGCGTCAGTGCCCCTGATCTGGTCCGCCCACAGCGAAGCTTCGGCCAAGGAGGTGCGCCCGGAGGGACGGCCGTCCGGGCCGCGGTCATCGGCCAGCAGGCGCGCGACCTCGGCTCGTGCGCGCGGGGTCAACATCGCCTCGGCGACGCGGCCGACGGTCCGGTGCCCAAGCGGGCCCCATGCCGAGGCAGCCTGCGACAGCAACACCAGTGCCAGGCTGGCCAGCAGCCGCGTCATCGCAAAAGATACGAATGGTTGATAAACGGTCTCAGAATAGCGGTCGAGTCCCCGCGCGGTGACCACCGCGGCCGGGGGCACAAACAGCGATAGCGCTGAACGGCGGGCACCGCACAAATCGTGCGACGGCGCTTTACCTCGCCGCGCCCGTGGTCGCGCACGACTGGCGGGCCGAGTACGATCCAACGCGACCAGCCGATTGCGTTTGCAGGCCCCGCGCAAGGGTGTGCGTGGCTGCGCAATCAAGGAGGGCGGACAATGAGCGGGAGGCGGGAGTTTCTGATGGGTAGCGGTGCGTTGGGACTTGGAATTGCAGCCAGCGCTGGCCTGCCGGCCAGCAGCGGCGCCGCGGCCGACACCCGTGCGGGCGTCGCACCGTTGGCTGTGGCGGGCGACACAGCGCCGGCGGGCAGCGCACCGACGGGGCAGCAGCCTGCGCTTATGCCTCCAGTGACGCTGCTGTCGATTCACCACGCGGGCGGGCGCGAGACGCTCGGCGTGAAGTTCGAAGATGGCGTGTTCGATGTGGCGCAGGCGGCGGGCCTGTTAGGGTTGCAGGCGCCGCAGACGCTCGAACAGCTGCTGCGCGAAGGCACCTGGTCGCAGGTCGAGGCGGTGGTCGCTGGCACCCGCTCTGCCAACCTGAGTCAGGCGTTGCTGAAGGAAAGCTCGATCACGTACGGTCGCCTGTTCACGAATCCCGGCAAGATCGTGTGCGTCGGCCTGAATTACCGCAAACACGCGCAGGAAATCGGCATGCCTATCCCGAAGGCGCCGGTGCTGTTCAACAAGTTCAACAACAGCCTGGCAGCCCACAACACCACGATCCATCTTCCGCCGCGCGACGTTTCCTACAAGTTCGACTACGAGACCGAACTGCTGGTTGTGATCGGCAAGCACGCACGCAACGTGTCCGAAGCCGAGGCGCTCGACGTGGTGGCGGGGTACTGCACGGCGAACGACTTTTCGGCGCGCGACCTGCAATTGGAAACCGGCGGGCAGTGGATGATCGGCAAGACGCTCGACGCGTTCGCGCCGATCGGACCTTATTTTGTTTCAGCCGCGCGCGTGGGCGATCCGAACAGCCTGAAGATCGAGACGCATGTCAACGGCGAAGTGCGGCAGTCGTCGAACACCAACGACTTCGTCTTCAACGTGCAGCAGGTGATTGCCTATATCTCGCGCCACTTCGCGCTCGAGCCGGCCGACATCATCTATACCGGCACGCCACAAGGCGTCATTCTGGGAATGCCACCCGACAAGCGCGTGTGGCTGAAAGCGGGCGATCAGATCGTCAGCACGATCGAGAAGCTGGGCAAGCTGAGCTTCACACTGGCCTGACCAGGAACGAGGGGCTTGGCGGCTCAGTGACCGACGCTGCGGCCGGCGAGCGGCGCACCATCGCGCTGCTGTCGGTGGCGGCGTTCGCTGCCGCCGCCTCGATGCGCGCCTGCGATTCGCTGCTGCCGGCGCTGCAGCGCGGGTTCGGAGTCTCCACCGGCGAAGCGGCCCGCACGGTGTCGTTCTTCGCGCTGGCGTACGGCCTCACGCAGGTGATGTACGGCCCGCTGGGAGACCGCTACGGCAAGCTGCGCGTGATCGCCGTGGCCTCCTCGGCTGGCGTGCTCGCCTGCCTGGGAGCGATGCTGTCTCCTGGAATCGGATGGCTGATCGGATTTCGCGCTGCCAATGGCGCTACCGCCGCTGCCATCATTCCGCTGTCGATGGCCTGGATCGGCGACCAGATCGCGTATGAACACCGTCAGCCGACACTGGCGCGCTTCCTGATGGGACAGATGCTGGGAGTCATCGGCGGGCAGTTCCTCGGCGGCGTGTTCGCGGACCATCTGGGCTGGCGTTGGACCTTCGGCCTGCTGGCGGCAACCTATCTGGCCGCGGCCATCGCGTTATGGCCTCACTCGAGCCGGGTTCATGCCCGGGCAGCAGGCGCCCCGACGGACTTCGCGCGCCAGATCGTCGCGATCGGCCGTCAACGCTGGCCGCGTGTGATCCTGGCGACGGTGTTCTTCGAAGGCATGGCCGTGTTCGGCGCGCTGGCCTTCATCCCGTGGCACCTGCACGACCGTTTTGGCGTGTCGCTGACGCTGGCGGGGCTGGTGCCGGGTGCCTTTGCTCTCGGCGGCTTGTGCTATGCGATTTTCACGCGCCGACTTCTGGCGCGGCTGGGCGAAACCGGCTTCGTGCGAATCGGCGCGGTGTTTCTGGCGATCGGGCTGGCAGGGTTGGCCGCCGCCGGCAGCTGGCTGCTGGCGATCCCGGAGAGCGCGCTGGTCGGCTTCGGTTACTACATGCTGCACAACACGCTGCAGACAAACGCCACGCAGATGGCGCCCGCCAGTCGTGGCACTGCGGTGTCGCTGTTTGCGTCGAGCTTTTTTCTTGGCCAGGCGATCGGCGTTTCGATCGCCTCGGCCATGGCCGATACGATCGGCACCCCGACCGTGTTCGGCGCTGCTGCGCTTCTGCTGCTTGTGATTGCGGCTGCGTTTTCGGCCGCACTGCGTGGGCGACCCAGGTCGCCGCACGCGTGAACGACTGCAGCCCGACGGTGGGATGACTCGGCGGCCGTTACCGGCTGCTCGACGTCGAGCCCGAGTTAACGGAGGCTTCCACGGTCTGTGGCGTCGCCTTCTGCGGCGTATCGAAATAGCGCGAGATCGCAACGACCGCCAACACCGATCCGATCATCAGTCCAAACGTCACCAACGGACCCTTGACAGGACTACGCTTCGGTTTCATCAAATACTCCAAAAAGTCGAAAGGAACCATCCACAGTGCGCCGACGACGGCATGGCGAACTGGCTGCCGTGCCTCCCCGTCTACGCAGCTTCGACCCGCGCTACGGAGCCGCAGAGTCGTCGTTTATTGATGGGTGATTTTTCCGCAGCGCAGCGGATGCCGCAAGTGGATTTGGCCCGAAACCATCCGCACGGATGAACCCTTTTTTGCCGGATCGTTATCCGGATAGATGAGGAATTCCGAAAGTTGGCGATTTCACGTACTCATCTTGCGCGATGTGGTGTCGGCTGTTACACGAGGGTTGCCGAATCTTCAGATTGACATCGTGCTGCATCCGGTGACATCAAGCGCGCCCATGCATCCAACGCCGCAACAACGGCACCACGGCCAGCAGGACGAGCCCGGCACCGATCGAGCTGCCGACCAGGAACTGATACAGCGGAATCTTCGTTTCGGCCAGAAGGCTCTCGGAGGTACCGGCGAGATAGTTGCCGATACTGAACGAGCCGTACCACACTCCCATCATCAGGCCGCCCATTTGCACCGGAGCAACCCGGGTCACCATCGACAGCCCGACCGGAGAGATGCACAACTCTCCGATCGTGTTCACCACGTAAACACCGGTCAGCCAGAGTGGGCTGACCGGGCCCAGTTGGTCGGCGCGCCGCTGCGCGATCGCCAGGATCGAGAAACCCAGTCCCAGGATGATCAACCCGATGGCCATCTTGGTGGGCGACGAGGGCGCCCGTGGCATGCCGTCGATCCGCGTCCAGAACGCCGAGAGCACCGGCCCGAACAGGATGATCGCCGCCGGGTTGATCGCCTGGAAGAACGTCGCCGGCATCTGCCAGCCAAACAGGGCGCGATCGGTCAGCTGGTCGGCGAACAAACTCATCGTTCCGCCGGCCTGCTCGAAGCCCATCCAGAAGAACACGTTGAACATTCCCAGCACCAGGATGGCCAGCACGCGCTCCAGGTCCTGTCGGCCGCCGCCGCGTTGGGCAGACCACAGCAGCCATCCCAGGGCGATCACCGGCAGCGCGAGACTGGCTTGCGCCGGGACGATCGCCCACACGGCAACCAAGGCGTGCAGCAGCGCCAGCACGGCGTAGACGAACGGGATCGCGCCCACGCTCAGCAACGCGACCTGCAACCAGTCGCGCGGCAGCAGGTGCGCCGGACCTTCGCGCCCGGGTGGCAAGCCGGTGGTGCCGAAACGCGATTGCCCCCGAGCGAACAGACTCACGCCGAGCGCCATGCCGACCGCAGCGGACGCAAAGCCCCAATTCCACCCGACGCGCTCGCCCAGGCCGCCCGCCAGCAACGCCGCCAGTCCGGCGCCGATATTGATGCCCATGTAGAAGTACGTGAACCCGGCATCGCGGCGCGGATCGTTCTGCCCGTATTGCTGGCCGACCAGCGTCGCCATGTTCGCTTTGAAGAAGCCGTTGCCCACGACCAGCAGACCAAGCGCCAGGTGCAAGAGGCCTGGCACCGCCATCGCGGCATTGCCGAACATCATCACGGTGCCGCCCACCAGGATGGACTTGCGATACCCGAGCAGCCGGTCCGCGATGTATCCGCCGAAGATCGGAGTCAAGTAAACCAGACCCGTATACGTGGCGTATACCTGCAACGCTTCGGCCCGCGAGTATCCGACGGCCTTGACCAGATACAGGACCAGCAGGGCGCGCATTCCGTAATAGCTGAAGCGCTCCCACATCTCGGTGAGGAACAGCCACGGCAGCGCGCGCGGCTGGCGCCGATCGACGGTCGGCACCGCGCCAGCGGCTGGGAGTGGGGTGGAAATCATCCGGTGCTGAACCGTGCGGCGCCGCGTGCAGGCGTCGGCCAACCGCACCGACCGTACAGTATCCCTGAAAACCGTCGGGGTGAAGTGGTTGAGAGCTGTCAGGTCTGTCCGCCGGTTAGGAATCCGATTCGGAGGATCGTCGCAATGCGCAAGTTGATCGCCTTGATCGCGGTATCGGGGGCGCTGACGGCCCCGCTGCAGGCAGCGGAGTCGGTGGCGGAAACCCGGTCGAACACACCGAACCCATTTACCGAAGAGAGCCAGCTGCCCTACCAGCTGCCGCCGTTCGACATCATCAAGGACTCGGACTTCGAACCCGCTTTTGACGCGGGCATGCAGCAGCAACGCGAGCAGGTGGACGCGATTGCCCGCGATCCGCAGCCGCCCACGTTCGACAACACGCTGGTGGCACTCGAGCGTTCCGGCGTGATGCTCGACCGGGTCTCAAAAGTGTTTTTCAACCTGGATGCCTCCAACACCGATCCGGATATCGAAAAGATCAAGGCGAGGATGGCGCCGCGGCTCGCCGCGCATCGGGACGCGATCAGCCTGAATCACGATCTGTTCACCCGGGTCGAGGCGGTGTGGCGCACCCGCGCGCAGCTGACTCAGGGCCCCGAGGCGATCCAACTGGCGCAGCGCTACTACACGCTGTTGGTGCGGGCCGGGGCGCGCCTGGGTGCCGAGGAGCAGTCCCGCCTGCGCAAGTTCAATGAGCAGATTGCCGAGCTGCAAACGCGCTTCGAACAGAACGAGCGCCGGGCAAGCAACGAGGCCGCGGTCGTGGTCGACGACCGCACGCAGCTCGACGGCCTGTCAACGGAGCAGATGGGGGCGGCCGAGCGGGCCGCACGCGATCGCGGCCTCGACGGCAAGTGGCTGATCGAGCTGGAGAACACGACGATCCAGCCGGTCCTGGCGCAGTTGAAGAATCGCGCGCTGCGCGAGCGGATCTTCCGCGCTTCGGTCGGGCGGGATAACGGTGGGGACGCCGACAATAAAAGCGTCATCTCCGAGCTCGTCAAGCTGCGTGCGGAGCGTGCGGCGTTGCTCGGATACCCCGACCACGCGGCCTACGCGTTGGCCGACGAAGGCGCCGAAACTGCGCAAGCCGTCAACAAGATGCTGGCCGGACTGGCCCAGGTGGCAACCCGCAAGGCACGCGCCGAAGCGATCGAGCTTCAGAACGCTATCGACCGACAGGCGAGTGCAGCCCATACCGCGACCTTCAAGCTGCAAGCGTGGGATTGGCACACCTACCAGGAAGCCGAGCGCAAGACTCGATTCCGGCTTCGCGATGCGGACGAGCGGGCCTATTTCGAGCTGGGGCGGGTATTGCGCGATGGCGTCTTCTATGCGGCTCACGAGCTGTACGGCCTGACGTTCAAGGAGCGGCCTGATCTGCCGCGCTATCACCCCGACGTGAAGACTTACGAGGTGTTCGATGCCGACGGTTCACCTCTCGCGCTGTTCCTGGCGGACCTGTACGCGCGCGACTCGAAGCGCGGGGGCGCCTGGATGGACCTGTTCGTCGATCAATCGCGACTGCGCGGGACCAAGCCGGTGGTCGTGATCAACCTGAACGTGGCCAAACCGTCCGAGGGGCAGCCAACGCTGCTCACGTTCGACCAGGTCACCGTGCTGTTTCATGAGTTCGGTCATGCCTTGCATGGAATGCTGTCCGATGTGACGTATCCGTTGCTGTCGATGCTCAGCACGCCGCCCGATTTCGCGGAATATCCGTCGCAGTTCAACGAAATGTGGGCGCGCGAGCCGGCGGTGCTGGCGCACTACGCACGCCACACCCAAACCGGTGAACCGATGCCGCCGGCCTTGCTGGACAGGGTGCTGGCGTCGCGCAATTTCGGGCAGGGCTACGGCGCCACCGAGTACCTGGCCGCCGCGTTGCTCGACCAGGCTTGGTACCAGATCAGCGCAAAGCAGGCGCCGCCGCCGTCCGGCGTGATGCCGTTCGAGAAGGCCGCGTTGCGCAGGGCCGGGGTGGATCTGCCCGAAGTGCCCCCGCGCTACCACTCGCCCTACTTCCTGCACATCTTCACCGATGGCGGATACGACGCCGGCTATTACGGTTACATCTGGAGCGAAGTGCTGGCACGCGACACCGGGCAATGGTTTCACCGCCACGGCGGACTGGACCGGGCCAACGGCGACTTCTATCGCGCGAAGGTCCTTTCGCGCGGGCGCACGGCAGAACCGAAGGAGTTGTTCGAGAGCTTCTACGGTGGGCCCGCACAGATCGGCCCGTTGTTGGAGTACCGCGCGCTGGTTCCCGCGCAGCGCGACACCGAATCGCATTGACGCCGCGCCACGCGCAATTCAGCGTCGACGAACATCCTTTTCAAATTGTTTCAGTGTCCCTCGAAGGGATTAGCGGACCAGCGGGAAAACGCCGATTGTGTGCGGCAGATTGGAGGGCGATAGTTTTTCCTCTTTTGCAGGAAGGGAGAGCGCGATGAAACCCAAACTTTTGCGTGCGGGCGCCTGGACTGCCGTCATTGCCGCCGTGATCCTTGCTGCATGCGGTGGTGGTTCCTCCAGCAATTCGCCGAGCGTGTCGCCGACCGCCATGGCGGGAGCGAGCGGCGTCATCACCGGTTTTGGCAGCGTTCTGGTCAACGGTCACGAGTTCGCGACCGACATGAACACGCGGGTGCTTGACGGCGACAACGACGACGCGGCTGCTTCGACAGCGAGCTTGCAGGTCGGAATGACGGTCGACGTGGATGCGTCGAACGGAACCGCCTCGATGCTTCGCTTCACCAGCGCCGTCCGCGGCGAAGTCGATTCGATCGACGCGATGGGCAACACCCTGACCGTGCTCGGCCAGACGGTCCAGATCACGAGCGGCACCTCGTTCTCGGGCAACGTGGGCAACAGCGCGAGCGCGGCATCGATCATGCAGATGTCCGACATCCATCAGGGCGACTATGTGGTCGTGTTCGGTTATCTCGAGTGCACCGGGTCCGCCGGCTGCCCCGGGGCCACCACCCTCGTCGCGACGCTGGTGAACGAGCCCTCGTCGATCGGCAAGTACCGCGTGCAGGGCTACGTGACCAATTACAGCGCGGGGATGGGGATGAACACCTTCACCATCAACGGGCTCACGGTCGACGTCGTGACCAGCGGCGCCTCGCCGACGAACTGCAACACGATGAATTGCGCCCTTGCCAACGGCAACTTCGTATCGGTCCGCTCGACCACCGCCCCGTCGACCACGGGCGGTGCGCTGACGCTGGCGGCCAATGATGTGAAATTGCGGCCGGTGGCGCCCACCTTCGCGGCGGGGGCCACGATCACGATCGAAGGCCCGGTCACGCAACTGAGCGGCACCAGCTTCGTGGTGCGCGGCATCAGCGTCGATGGGTCGGGGATCCCGACGATGGTGGCGGGGCTTCAGAACAATCAGATCGTCGAGGTCACCGGCACCATCACATCGAGCGGCACGCTGATGGCGACCTCGATCGACGTCGAGCGCGCGGCGACCCTGGCGTTGATGGGACCCCTCGATTCGGTGTCGAGCACGGGCTTCTCGGTGCTTGGACAGAGTTTCAGCGTGACCAACGGCACGCGCTTCGTCGATTGGGCAACTGACGTGCGTCCGTTCAATTCGACCAACTTCGCCACGGTGCTCATGATGGGCGATCAGATCATCGTCAGCGGTTACGCGTCAGGCAGCGGCAACGTGGCGACGCGCGTCGAGCGGATTCGCAAACCCAGCTCACCGCAGGCCGCGGCGGCCGGTATCGTCGCCTCCGACAACGCGCCGACCGACACGATGATGACGGTAGCCGGCATCACGGTGACGCTGAGCTCGAGCACGCAGCTGTTCTACTCGGGGGCCGGTTCGTCGCCGACGCTGGCCGGATTCTTTGCGGCGATCTCACCGGGCAGTTCGATCGCGCTGGCCTTTGGTGCGCCCGGGTCGTCGACCGGCACGATCAACGCCGCGGACGCCGCATTGCTGCGGCCGGGCACGCACTGGGAGGACTAGAGTCTATCGATACCCACCGTCCGGCATCAGAATCTGCCCGACCAGGTAGGGCAGCGTCAGCAGATGGGCCACGCATTGGCCCATCTCGCGCGGCGTTCCCCATCTGCCCATCCAGATCTTCGCGTTTTCATGGGCTCGCACGTCGTCCGGCAGCGTGTCGTTCATCGCCGTTTCTATCCAGCCCGGCGCCAGCGCGTTGACGCAGATCCGCATCGCGGCGAGCTTCTGGGCCGCATTGCGCATCAGTAGATTGGCACCGGCCTTGGATGCGTCGTAGTGGGCGGACACAGGATCGTAGGCGTTAACCCCGTTGGAGGATGTGACCAGCACGATCTTGCCTCTCCACTCGTCGACGACCGGGTTGTCGCGCATCGTCACGGCGGCGTATTTCAAGATCAGGAAGGATCCGGTCAGGTTCGAATTCAGGACGCTGTCCCACTCCGCCTGGGTCTGTTCGAAGAACTCGGTGTTGGGGGAGATCCCGGCGCTGTGGACCACGTGCCGGATGTCGGGCGCGTTGCGAGCCGCTTCGCTGAAAAAGGCCGCAACCGAGTCCTCCCGGCCCACTTCGCACGCGAGCGCCAGCGCGCGGGCGCGCGGCGCCGCCGCCCGCAGCCGCTCGAGCGCCGCCTGGGTCTTGGCGGGATTGCGGCTGGCCGAGATCACGACATCGCCGCCACTGGCCACGATGGTCTCGGCCACTGCCAGGCCGATGCCGCTGGCGCCGCCGGTGACGATGGTTGTGGTGCCCGAGAAGTCAAACGTTACGTTGACCATCGCACGACTCGCTCATGCAACAATGATAGGCGCGAACCCCGAAACCAACCGTCACAGGCGCTGCAAAACCGAATGCCATCCCCTGAAACTGGCGTCGCGATGCGGCGCGTCCCTCGATTTGCGTCCGCAACCCTGGCACGAACCTGGATGGCGCTGGCGGCAGGCGCGCTCGCCCTGCCCGCGGTTGCGCAATGGGCCTCCGAGCCGGAAGCTTGCGCTCTCGAGTCGCTTTCGCCGGAGCAGCGCATCGACGTCTGCAACAAGGTGTTGCAAGCACAGAACCTGCCGGCGCCTGACCGCGCGACGGCCTACAACAACCTCGGGGTGGCCTGGAAGGCGAAGGGCGACCTGGACCAGGCCATCGCAAACTATGGCAAGGCGATCGAGGCCGATCCTCATCTTGCCAGGGCCTTCGACAACCGTGGCGTCGCGCTTGGAGCCAAAGGGGAGATGGACGCGGCCATTCGCGACTTTGACCGTGCGATCGAGTTGGACGCGAGCCTGGCTCGGGCGTACGAGGACCGCGCGCTGGCGTCGCAGTCGCAGGGCCATACCGACGCGGCGCTGAAGGACCTGAGCGAGTCGATCCGGCTGGCACCGCAGAACGGGCGCGCGTACGTGGAGCGAGTGGACCTGTGGCAGGCGAAAGGGGAACCCGCCAAAGCGATCGCGGACCTGAATGAGGCCATTCGATTGCAACCCGAGCGGGCCGAACTTTTCGTGGTGCGCGGTCTGTTTTTCGACCAGCTGGGCGACCCGACGCATTCGATCGCAGACTACGACGAGGCGATTCGGCTGAGGCCGGAATTCGCGGCGGCCTACAACAACCGCTGCAACACGTGGCTGATCAAGGAGGCGTACGACCAGGCCGGCGCCGACTGCACGATGGCGCTGAAGCTGGACCCGCAGTTGACGCAGGCCCACTTCAATCGCGGTGTCCTGTGGATCATCGCCGGGGATCTGGTCAAGGGCCGGGACGAATTCGACCAGGCCGTCCGGCTGTCGCCAAAATTCGCGGCCGCCTACAAGAGTCGCGGCGCGTTGAACTTTTACAGCGGGCAGTACGACGCGGCGCAGGCGGATCTGGAGCAGGCAGGCGGTCTGCTTCGCTCCGATCCCTATGTGGCGATCTGGCGGTATCTGGCGCAGGCGCGTGGCGGTCACGCCGAAAGCGGCGCAACACAGCTGGCCCAAAGCGCGCCCGATCTCGGTCGCGGGTGGCCGGCGCCCGTGATCGAGCTGTACTTGGGCCGCAGCGACCCGGCCTCGGTTTTCAAAGGCGCCCAACAGGGTGACGCTCACACCCAACGCGACCAGCAATGCGAGGCGGCCTTTTACGTGGGCGAATGGCACCTGCTGCACCATGAAAACGCCCAGGCCTTACGCCTTTTCGAGGACGCCGTGCGCAACTGTCGGAAGAGCTTCAGCGAATCGGGCGGAGCGCGCGCCGAACTCGACCGGGCCGGTCGCTGACGCCAATCGGACCGCATGGCCGAGCGCCTTCTGTTCACCGCCGCCGCCGCATTCGAGTCGGCCCGCCGCATCGACGAGCTGCCGCAGGGGCACCGCGCAAGCCGTTTGCACGGCCACGGCTTTGTGGCACGGGTCAGGGCTGCTCCTGCCTCGAACTGGACCCTGCCCGGCGCCGAGGCCACCCGATTGCGCGAGCAACTCGAGCGTTGCGTTGAGCCGCTCGACTATCGGCTGCTGAACGAACAGGTCGAAGCGCCGACCGACGAGAACCTCGCGCGCTGGGTGAAGTCGCGGCTCGACGTGCCTGGCATCGAGCTGATCGGCCTTCGCAGTACGCCGTCCCAGGGAGTGGATCTGGGCCGCAACGATCGGTGTCACCTGTGGCGCCGCTACCGGTTCGAGGCGGCTCACCGTCTGCCCAACGTCGCGCCCGGACACAAATGCGCCCGCATGCATGGCCACGGATTTGAAGTGGCGTTGCACGCCGAACTCGGTCCGGCGCGCGACTCACGGTTCGACGCCGAAGCGCTGGACCGGCACTGGGCGCCCCTCGGCGCCGAGTTTCATCACACTTGCCTGAACGACATCGCCGGCCTTGCCAACCCGACCAGCGAAATGATCGCGAGCACGATCTGGGGGCGTTTGAAGCCGTCGCTTCCCGAGCTGTCGTGGGTCACCGTGCACGAGACCGCTACCTGTGGCGCGCACTTCGATGGCGAGCGCTATCGCATCTGGACCGAGCTGGCGCTCGATAGCGCGCTGAGCTTGAAGCGCGTTGCTGCGGAAGATCCGAGACGGCGCGTGCACGGCCATACGTACGGGCTGCGGCTGCATCTGAGTGCACCGCTCGACCAGGTGCTCGGCTGGACGGTCGACTTCGGCGATGTCAAGCAGATCTTCAGTCCGATCTTTCTGAAGCTCGATCACCAACCCCTGCACGAACTGCCGGGCATCGAGGACAACGACGTGGCGAGCCTGGCGCGCTGGATCAGGGCACAGGTGGTGCCCGCGCTGCCCGCTCTGTCACGCATCGATCTGTACGAAACGCCCGACTGCGGAGCGATTCTGGCCTGGGGCCAGGACGAGCCGGCGCTGCCGGTGTGAGGCCATCAGATCCGTTCCCACTCATCCCAGTCCGGCGATTCGCGGACGGTGTGGTCCCGACCCAGGCGCTCGGTGAACAGCAGCAGACACACCACGATGGTGGTCAAGCCGATGCCGGCCGGCACGACGGCGCGACCGGGCTCTTCATTCAGACGGTAGACGAGGTTGGACAGCGACAGCAGCAAGGCCAGCATGTTGCCAACCACATGGATCCAGCAGATCCTGGTAGGCCGGATGCGGCCCGATGCCACGTATCGAATCAAGCCGTCTGCGGCCGCCAACGCGCCGCTCGCCAGGCCGGCCCCAAGCAACCATTCCGAAAGGTGCGACCACAAGGCGGTGGCCGTTGTCCAATACAGCGTGTCGCTGATCAGGGTCGCAATCAGAAACGTGGCCGGCAGCGGAACCAGTGCGATATACAGCGAGTCCCAGCCGCTGGATCCGGCACGCAGGGATCTCCTGCTGGCCGGGTCCCGTGCGTCGATGACCGCCATCGCTCACACCTCCCGTCAGATCGGCATCGGTTGCAACACGCCGCCACAAGGTGGATCGTCGCAAGGCGCGTGGCTCCATTGAGAGCGCAGCGAGTGGTCGGCGAGCGTGATGCTTCCCGCCGCCGCCCCGCGTCCAGCGACCCACTCGCTCGGGTCGAGCGCATCGAGCTGGTTGGATCCGACGCCGGGTGCGCACGCGATCTGCATGCCCGCGTGGCGCGCCAGGCGCCGCAAAGCGGTGTTGAAATTCAGGTTGCGAACGAACAGGGTGCTGGCGCCGCGGGAATTGGCCAGAAACTCCGCGCGCTCGAGCAGCAGCGTGCCGATCCCCTTGCCACGCGCCCAGGCCGCGACACTCAGTCCAAGGTCCGCCCCGCCGCTCGTGAAGTCGACGTGTAGAACGCCTGCAATATCCGGAGCGGGTTCGGCCACCACGAACACATTGCCGATCGATTGCAGCAGACTCTCGACGTAGGCCACGATATCCACGTCGGTCATCACCCATCCAAATCGCAGGAACCGGTCGCCGGCTGTCAACGCCAGGAAATGGCTGGCCAGGTCGTGGAAGTGAAGGTGTGTCGGACAGATCGTGGATCGCATGGTCAAGACTCCCCAAGCGCGCGGCCAGTTTGACCGCTCGCAAGTTGAATGAAATCGCTTGAATCAAGGCGGGAAGGATCCGTCTGCCGACGGCATTTGCCCGCGGTGAGTCATCAATCGGTTGTGACGTCCACTCGTTCCCTCCGGAGTCTTCGAGCGCCTGGCGTCGGATCCGGCTCCAACCGTGTGCCGGTCGGTCACTCAAGGTCGACTGCCTTGAATCCGAGTTGATCAGAAGCGCTTGCCAAGTCTCCTGGTGCCAACAAATTCGAAATGTTCATCGGCTTGACTACGGCCCCACTATGAGCGTGCTGCAGGAAATTCTCAACGCAATTTGGCCCCCGAAAACGGTAAACCGTAGAGACGCCAAAGACCGCGAATGCACGAATGAAAATGGGAACATAGCAAAGCACGCGTTGATTAGAACTACCGTACATAAACCGTTGAGATGAGCAGCCGGTAGTCGCGAATTCGGGAGTAGGGGGAACGAACATCGAGGAAACGTAGGGGAAATGGACACCGGGGAAACGAACGCTTACAGGGTGCGGTCAGCGCATTCCGAGCCTGGTCCGTTACGACACAACGGGATCGGTTCCCGATTTCACATGAGGATCGAATGAGAGATATCCACTGGAACAAGACGAGCCTGCTCGCAATCGTGCTGTTGTGCTTCGCCATGCTGAGTGGCTGCGTGGTCGCGCCCGCCCGACCGTACTACGGTGAGGAGGTGGTGGCGGTGGCGCCCCCGCCACCGCGTGAAGAAGTCATCGCGGTCGCCCCGGCGCCCGGCTATTTCTGGATCGGCGGCTACTGGGGCTGGGTCGGTGGGCGTCACGAGTGGGTGCCGGGTCGCTGGGAAGCGCCGCGCAACGGGCAGCATTGGGCTGCACACGCGTGGGTGCACGAAGAGCACGGGTGGCGCCAGCGGCCGGGCCACTGGGAGTCCGGCGAGCGGCGCTGATCGCATAATGGAGGGATGACCCGTGCAAGCAGCAGCGACGGCGCTGTCGTGGACATCCACCGTGTGGTGGAGGGGGTGTATCGGTCGGAGTCGCGTCGCGTTCTCGCGACACTGATCCGGCTGCTGGGTGATTTCGACATCGCCGAGGAGGCGCTGCACGACGCATTCATAGCGGCCGTGGAGCAATGGGAGCGTGACGGCGTTCCTCAGAACCCGCGCGCGTGGCTCGTCTCCACCGGCCGCTTCAAGGCGATCGATCGGATCCGCCGCCGCAGTCGCTTCGATGTTTCGCTCGAGGACGTCATCGAGCAGATCGAGGCAATCCCGGCTCCGGACACGGCCGGCGAACAGGGCGCGGTCGAAGACGACCGATTGCGCCTGATCTTCACCTGCTGCCACCCCGCGCTGGCGCCCGATGCCCAGGTCGCCCTAACGCTGCGCGAGGTGTGCGGGCTGACGACCGAAGAAATCGCCCGTGCCCACCTGACATCACCCGCGACAGTGGCGCAGCGCATCGTGCGCGCCAAGGCCAAGATCCGCGACGCGCGCGTGCCGTACGAGGTCCCCGGTCGAGGTGAGCTCGCCGAGCGCCTGGACGGCGTGTTGCGCGTGATCTATCTGGTGTTCAACGAGGGCTATCTCGCCTCCTCGGGCGAGGCGCTGGTGCGTCAGAGTCTGACCACCGAGTCGATACGACTCGGCCGACTCCTGGTGGAGTTGCTGCCCGAGCCGGAGGCGGTCGGCCTGCTGGCATTGATGCTGCTGCACGAATCGCGCCACGCCGCGCGCACTTCGCCATCGGGCGAAATCGTGCTGCTCGCCGAACAGGACCGCTCGACGTGGAATCGGGCGCAGATCGGCGAGGCGGTGGCGCTGGTCGAAGGCGCGCTGGCGTCACGGCGCTTCGGTGTCTACACATTGCAGGCGGCGATCGCCGCCCTGCATGCGGAAGCACCCAGTGCCGATGCGACCGACTGGGCGCAGATCGTCGGCCTGTACGACGCGCTGCTGCGCGCCGACCCCTCGCCCGTGGTGGAGCTGAACCGGGCTGTTGCGGTGGCCATGCGAGACGGCCCGGCCGCCGGCCTGGCTGCAGTCGACGCGATCCTCGACCGCGGCGAGCTCGCCGACTACCATCTCGCCCACTCGGCCCGGGCCGACCTGTGTCGGCGCCTCGGCGACCTGGTGGAAGCACGCAAGTCCTACCGCAAGGCGCTGGACCTGACCCGGCAGGCGTCCGAACGGCGATTCCTCGAGCGGCGTCTGGTCGAGCTCGAAAAATAACTTGCTTCGCGTGTCGAAAGGCCGCCCCGGCGTTCGACTAGGTTTGTCGATTCCAAAATCAACCCGAAGGAAAACCCAATGCGCTTCATGGTGATAGTGAAGGCGACCAAAGGTTCGGAGTCGGGCGCGATGCCGGACCAGACACTGCTCGCCGACATGGCCCGTTACAACGAGGAACTCACCAAGGCCGGGGTGATGCTCGCGGGTGACGGTCTGCAACCCAGCTCGAAAGGCGCGCGCCTGTTCTTCTCAGCCGGCAACAAGCGCACCGTCGTCGATGGACCTTTTGCCGAAACCAAGGAACTGGTCGCAGGCTACTGGCTGTGGAAGGTCGAATCGAAGCAGGAAGCGCTGCAGTGGTTGACGCGCTGCCCGCATCCGTTCCCGGGTCAGGAGGCACAGATCGAGATTCGGCAAGTGTTCGAGCAAGAGGATTTCTGCGCCAAATGAGAGCTTCCCTATCCCGCGCGGCGGCATGGGGTGAGGTCGAACCTAGAGGAGAAGGTGCCATGCAGATTCAGGCGTATTTGAATTTCGACGGACGTTGCGAAGAAGCGATCAATTTCGGAGTGGTCGCCGACCGCTTCGGCGTGTCGTGGATGGTCCTGGTTCACGCCTGAAAGGCGGGCCTGCTGCAGGCACCCAGACACGGGAACCCAAACGCCCGCTATCCTTTCCACGAAGCCGGGCTTCGTGGAAAGGGGTTGGCGCTTGCGGTGCCTTGTGATCGAGGACGATGCGGAAACGAGCCGCTACATCTGCAACGGCCTGAGTGAAGCCGGCTACAACGTGCTGGCTTGCGACAACGGCCTGGACGGGCTGCATCACGCGACCAACGAATCATGGGACATCGTGATTCTCGATCGCCTGCTGCCCGGGCAGGTCGACGGGCTGTCGATCCTCGGAAAGCTGCGCGACCTGGGCAAGAGCACGCCGGTTCTGATCGTCAGCGCGCTCACCAGCATCGACGAACGGGTGCGGGGTCTGCGCAACGGGGGCGACGACTACATCTCCAAGCCGTTCGCCTTCTCCGAAATGCTGGCGCGGGTCGAGGCGCTGTTGCGGCGGGCGCGGCCCACCCAACATGCCACGCAGCTCGCGGTGGCCGACCTGGTGCTCGATCTGCGCACGTTCCGGGTGGTGCGGGCGACGACGCCGATTGCGCTGCAGCCGCGCGAATTCCGCCTGCTCGAGTACCTGATGCGCAACGAAGGCCAGGTCGTGACGCGGACCATGCTGCTGGAGGCAGTCTGGGATTGCCATTTTGATCCTCAGACCAATGTGATCGATGTGCAGATCAGCCGGCTGCGCAACAAGATCGACAGGGACTTTTCTCCAGCGCTGATCCACACGGTGCGCGGCGTCGGATACCGGCTCAGTGCCAGTGGCTAAGCTCACGCATTCGATCGCCACCCGGCTCGCGCTGGGCTTTGCGGTGCTCGTGGCCGAAGCGATCCTGGTGGCGTCGGGCATCTTCTACTTCGGCACGGTCGGCGTGATGGATCGACGCATCGATGGGAAGATCACGGCGATCTCCAATCGCCTGATGGATACGTTCAAGAACCGACCGATCGAAGACCTGACGAGACAGATCGAATCGGAGTTGAACGACGGCATCGACAGCGACAGTGAAATCTTCCTGGTGATATCACCCTCGGGTCAGCGCATCGTCGGCAATCTGACCGCCGTGCCGGCCGCAACGCGGCCCCTCGGCCGGATCGTCACGGACGAGGTCGTGCGGGAAGGCAAGCGCACCACCGGCCGCCTGATCGTCCAGCAGTTGCCCGACGGGGGATTTCTTTACGTCGGGCGGGACCTGAGCGAGCAGCATTCGATCCGCGATCTGGTGATCAAGGCGCTGCTGGCGGGCGCAGGCGCATCCTTGCTGGTGCTGGTCGTCGGGGCGCTGCTGTTCCGCCATCAGATCGAAAAGCGGATCGGCGAGATCCGCCAGACGGCCAGCAGGATCGAGGCTGGTGACCTGACCCAGCGGATCCCCGTATCCGGTGAGGACGAGTTCGGCCGCCTGAGCATCGACATCAATCGGATGCTCGACCGCATCGAGCATCTGATGGATGGCGTACGCCACGTGTCCAATGCGATCGCCCACGACTTGAGAACCCCGCTGAGCCGGATCCGCAGCCGGCTGGACGAGGCAGTTCGACATGAGGCCACCGCCGCTTCGCTGTCGGGCGCGGCGAACGCCGCCATCGAGGGCATCGATGAATTGATCCGCGTATTCGACAAGCTGCTGCAGATCGCCGAGGCCGAATCCGGCATGCGTGCCAGGTCGTTCGAAGCGGTCGACCTGAGCGTTATCGCCAAGGACATGGTCGAGCTGTACGACGCGACGGCCGAAGAGCGGCGGGTATCGCTCAAACCGAACTGTGATGGTGCGGTGCTGGCAGCGGTCGATCGGAACCTGGTGGCGAGCGCCGTGGCCAGCCTCATCGACAATGCGATCAAGTACGCGGGGCCCGGGTCGACCGTCGAGGTCGGCGCCTATGCGCAGCCGCAATCGGTTGCCATCGTGGTTCGCGACAACGGCCCGGGCATACCGGCCGCAGAACGCCCCAGGGTGACCGAGCGCTTCTATCGTCTCGACAGCAGCCGCAACCTGCCGGGCAACGGCCTCGGACTGTCGATCGTCTCGGCGATCGCGACGCTGCATGGGGGAGCACTGCAGCTGGAGGATGCGGAGCCGGGCCTGCTTGCCCGGATAACCTTTCCAACCAGTAATTTCCCGGACAGCAAGCGGCAAGCAGGCCTCTCCTAAAGTAGAGCGCTCCGCGCCACAGGGGGCCCGATGCGCCCGCGATGGAAGCTGACGCGCTCGGCCAGCGTCACGGTAGCGATCGCCTTCACCGTCGCCTTCGCGTTTTACGCGATGTGGGCCGGGCGTGGCACTGGCTCGGTCAAAGCGGCCGAAGCGCCGGTCGGCGCAGCCGTGGTCGACGGCGAAAGCGTCACCTTGAGCGACGAGCAGGCCAAGGCGGTCAAGGTGGCGGTCGTGGCCGAGCGCGACTTCGTTCCCCGGCACGAGACCGAAGGCCTCATCGATTTCAACCAGGACCACAGCGTCCAGGTGTTTTCCCCCTGGCCGGGTCGGATCGCCCACGTTCCCGCCAAGGCCGGGGACGACGTCAGGCAGGGCGATCTGCTGTTCACGATCGAGAGCCCTGATCTGATCGCCGCCGAGTCGGGCCTGATCACCGCCGCCGGCGTACTGCAGCTCACCACCCGCTCATTGGAGCGGGCACGGGCGATGTTCGAATCGCAGACCATCGCGCAAAAGGATCTGGACCAGGCTGCATCCGACCAGCAAACGGCGCAGGCCAATCTGGAAGCGGCCCGGGCCGCGGTGCGAATTTTCGGCAAATCGGACGCCGAGATCGAGCGGATCATCGCCAGCCGCAGCACGGCGGCGGAGCTTCGAATCACCAGTCCGATCGCGGGACGTGTCACCGTGCGCAATGCGGCGCCGGGGTTGCTGGTACAGCCCGGCGGCGGGCCGGCCCCGTTCACGGTGGCCGACCTCTCGACGATGTGGATGGTGGCCAACGTCGCAGAGGATGAGCTGCCGCGCGTGCGCTTGGGCCAGTCGGTCGAAGTGTCCCTGTCCGCCTACCCCGACCGCAAGTTCGAGGGTCGCGTCAGCAACATCGGCGCGGCGGTGGACCCGAACACCCATCGAGTGACGGTTCGTTCCGAAATCCGCGATCCGCTGCACGAGCTTCGGTCGCAGATGCTCGGCACCTTCGTCATCCACACCGGCACGGCGCAACGCTCGCCTGCCGCTCCCCTGGCCGGTGTCGTGCGCGAGGGCGACGGCACGATGGAAGTGTTCGTAACGTCCGACGGACGCCGCTTCGTCCGCCGCCCGGTCAAGCTCGGCCTGCAACAGGACGGCGTGGACCAGGTGCTGGACGGTCTGGCCAAGGGCGAGCAGATCGCGACCGATAACGCGCTGTTCGTCGCCAACGAGCTGGCCCGGCAGACTCGATAGGCGGGCCGCGCCACCCGCAGTGGATCCATGCTCAAGGCCATCCTCGCGCTGGTTCTGACGCGTCGCCCGGTCGTGCTGCTGGCGGTTTTGGCGTTTCTGGTGGCCGGGGCATCGGCCTTCCTGAAGCTGAATATCGAGGCGTACCCGAATCCGGCGCCGGTCATCCTTGAAATCACCGCGCAGGCGCCGGGTCTGTCGGCCGAGGAAATGGAGCGCTATTACACGCGGCCCATGGAAGTCGGCCTGGCGACGACGCCGGGCGTCGACAACATCCGCTCCACGTCGTCGTACGGCCTTTCGTTCGTCCGGGTGACGTTCAGATACGGTGTCGATTACTACTTCGCGTATACGCAGGCGGCGCTGAGCCTTCAGCAGAACGTGAACCTGCCCAACGGCGTATCGGCGCAGATCCAGGCCTCCAGCCTGGTCGGCGAGATCTTCCGCTACCAGCTCGTGGGACCCCCCCATTTCGGGTTGACCAACCTGCGCACGACGCAGGACTGGGTGGTCCAGCGTCGCCTGCTGACAGTTCCGGGCGTGGTGCAGGTCGTCACGTGGGGCGGAACGACCAAGCAGTACGAAGTCGAAGCCGACATGACGCGGCTGCAGGGCTTCGGAATCACGCTGCCGCAACTGATCACGGCGCTGGGCAACTCGAACACCAACGTCGGCGGGCGCACGATCAACGTCGGTCAGCAGTCGGTCAACATCCGCGGCGTTGGCCTGATACGCGACACGGAGGACATCGGCAACGTCGTGTTGTCGCAGACCAACGCGGCCTCGGTGCGGGTGAAGGACGTCGCAACGGTCCGGGTCGGCTACCTGCCGCGGCTGGGCAAGGCGGGCCGCGACGACCAGGACGACGTGGTCACTGCCATCGTCGTGATGAATCGCACCTTGCGAACCAACGAAGTGCTGGCGCGCCTGAAGGCCGAGGTCGAGCGGATCAACCACGACGGCACTTTGCCGGCCGGCGTGAAGATCGTTCCGTTCTACGACCGCGAACGGCTGGTCGGTGTGACCACCCATACGGTGCTGCACAACCTGGTGCTCGGTTGCCTGCTGGTGTTCCTGATCCAGTGGATTTTCCTCGGCGATCTGGCGAGCGCCCTGATCGTCAGCGCCAACATCCCGTTCGCGCTGTTCTTCAGCGTGATCGTGCTGGTGTTGATGGGCGATTCGGCCAACCTGTTGTCGCTCGGGGCAATCGACTTCGGCATCATCGTCGACTCGGCCGTGATCCTGGTCGAGAACCTGATCCACAACCTGCAGCGGCCAGACGAGGAGCGGGTCTCGTTGCTGCGCGAATTCGCGCAGCGCTGGCACGATCCCCAGTTGCCGGCCGAATCCAGGCGAACCTGGACCAACCGCTTGCGGATGATCTTCATGAGCTCGGTGCAGGTCGACCGCGCGGTGCTGTTCTCATCCGCCATCACGGTGGCGGCGTTCATCCCGCTCTTCACGATGCAGGGGGTCGAGGGTCAGATTTTCAACCCGATGGCGCGCACCTACGCCTATGCGCTCACCGGCGCGCTGCTGGCGACGTTCACCGTCACGCCGGTGCTGGCGTCGCTGCTGCTGCCGCGGCGCGTGAAAATGACCGAGACCTTCATCGTGGCCCGCATTCGCAGCGTGTACTCGCCGGTTCTGCGCTGGGCGTTGGAGCACCGCCAGGCCACGGTCGGCGGCGGCCTGGCGTTCCTGGCGGCCGCCGCCCTGCTGTTGCCGCGAATCGGCACCGAATTCCTGCCGACGCTCGAGGAAGGCAATCTGTGGATCCGCGCGACGATGCCGCCGACGATCTCGCTCGAGGCGGGGATGGACAAGGTGGATCGAATGCGCGCGATCCTGAAGGCCCATCCCCAGGTGATCACCGTGGTGTCGCAACACGGCCGGCCGGACGACGGCTCGGATGCGGCGGGGTTCTATAACGCCGAATTCTTCGTGCCGCTGAAACCGCTCGAGGAGTGGCCGCGAGGCTACTCGAAGGACCAGCTGGTCGACGAGCTGCAGAAGCAGTTCCGCGCGGAATTTCCGGGGGTCGAGTTCAACTTCTCGCAATACATCCAGGACAACATCGAGGAGGGACTGTCGGGCGTCAAGGGCGCCAACTCGGTCAAGATCATCGGACCGGATCTGCAAACGCTTGAAAGCGTCGCCGATCAGGTGCTGCACCAGATGAGCCAGGTCAAGGGCGTCGAGGATCTGGGCGTGTTCCGGGTGCTCGGCCAGCCGAACCTGAATGTGACGGTCGACCGCGCCAGGGCCGCGCGTTACGGTTTGAACACGGGCGACGTCAACGCGGTGGTGCAGGCGGCTGCCGGCGGCACCGTGGCCACCACCGTGCTGGAGGGCGACCGTCAGTTCGGGCTGACGGTGCGTTTGAAGCCGCAATACCGCTCGAACCCGGACGCGGTGGGCAACATCATGGTCGGCTACTCGACGCCGGGTGGCGGCAATGCGTACATTCCGTTGCGCGAGCTGGCTTCGATCACGCTGGACACCGGCGCCTCCTACATCTTCCACGAGAGCAACGAGCGCTACATCCCGGTGAAATTCAGCGTGCGCGGGCGCGATCTTGGCAGCACCGTGGCGGAAGCCGAAGAGCGGATTCGCGCCCACCTGAAGCTGCCGGAGGGCTACCGGATCAATTGGGCGGGCGAATTCGAAGAGCTGCGGCAGGCGCAGCGGCGCCTGCAGATCGTGGCCCCGATCGCCATCGGCGCGATCCTGCTGCTGCTGTACATGCTGTTCAATTCACTGCGCGACAGCCTGTTGACGCTGGCGGGCATCCCGTTCTCCGCCGCGGGCGGTCTGATAGCGCTTTACGTGTCGGGCCTGAACCTGAGCATCTCGGCCGCGATCGGCTTCGTGTCTCTGTTCGGCGTGTCGGTGATGAACGGGATCCTGATCCTGACCTACTTCAACCATCTGGTGGCAGAAGGCAAGGAGCCGTCCGAGGCCATGCGCTACGCGGCCCAGCAGCAGATGCGCCCGATGCTGATGATGGCGCTGTCGGCCTGCATCGGCCTGCTGCCGGCCGCGCTGGCGACCGGCATCGGCAGCCAGGTGCAGCGGCCGCTGGCCACGGTGGTCGTGGGCGGCATGCTGCTGGGACCCATCATGCTGTTGGTGGTCGCACCGGCGCTGCAGGTGATGGTGCTGAA
>DATBCI010000413.1:0-5828 GCA_036270555.1 Burkholderiaceae bacterium
GCCCGCAACCCGCATCCGTTTCCGGTCGTCGACGGCAACGGCACCTATGTGGGTGCAGTGACCCAGACGATTCTGCTCGAGCACATGTGCGACGAGGAGACCCGCAATGCATGAGGCTTTCCCGATCGGCGAGTGGGTCAGCCAATTCGTCAATTTCCTGCTGGCCCACGACAACGGCACTTTCGAGAACCTGGGCAAGGTGATCGCGGATTTCACCCAGTTGATCGAGGACTTGTTGCTTGCCTTGCCGGCCTGGGCCGTGGCCGGACTGATCACGGCGCTCGGTTGGTGGCGCGTCAGCTGGAAGTTCGGCCTGTTCTGCGCCGTCTCGTTCTTCGTCATCATCGATGTCGTCGAACTGTGGCCGGCCACCATGAGCACGCTGGCGCTGATCATCGCCGCCACGGTCATCAGCCTGCTGCTGGGCATCCCGCTCGGCATCTGGATGGCCCGCAGCGACCGCGTCGCTGCCGTGGTGCGGCCGGTGCTCGACTTCATGCAGACGATGCCGGCGTTCGTATACCTGATCCCGGTCGCCATGCTGTTCGGCCTGGGCAAGGTGCCCGGTGTGCTGGCCACGGTGATCTTTGCGATGCCGCCCGCGGTGCGCCTCACCAACCTCGGAATACGGCAGGTCAACAAGGAGCAGGTCGAGGCCGGCATCGCGTTCGGCTGCACACCTCATCAGTTGCTGTTCAAGGTCCAGGTACCGGGCGCGATGCCCTCGATCATGGCAGGCGTCAATCAGACCATCATGATGGCGCTGTCGATGGTGATCATCGCGTCGATGGTGGGCGCCGGCGGCCTTGGCAATGACGTGCTACAGAGCATCACGCGGCTGGACATCGGTCATGGCTTCGAAAGCGGCCTGAGCGTCGTGCTGCTGGCCGTCATCCTGGACAGGATCACCGAGAGCTTCGGCACCACGTCGGGGCAAGGGCACGTCAGCCTGCGCGAGCGCGCTCGCCATCTGCTCGCCCGCCGCCAGGTGTCAGGATCGTGAGCCGCCGCAACTCCCTCGTGCTCCCCCAGGCCTTGTTGAAGCGAACGGGATATGAATTCGGCGGTCTGTAGAAGCTTCATCGGCGGGCGCTTCGTGCCCAGCACGTCGGGCGTCGTGCTGGACAACGTCAATCCCGCGAACGGCGAGCGCATCGGCGGCATCGAGCTCGCCGGCCCGGCCGAAGTCGATCAGGCGGTCGCCGCGGCCGCACAGGGTTTTTCGCAGTGGTCGGCCATGACCGGAACCGAGCGCGGCCGTATCCTGAACCGCGCGGCCGCGATGGTGCGGGCGCGCGGACGCGAACTGGCGCGCCTCGAAGTGATCGATACCGGCAAGCCGATCCAGGAGGCCGAAGCGGTCGACATTCCGAGCGCGGCCGACTGCATCGAGTTCTTCGCCGGGCTGGCAGCGACGCTGCATGGAGCGCACCACGGCTTGCGCGACGCCTTCGTGTACACCCGGCGCGAACCCCTCGGCATCTGCGTCGGGATCGGCGCCTGGAACTATCCGTTGCAGATCGCGTGCTGGAAGTCGGCGCCGGCGCTCACATGCGGCAACGCGATGATCTTCAAGCCGGCGGAACTGACTCCCACCACGGCCGGGCTGCTGGCCGGGATCTATCGCGAGGCCGGAGTGCCGGACGGGGTGTTCAATGTGCTGCAGGGCGATGCCCGCACGGGCCAGCTGCTGACGCGCCACCCGCAGATCGCCAAAGTGTCGCTGACGGGCGAATGCTCGACCGGCCGGCGCGTGATGGCCGATGCGGCCGCCACGTTGAAGCGCGTCACGATGGAACTCGGCGGCAAGTCGCCGCTGATCGTGTTCGACGACGCGGATCTCGAGCAAGCGGTGGCCGGTGCGATGATGGCGAATTTCTTCACACAGGGCGAGGTCTGCACCAACGGCACGCGGGTGTTCGTGCAGGACACCGTGCACGACGCGTTCATCGAGCGCCTGCTGCCGCGCGTGGCCCGTCTGAAGCTGGGCGATCCGCTGGATCCGTCCACCCAGGTTGGCGCTCTGATCAGCCGGGAGCATCTGGATCGCGTGCTCGGCTTCGTCGAACGCGGCGCGAGCGCCGGGGCGCAGCTCGCGTGCGGGGGAAGGCAGCCCGCCGATCCGCGCCTGGCGCGCGGTTGCTTCATCGAACCGGCGGTGTTCGTCGGCTGCAACGACGAGATGGAAATCGTGCGCGAAGAGATCTTCGGCCCGGTGATGTCGGTGCTGCGTTTTCGCGACGAAGACGAGGTGGTGCGGCGTGCCAATGCGACGCCGTACGGCCTGGCGGCGGGCGTCTTCACGCGCGACCTGGCGCGCGGACACCGCGTGATCGGCCGCATCGATGCCGGAGTGTGCTGGATCAACAATTACAACGTGACGCCGGTCGAGGTCCCGTTCGGCGGCTTCAAGCAGTCCGGCATCGGCCACGAGAACGGGCATGCCGCGATCGATCACTACACGCGCCTGAAAAGCGTGTACGTCGAGCTGGGCCAGGTCGCCTGTCCCTATTGAGCCGACCGATGGCCAATACCCTCCCCCTCACCCCTTCCCCCTCTCCCTCAGGGAGAGGGGGAATTTCGTGCGGTCAATGGTCTTAGACCATTGACCGGATCGCATGGACGAGTTCGACTACGTGATCGTCGGCGCCGGGTCGGCCGGCTGCGTGCTGGCCAACCGGCTGACCGAAGACCCGGAGGTTCGGGTCGCGGTGCTCGAGGCCGGAGGGCCCGACCACAGCGTCGTGATCCACATGCCGGCCGCGTTCTCGCTGCCGCTCGCGAACGATCGCTACAACTGGTACTACCACACGGAACCCGAGCCCGCGATGGACGGACGGCGGATGTATTGTCCGCGCGGTCGCGTGCTGGGCGGCTCCTCGTCGATCAACGGCATGGTCTACATCCGTGGTCATGCGCTCGACTACGACGGGTGGGCGCAGCGGCCGGGGCTGGAGCAGTGGTCTTACGCGCACTGCCTGCCGTACTTCATCCGCTCCGAAAACCGGCTGCAAGGGGCCGATGACTACCATGGCGCGGGCGGCCCGCTCGCCGTGACCACGCCTTCGATGAGCAACCCGCTGTTTCACGCCTTCCTCCAGGCAGCTCAGCAGGCCGGGTACGCCTACACGCCCGACATGAACGGCTATCGGCAGGAGGGATTCGGGCCGATGGACCAGACGACGCTGCGCGGGCGACGCTGGAGCACGGTGCGCGCCTACCTGAAGCCAGCGCTGCAACGGCCCAATTTGCGGGTGCTGCCGCGCAGCGTGGCGCGGCGGATCCTGTTCGAAGGACGGCGCGCGGTCGCAGTTGCCTATGTGCGTGACGGCGCGGTGCAACTGGCCCGGGCACGCCGCGAGGTGATTGTCAGCGCGGGCGCGATCAATGCTCCCCAGTTGTTGATGCTGTCGGGAGTCGGCGATGCCGACGCGCTGCGCCGGCTTGACCTGCCCATCGTCGCAGACCTGCCGGGCGTGGGGTCCAACCTGCAGGACCATATCGAAATCTATGTTCAGCACGCCTGCACGCAGCCGGTCTCGCTGTACCCGACGCAAAAGCCCCTGGCCAAGCTCGCGATCGGGCTGCAGTGGCTCCTGACCGGGACCGGTGCCGGCGCCAGCAACCATTTCGAAGCCGGCGGATTCATTCGCAGCCGTGCCGGCGTGCGCCATCCCGATCTGCAGTACCACTTCCTGCCGATCGCCGCCGACTACGATGGCAAGGCGAAGATCGAGCAGCACGGCTTCCAGTTGCACGTGGGCCCGATGCGGCCGACCAGCGTCGGTACCGTGCGGCTGCGATCGGCGGATCCACACCAGCACCCGGCGATTCAGTTCAACTACCTCCAAACAGAGGGCGACCGTAGCGAGATGCGCGCAGCGGTCCGGCTGACGCGCGAGATCCTGGCCCAACGGGCCTTCGACCCGTTCCGCGGCGCTGAGCTGCAGCCGGGCGCGGGCGTCGTCAGCGACAGCCAGATCGACGCGTTCGCTCGCGCGCGCGCCGAAAGCGCGTACCACCCATCCTGCACGTGCGCCATGGGTTCCAATGGGCAGGCCGTGGTCGACGGTGAGCTGCGCGTGCACGGCGTGGAAGCCCTGCGGGTGGTCGATGCGTCGGTGATGCCCGCGGTGGTGAGCGGCAACCTGAACGCCCCCACCATCATGATCGCGGAAAAAGCGGCCGACCTGATACGCGGACGGCAGGCCCTGGCGCCGATGCGCGTGTCGGTGTTCGAGCACCCGAACTACCAGACGGCCCAGCGCTGATGAGACTGACAGTGAACCGGAGGACACCACGATGAGCGAAGACACGACCGTTGCACACGCCCGCCGCCCGGGCGGCCGCGAAGCCAAGCGCGCCGCGCGCCTGGCGCGCCGCGCCGCATCGGTGCCGTACATCACGCGCAAGATTCCCTACTACGAGGTGCTGGACGAGGACGGCCTGGCGCTGATCGAGCGTAACGCGGAGACCATCCTGCAGGAAATCGGCATCGAGTTTCGCGACGATCCAGAGGCGCTGCAGATCTGGCGCGCCGCCGGCGCCGATGTGAACGGCGAGCGGGTGCGCTTCGCGCCCGGGATGTGCCGTCAGCTGATCCAGGCCAGCGCGCCGCGTGAGTTCACCCAGCGCGCGCGCAATCCCGAGCACGACGTGCTGATCGGCGGGCCTCGAACGGTGTTTGCCCCCGCGTACGGCAGCCCGTTCGTGCGCAGCCTCGACCAGGGGCGACGCTACGGGACGATCGAGGATTTCCGCAACTTCGTGCGGCTCGCCTACATGTCGCCGTGGCTGCACCACTCGGGAGGCACCGTGTGCGAACCGGTCGACCTGCCGGTGAACAAGCGCCACCTCGACATGGTGTACGCCCACATCCGCTACAGCGACAAGCCGTTCATGGGGTCGGTGACCGCGCCCGAGCGGGCGGCCGACACCGTCGAACTGGCCAAGATCGCATTTGGCGACCGCTATCTCGATCCGGTCAGCGGCAGGCCGAACACGGTGATCCTGAGCCTGATCAATGCCAACTCGCCCTTGACCTTCGACGGCACCATGCTCGGAGCCGCCAAGGTCTACGCGCGCAACAACCAGGCCTGCCTGATGACTCCGTTCATCCTGGCCGGTGCCATGGCGCCCGTCACCGTGGCCGGCGTCGCCGCGCAGACCCTCGCCGAGGCGATGGCGGGCATGGCGTTCGTGCAGCTGGTCAATCCGGGAACACCGGTCGTGCTGGGCAGCTTCGCCTCGTCGATGTCGATGCAGTCGGGGGCACCGACCTTCGGCACGCCGGAGCCGGCGCTGGTGCTGTACGTGATGGCGGCGCTCGCGCGCCGCCTGGGTGTGCCGTTCCGTTCGGGTGGCGGGCTGTGCGCGTCCAAGATCGCGGATGCACAGGCCGCCTTCGAGTCGGCCAACACGTTGCTGCCCACTTGCCTGGCCGGCGTGAACTTCGTGCTGCACACGGCGGGCTGGCTGGAAGGCGGCCTCGCGATGGGATACGAGAAATTCATCATGGACGTGGATCAGGCCGGCATGATGCACACGATGCTGGCCGGCGTAGACCTGTCCGAGAGTGGTCAGGCGCTGGACGCGATCCGGGAGGTCGGACCCGGCAAGCACTTCCTGGGCTGCAGCCACACGCAGGCCAATTTCGAAACGGCGTTTTACCGGTCCCCCATCGCGGACAACAACAGCTTCGAGCAGTGGGAATCCGACGGGCGCCAGGATCTGGCCCAGCGCGCCAACACCCAATGGAAGAAGATGCTGGCCGAGTACGAGGCTCCGCCGATCGATCCGGCCATCGACGAGGCGTTGAACGACTACAT
>DATBCI010000414.1:0-6377 GCA_036270555.1 Burkholderiaceae bacterium
CGTGGCGGGCTACGACGGCATGCACCTGATCGCCGAAGCGCTGAACAAGACCGGCGGCAGTACCGATGGCGACAAATTCATCGAGGCGGCCAAGGGGATGCATTGGATGAGCCCGAGAGGCCCGATCAGCATCGACCCGGCGACGCGAGACATCGTGCAGACGGTCTACATCCGTAAGGTGGAGAGGGTCGGCGACAGGCTGCAGAACGTGGAGTTCGATAAGGTTCCGGACTTCAAAGACCCCGGCAAGCCATGATGACGCAGGCCGCAATGACCGGGTACGGTTCCGCTCGCGTTATGCCTCCGGTCCGTGGGGAGGAAGTTCCCGCGTGCGGGAGAGGGAAGGGTGAGGGTGTGCGCAACGAGAAGACAACTTTATGGAGGCCCTCACCCCTGGCCCCTCTCCCACCGAGTGGGAGAGAGGGAGTGTCAGCGGATCCCGCTCGTGAGCGGCGTGCGTCGACCCCTTTGCCGCGGGCGGGAGTGGGCCCGGGGCCGAGGGAGGTTGCATGGCGACCGTGATCTTCGACGGCATCGCGTCCGGCATGCTGCTCTTCCTGATCAGCGTCGGGCTGTCGGTGACGCTGGGTTTGATGGGTTTCGTGAACCTCGCGCACGGTGCGTTTGCGATGCTGGGCGGCTACGTGTGCGTGCTGCTGTTGAACCGCGCCGGGATTCCTTTCCTCGCCACGCTGCCGCTGGTGGCGGTCTCGGTCGGCCTGGTGGGAGCCGTCCTGGAGCGCACCTTGTATCGTCGCCTGTACGGCGCGACGCACCTGGACCAGGTGCTGTTCTCGATCGGTCTGATGTTGATGGCGATCGGTGCGGCCCACTACGGTTTCGGCGATCGACAACAGCCGCTCGCACTGCCGCCGTATCTGCAAGGACAGTTCAATCTGCCCGGCGTGGACCTGGGTGTCTACCGGCTCTTTCTCGTGATCACGGGGCTGCTGATTGCCGCGGGTCTCGAGGTCCTGGTGTGGCGAACCCGATTCGGCGCCCGGCTGCGCGCCGCGGTCGATAACCCGACCGCGGCACGTGGGCTCGGAATCGATGTGCAGCGCGTCTATGTACTGGCTTTCGCTCTGGGCTCGGCGCTGGCAGGTCTGGGCGGTGCCCTGGGCGTCGAGATACTGGGCCTGGATCCGGGCTTTCCGGTCAAGACCATCGTTTATTTCTTGATTGTCGTGGCGGTTGGAGGCAGTGGCAGCATCAAGGGATCACTGCTCGCCGCACTGATCCTCGGGGTCGCCGATGTGGCCGGCAAGTACTACGTACCCCAGGTCGGAGCATTCGTGATCTACGCCGTGATGGTGGGGATGTTGATTGTCCGCCCCGAGGGCCTCGTTGGCTTGTTTGGCCGGCGTGTCGCACATTGAGATCGCCCGGCCGGGCGTCGACCTGACACCCACGACGCGCGCCGCGCGTTGGCGCTGGGGCGAGTGGGCCTTTTGGTTGCTGCCCCTGGTCGCGTATTTCGTCTTTCCGCGCAATTGGGTATTTCTGTCGCAGATCGCGATCACCGCGCTGTTTTGCCTGTCACTGGATCTGATCCTCGGTTACGCGGGCATCGTGTCGCTCGGGCACACGGCGTTTTTTGGCGTCGGTGCTTACACGGCGGGCCTTCTGGCCAGCCACGGCTATGGCGACCCGCTGCTGGGCCTGTTAGCGTCAGCCCTGTGTGCGGCGGCTCTCGGGCTGGTGACCAGCTTCCTGGTGTTGCGGGGAGCAGACTTGACCCGACTGATGGTGACGCTGGGTGTGGCGATGATGCTGTACGAGGCCGCCAACAAGCTGACCGACTTTACGGGCGGCGTCGACGGCATTCAGGGCATTGCGATCGACCCCCTTCTCGGCAGATTCCCGCTGGACCTGTACGGCCAGACTGCTTACTGGTACTCGGTCGTCGTTCTGTTCGTGCTGTTCTGGCTTGCCCGACGTCTCGTGCACAGTCCGGTTGGCTTGAGCCTGCGCGGAATTCGCCAGAACGTCGGCCGCATGCCGGCTTTGGGAACGCCGGTCAATCGTCGCCTTGCGACCATCTACACGGTTGCAGCGGCCTACGCCGGGGTCGCTGGCGCCTTGCTGGCCCAGACGACGCAATTTGTCGCGGTCGACGTGCTGGCGTTTCCCCGGTCGGCGGAGTTGCTCCTGATGCTCGTGCTCGGCGGAGCGGGGAATCTGTACGGCGCTTTGATCGGCACCATCGTGTTCATGACGGCGCGCCACCTGCTGTCGGACATCAATCCTCAGTACTGGCAGTTCTGGCTGGGCCTGCTGCTGGTTCTGATCGTGCTGTTTGCACGCGACGGAATCGTCGGCGGCTTGCGCCGCGCGGCGCGACGGCTGGCCCGGAGCCCATGGTGAGCGTGGTGCTGGAAACACGCGGGCTGGTCAAATGCTTCGGGCGCTTCGTCGCCGCCGACCACCTGAACCTTCAGGTGCAGGCCGGCGCGCGCCACGCGCTCATAGGCCCCAATGGTGCCGGCAAGACGACGCTGATCAACCTGCTGACAGGATTGCTTGAACCGACCGCCGGCGACGTCGTGTTCAAGGGCGAAGTCGTGACTCGAATGCCGCAGCATCGCCGGGTACAACGAGGCCTGGCGCGAACGTTCCAGATCAATCGACTGTTCGCCGATCTGACCGTGCTCGAATCGGTGCTGATGGTGGTCAACGAGCGGCTCGGCCTGGGCGCACACTTCTGGCGCCCGGCCGGCGCATTCAAGCACGCCGTCGATGACGCGGTCGGCGTGCTGGCGGAGCTGAATCTTCTCGAGGTCGCCCACGCGATGACCCGCAGCCTGCCATACGGCAAGCGGCGCCTGCTGGAGATCGCGCTGGCCCTGGCAGCTCGGCCTCAAGTGCTGCTGCTGGACGAGCCGGCAGCCGGGGTGCCGGCCGCCGAAAGCCGCGAGCTGTTCGAAACGATCGCACGACTGCCGCGCGACGTGACGGTGCTGCTGATCGAGCACGACATGGACCTGGTATTCCGGTTCGCCGATCGCATTTCGGTGCTGGTCAACGGTGCTCTGCTGGCCGAGGCCGAGCCCGACGCCATCGCGCGCGACCCGAGAGTGAAGGAGGTCTACCTTGGCGAGGCGATCGTTGGCTGAGCTGCTGCGCGTGGAAAGGCTGTGGGCGGGCTACGGCGACGCGATGGTGCTGGAAGACATCTCGTTTGACCTGCCAGAGGCGGGCAGCCTGGCACTGCTTGGTCGCAACGGAATGGGCAAGACCACCTTGCTGGCCACGTTGATGGGGGCGACACGCCGGCATCGAGGTGAAATCGTCTTCCGAGGCGGCGACCTGGCCGCCGTTCCCGCGCATGGGCGTGCCTCGCTCGGCCTGGGTTGGGTGCCTCAAGAGCGGGACATCTTTGCATCGCTCAGCGTGGAGGAAAACCTCACCGTGGTGGCCCGACCCGGCCCTTGGGATCTGGCGCGGGTCTATGCGCTCTTTCCGAGGCTGCAGGAGCGACGCTCGCAGATGGGCAACCAGCTCTCGGGCGGCGAACAGCAGATGCTCGCGATTGCGCGCGCATTGATGCTCAATCCGCGCCTGCTGCTGCTGGATGAGCCCCTCGAAGGCCTGGCACCTCTGATCGTGCGCGAACTGCTGAACGTGATTGAGCGCCTGGTCGGGCAAGCCGGCATGGCGGTCATCCTGGTGGAACAGCATGCGCATCAAATCCTGCCACTGACGCGGCAGGCCCTGGTGCTGGAGCGCGGCCGCAGTGTCTACCTGGGCGACAGCGACGGCCTGAGGCGGGATCAAACCACCCTCGACCGCCTGCTCGGCGTCTCGTCGCACCGACCCTAAGCCTGTGGCGGTCGCGCCAGCAGGCGGGCGAGCTTGTCGTAGAGAAATGCGGGTTGAAACGGTTTACTGACGAAGTCGTCCATTCCGACGTCAAGACAGGCTTGACGGTCTTCGTTCCAGGCATTGGCCGTCATCGCGACCACGGGAATGCGAGCCAGGGTCGGATCGACGCGTATCCGTCGTGTCGCCTCCAGACCGTCCATCTGCGGCATCTGAACGTCCATCAGCACGCAATCGAAGGGTTCGCGACGCAGCAGGTCGAGAGCCGCCTCGCCATCGCCGACCACGCGCACCACAGCGCCGACGTCCTCGAGCATCGCGGTCGCCACGAACTGGTTGATCGGGTTGTCCTCCGCCAGCAGAATGCGCACGCCGGCCAGCAGTTTGCTGTCGGACGGCAGGGCCCTCGCCTGAACGATCGCCTGATCCCCAACACCGAGCCGGACCGTGAACCAGAACTTGCTGCCGTGCCCCGGCTCGCTCTGGACGCCGACTTCGCCGCCCATCAATCCCACCAGCTGCCTGCTGATCGCCAGTCCCAGTCCGGTTCCGCCATATTTGCGCGTGGTCGACTGGTCGGCCTGCTGAAAGACCTGGAACAGCCTGTCGCGCGCTTCCAGCGTCATGCCGATGCCGGTGTCAAGCACTTCGAAGCGCACGCGCGAGCCTGCGGCGTCGCTGTCGAGCAATCGCGCGCAGACCGTGATGTGGCCGCGCTGGGTGAATTTGACGGCATTGTCCAGATGGATCAGCAGCACCTGCTCCAGGCGCAGCGGATCGCCACGGAAGGGTTGCTCCAGCGCCGGATCGGCGTCGAAGCGCAGTGCCAGACCCTTGGCACGCACCCTTTCCCGCATCTGCTCGCTCAGGCGGGCCAGAACCGCGCCGAGCTGGAAGTCGCTCGCGTCGAGCCTGAGCTCGCCCGCCTCGATCTTCGACATGTCCAGCACGGCGTTGATCAGCCCGAGCAGGTGCTCTCCCGAAAGCTTGATGGTTTCGAGGTACTTGCGCTGTCTCTCATCCTTGGCGTGTTGCAGGGCCAGATACGTCATGCCGATCACGCTGTTCATCGGCGTGCGAATCTCGTGGCTCATGTTGGCCAGGAACGCGCTCTTGGCGCGATTGGCCGTGTCGGCCTCCTCTTTGGCCAGCGCCAGCGCACGAGTGCGCTCTTCGACCCGGATCTCCAACTCGGTTTCGCGCTGGCGCAGCAGCTTCTCGGCCGCCACCAGGCGATCGCGTTCACCCAGCAGCAGGCTTTGCCGTATCGCCGCCATCACGACCACCAGGCCCCCGCCGGCCGCCACGCTGATTTGTATGGCCGGATGAACCCCCGGCAACACCTCGGTCAGCGTGATGCTGCCCGCGGCGATCACGACCAGCAACAAGGGCAGCAGCCGCAGCAAGGCCTCGCAAGCCCGGTCCCACTGTTCGTCGTCGACCGTTTCGACCTGGAAGACGAGGGCACCCAGACCCGACAGGATGAAAATCAACGAAAAGCTGATGTTGATCCAGGATCCGTCGACCGACCGGTTGGCCAGTAACGCCAGGTTCCAAGCCAGCCATTGACCGGAGACGACGGCAATGCACGACGGCAGCAGCAGTGCGCGCCAATTCGGTCGCAAGCGCAAGGCCAGTACCAGGACAAGAGCCAGACAGGGCGGGGCCATCAGCCCCACGGCAGACGCCGTCATGAGCAGGAGTTGGAAAAGGCTGTACGGACCCTGGCGCGGCAGAAACAGCGCGAAGTTGGCCACCACCGCAGCCATCAGCAGCGTCGCCGTGTCCAGTCGCGCCATCAGGCGCTCGGTCTTTCCAAGCCGCGCGCGGCCGATCTGCCACAGGCCCGCGGCCAGCGCCGGACCGACCGCCAACCAGATCACATCGGCGGGACCTGGGAAACTCTGCCAGTGCCAGACCGCCTGCAGATCCCAGGTGACCTGTCCGAGCAGCGTCACGACCATGCCGACCAGAAACCAGCGCTTGCAGTGGCGCATCAGCGGCTCTTGCTCGACCGCGAGTCCGCGCCACGCGAGCAGGACGCCCGCCACGCAGGCCCCGGTCCAATGGACGTTGTCGAACGTGCTGACGAGCGGCGCGTCCGCGCTGAGTGCGCCGATCACGCCGACCAGCGTCAGCGCGATGCTCACCGACAATCCGAGTACGAAGCTGCGGTTGCCCATGGAGTCTTTTACCCTACTCGGAGCAACCGGCATTGCCAACCTGCGACCGCGCGTCAAGTCCAAGCAAGCCGCGAGTCGTGGCGCGCATCAGCCGCCGGACCGAATCCGCTTGACCAGGGCGCTTGTGAAATCCCGCGTGGAGGCCGTGCCCCCCAGGTCGCGCGTCCTGACTTGATCCGCGTTCAGCGTCTGATCGATCGCCCTGCGCAGGCGCGTGGCGAGGTCGGGCAGCTTGCAATGGTCCAGCATCAACGCCGCCCCGAGCATCAGGGCGATCGGGTTTGCGAGTCCGTGACCGGCGATATCCGGGGCCGATCCATGGACCGCCTCGAAAATGGCCGCGTCGGTTCCGATGTTGGCGCCTGGCGCCAT
>DATBCI010000415.1:0-4038 GCA_036270555.1 Burkholderiaceae bacterium
GCTTGCTGGCGAGCGCCGGCGCGCTGGCCCAGGAATCCAAATCGGCGGCTCCTGCTCCCGCAGCCCCGGCCGCCGCCGCGCCGTCGGCTGGCGCGCCGACGGGTGAGGAACCCGCCAAGAAGGCGGCCCACCACAGGAAGAAGCACCACAGGGCGATGGCCAAGGCCGACACCGAGGCGAAGAAGTCGGGCGGAGCGTCCAGCGATGCGGCCAAGGCTCCGGCTCCGGCTGCCTCGTCCGACATGAAGAAGTAGGCTAGGCAGAACAGACTAAGGGGGGCCCCGCCCCCTCGACCGAGCTCTCAGCCGCCGCCAGCGGCTGAGAGTTTTTGCGCGATCCGCGGCGCCTGCGACGGGTCACAGTCGACCTGGACTGACTTGTCGCGTGACGCGACACCGGCAACGAGCCGCAGCGCGCCGATCCGTATTTCCAGGCACCTGGCCAGGTAAGCCAGGAGCGCCTCGTTGGCCCGCCCGTCCGATGGCGGCGCCTGCACCGCGACCTTCAGCCGCTCGCCGTATTCGCCCACGACTGCACAACGACGCGCGCCCGGCTGTACGCGCAGCGCCAGCCGCACACCACTTGCGTCAACGCGGATCCAGGTCGGCAGTGGGTGCATGCGAAAATCAGCGCCGGAACGCCTGGATCGGACTCGCGTGAAACCCACCAACGACAGTTTGCTGCGCGCCCTGCGCAGGCAACCCACCGAGTACACGCCGATCTGGCTGATGCGGCAGGCGGGCCGGTATCTGCAAGAGTACAACGAGACCCGGCGTCGGGCCGGCGACTTCATCACGCTGGCCAAGACGCCGCAATTTGCCACCGAAGTGACGCTGCAACCGGTCGATCGGTTCGCCTTGGATGCGGCGATCCTGTTCTCCGACATCCTGACCATCCCGGACGCCATGGGACTTGGTCTGCGCTTTACCGAAAACGAGGGACCGAAATTCGAACGGCCAGTGCGTACCGAGGCCGATGTCATGGCGCTCGCGGTGCCGGACCCGCAGCTGGAACTGGGATACGTGCTGGATGCGGTTCGCGCGATCCGCGTGGCGCTCCGAGGCCGGGTGCCGCTGATCGGCTTTTCGGGGAGCCCGTGGACGCTCGCCTGTTACATGGTCGAAGGCGGGGGTTCCGACGACTTCCGCAATGTCAAGACGATGATGTATTCGCGCCCGGATCTGATGCACCGGTTGCTCAAGGTCAACACGCGTGCTGTAACTGACTATCTGAACGCGCAGATCGAGGCGGGCGCGCAAGCAGTGATGCTGTTCGATACCTGGGGGGGCGTGCTGACGGGCTCCGCATTCCGCGAGTTTTCAATGACCTACATGGCGCAGGTGGTGCGGGACCTGCAGCGCGAGCACGAAGGCGAGCCCGTGCCCTCGGTCGTGTTCACCAAGGGCGGTGGAGCCTGGCTGGAAGCGATCGCCGACTCTGGCTGCGACGCCGTGGGTTTGGACTGGACGCAGCATCTCGGGCTGGCGCGCGCCAGGGTTGGCGGGCGCTGCGCGCTGCAGGGCAATCTGGACCCGGCGGTCCTGCTGGCGCCCGAGTCGGTCATTCGGACGCAGGCCCGGCGCGTGCTCGAGGAATTCGGACCGGCGCGTAACGCGGACGGCACGCACGGCGGCCATGTGTTCAATCTGGGCCACGGCATTTCGCGCTTCACGCCGCCGGACGCTGTGGCGACGCTGGTCGATGTGGTTCATGAGGAGAGCCGCCGCCTCAGGTGCTAGGGCGAGGCGCTGGGCTCGTTTGCAACGTAGTCGGCACTCACCTAAGGACGTAACGAGTGGGGAGCCTGAAGGCCCCGACCCGCTTGACTTATGCACACAATCGCGCGGCGCCCCAATTCATGCGGCTTAGCGGCCATCAGCGGCCCGCAAAGCCCGGTTTTTTTGTTTAAGTTGTTGAACCAGCAGAAGAAATTGAATACATCGCATCCGCGGCATCCGATCGAAGACAAGTCCTGGCGGGGACTTAGCTCAACTAAGCAGTGTTTTTCCACAAAGTTATCCACAGCGGTGCGGGCTTGCTGAAGGCCTTGACAAACACCACGAAAGAGCGGTTTGACGCGGCTGCGAGGGACGCAGGGGTCGCTGGTGCGGCGCACTTCGCGCATGTGTTGCTCGACATTCCAATGTCACACGCATTGCAGTACCGCCTCGCGCCGGAGCAGCAGTCGGTGGCGCGGGTCGGCATGCGCTGCGTTGCTCCGGTCGGCCCCGGGCGCGTGATGCTCGGCGTCATCGCCGCGCTGTCGTCCGAATGTTCGCTCGCTGAACGGCGCGTGCGAACGCTCGGCAGTGTCCTGGCCGATCCAACCTTGCCGCTCGACTGGCTGAAGTTTTGCCAATTCGCCTCAGACTATTACCACCAGCGTTGGGCGCAGGTCGTGCTGGGCGCACTGCCACCGTCGCTACGGCGCGTCCCCGGTCCGAGGGCTGCGCTTCAGATGGCCAGGCTGCGGCGCGCGCCGCCGGTGCTGGCGGCGGCCTGCGCGGTCGAGGCGCCGCCCTTGCGCGAGGAGCAGCTGCGGGCGATCGAGGCGATCGGTCGCTCGAGCGGATTCGCGCCGTTCCTGTTGCACGGCGTGACCGGCAGCGGCAAGACCGAGGTTTATCTCGGGGCCCTGGCCGCCGCGCTTCGATCCGACCCCCTCGCACAAGCTTTGTGGCTCGTTCCCGAGATCAACCTGACGCCGCAGTTCGAGGCACGCCTGCAGAGTCGGTTCGCTGAATGGTCGGTGGTGAGTTTGCACAGTGGTCTGGGGTCGGTCGAGCGCAGCGCCGCATGGTTGGCCGCGCATGAAGGACGCGCGCGCATCGTTCTGGGCACCCGGTCGGCCGTTTTCGCGTCGCTGCCGTACCTGCGCGTCGTGATCGTCGACGAGGAGCACGACACCTCGTTCAAGGCGTCGGACGGAGTTCGCTATTCGGCGCGCGACCTCGCCGTCAAACGCGCGCAACTGGAGGGTATTGCGGTGGTGCTGGGATCGGCGACGCCGTCCTTGGAAACGTGGCAGCAGGCACTGGGCGGCCGCTACTCGCTGTTGAAGCTTCACCAGCGTCCGACGGGTGCGGCCACCCCGCTGGCGGACACGCCCGAGCAGCGACTGCACCTGCAGACGGTGGACGTTCGCCAGCATCCACCGCAGCAGGGCCTGAGTGCGCCGCTGCGCGGGGCGCTCGACGAGGCGCTGCTGCGAGGCGAGCAGGCGCTGGTGTTCATCAACCGGCGCGGTTATGCGCCGGTACTCGCGTGCGAGGCCTGCGGATGGCTGTCCGAGTGCCCAAACTGCAGTGCCCACGCCGCGTTTCATCGTGCGGCCGAGACTGCCCGCGCGTCGCTGCGCTGCCATCACTGTGGATGGACCTGCCCGGTGCCGCGCATGTGCCCTACGTGTGGCAACCAGGATCTGAAGCCGGTCGGACAGGGGACGCAGCGAGTCGAGGAGACCTTGCGCCAGGCGTGGCCGGCAGCGCGCATCGGGCGTCTGGACCGCGACAGCGCGCGCCAGCCGGACGCGGCACAGCGCACGCTGCAGCAGGTGCACGAGGGCGAGCTCGACCTGTTGGTGGGCACGCAGATGATCGCCAAGGGCCACGATTTTCGCCGCGTGTCGCTGGTGTGCGTCCTCAATGCTGACGCGCAGCTGATCGCGGCCGATTTCCGCGCCCCGGAGCGGCTGTTCGCTTTACTGATGCAGGTCGCCGGTCGCGCCGGTCGCGCCGGACAGTCCGCGCGGGTCCTGGTGCAGACGCGCTTTCCCGAGCATCCGCTGTACGGGGCGCTGGCCAGGGGCGACTACCCGCAATTTGCGCAAGACCAGCTGGCTGAGCGGCGCGCCGCCCGCATGCCGCCGTTTACCCATCAAGCCCTGCTGACCGCAACCACCGAGGCACTGCCCGAGGCGTTGCGGTTCCTGTCGACCTGCCGGGGCATCGGATTGGAGCTCGAGCGCAGTGAGACAGTCACGCTGTACGACCCGGTGCCGATGCCGCTCGTGCGGTTGGCCTCCGAGATGCGGGCACA
>DATBCI010000416.1:0-3305 GCA_036270555.1 Burkholderiaceae bacterium
TGTGCGGGAAAGGCCCGGCATGAGCGCCTTCGTGCTCGAGGACGGCGTCGTCTATCACACCTATTCCACCTATGCGCGCGGCCTGGATGGCTTGTGGGGCATGTATCAGTGGCTCGACCGCGCCCCATTAGGGCGCAACGAGACGGGCCTCTGGTGGCGTCGCAACGACGAGTACGCGCGGCGCTGAGCTGGCCACGGGTGTCGTCGGCGCAACCGGACGGGAGATCACACAAAATGGGTTCCGAGCAAATTTCCCAGCGAGCCTTCGTCGTCGTCTCGGCACTGGTCTTCGCAGCCAGCGCCGGCATGACGATCGTCTGGTGCGGATCCATGTCGGCGATGGGCGGGATGCCGATGCCCGGCGACTGGGTGATGTCGATGGCGTGGATGCGGATGCCGGGTCGGACATGGCCCGGCGCCGCAGCGTCGTTCCTCGGCATGTGGGCCCTGATGATGGTCGCGATGATGCTGCCCTGCTTGATTCCGATGCTGTGGCGCTACCGGCAGGCGGTTGGCGGGAGCGGCGGGACGCGCCTGGGCCGGCTGACCGCGCTGGTGGGCGCGGGGTACTTCTTCGTGTGGATCGGGTTCGGCATGGCCGCTTTTCCGCTGGGTGTCGCGTTGGCGGCCGTCGAGATGCAGTTGCCGGCCCTGGCGCGCGCCGTTCCGATCGCGGTCGGTGTTGTCATCCTGATCGCCGGCGCCTTCCAGTTCACCGCACGGAAGGCACATTACCTTGCCTGCTGCCGGCAGGAAGCCTGGCGTGGCCGCACATTGCCGGCAGACGGTCTTACCGCCTGGCGACACGGCTTGCGCCTGGGACTGCACTGCAGCTACTGCAGTGCTGGCCTGACCGCGATCCTTCTCGTCATCGGCGTCATGGACCTGCGCGCCATGGCGGCCACGGCGGCCGCCATGGCCGCCGAACGTCTCGCACCCTCCGGTGACCACGTCGCGCGCGCCATTGGAGTCATCGTCGTCGGGGCGGGGCTGCTCCTGACCGGGCGAGCAGCCTGGCTTGGATGAGGTTCCCGTACCATGCGAACCGCGAAGGCAGAGACGACAGTCTGATGAGCGCCGATCCCGATCGAATCCGCCTCGACAAGTGGCTCTGGGCGGCGCGCTTCTTCAAGACGCGCTCGCAAGCGAGCCAGGCGATCGATCTGGGCCGCGTACGCGTCGACGGTGAGCGGGTAAAGCCCGCGCGCGAAGCGAGGATTGGGGAGACGCTCGAAATCCAGGTTGGCGACCACAAGCTGCAGGTCGTCATTCGCGCGTTGTCGTCGCAGCGGGGGCCGGCGAGCGTCGCGCACGAGCTGTATCAGGAGACCGCGGAAAGCGTCGCCCGCCGCGAGCGGCGTACCGAACAACGTGCCGCCGAGCCGGCACAAGCGATCAAGGGCCGACCGACCAAGCGGGACCGCCGGGAGCTCGGCAAGCTAAGGCACTAACGGCCCAGCTCCGCTGGCGGAGCGGCGTCCGCCGCGCGCCCTTTCGGTGTGATCAGGTCGCGCAGCAAGGTGCCCAGCAGCGCGTTGACCATCGAACCGCCGCTGGCGTCGCTCCCCGCAGCGATGATATCCGGCACCAGCTTCACGCCGGCCTTCGACAGTGCTTCGGCCACCTGCACGACCGCGTAGTTCTGCGAGCCGTAGGAGCGAATCTTCAGCGTAATCACGTCCGCCTCGGCGGTTCCGATTGCCCGCGTACGCTCAGCGGTCGCGTCGCCCACGGTCCGCGTGACTGTCGCGTCGGCATCCGCGTTGATCTTCTTGGCCGTCGATTCGCCCTGAGCGCTGGCCACCGCCGCTTTCGCTTTGAACTCGGCGATCGAAACCTGGCGCTCGGCATCCACCACGGTGGCCTGCGTATCGGCCAGTGCCGTGGCCTGCTTGAGCGTCTGGCGCATTTCCTGGGCCTTGCGCTGCGTCTCGAAAGTGACCTGTTCCTGCTCGGCGATCTTGCGGTCGGTCAGAGTCTTCATCAGCTCTTCGGGAGGCACGATGTCGCCGATCAGCGTGTCGACCGCGCCCACGTTGTACTCCTGCAGCGCCGTCGCGATCGCGTCGCGCGCCTCGCCCTGCCGTTTCGTCCGATTGCGCAGGAAGTCGATGATGTCGGATCCCTGACCGGCGTTGCGGAAGTAGTTGCCGATGGTCGGCTCCAGCACCTGGGTCACCAGCGACGCCATATCGCCGAAGCGAGCGATCACCTTCGGCGCGTCGTTGCGCGGGATATGGATGATCTGGCTGACGTCCAGGTTGAAGCGGAATCCGTCCGCCGAGCGCACCGTGATGGTCGACAGGTTTTTGTCGAGTTGATGCGCTTCGCTCTTGCCGGTCGCCCAGTTCAGCACCACGTTGGCCGTCGGCACATTGCTCACCTTGTGCGTGTACGGATTGATCGGGTATTTGCCCGGATCGAGCGGCTCGACCCACACGCCCTTTTCGCCCTTGCTCACCAGGTTGCCGTGGCGAAACTCGATTCCCGTGACATCTTTGCCTTCCTTGCCGATGTAGGCGATGACCACCCCGACGTGAGCGATCGGCACCTCGATCATGTCGACGATCTCGACCGTTGCAAAGCGCGGATTGATGAAATAGCGGCCGGCCAGCAGCACCTGCTCCTGCAGACCCTTACAACCGCCGTTCGCAACAAACGCCGCGGGACTCTGGAACATGTTGTGGCCACCCACTGCGGGGCCGGCGATCTCGCCGTTCGCGAGCGGTTGGCCTTCGCGCGTGGTGACGATGCCCACCTTGTTCTCTGGAATATCGACCACCGGGGCGGGTTTCACGTCGAACAACACCGTGTTGATCCGATAGGTGCCGGGGGCGACGATGCCCATCTGCGGGCCGCGTTCGCCGCCGTTGGCCAGGAATGCCGCGCCGTCCTGAAACGAATCGCAATTGACCTGCCCGGCGATCACATGCCCGGAGGCGAGCGGCCGGCCGTCCCTCGCTTCAACGATACCGATCTGTCCTTGCCCAACGCTGACCGCGTCCGAGAACTTGATGCTGAAGAGCAGCGGGTTGATACGATAAGTCCCAGGCGGGATCACATCGACCTGGGGCCCGCGCTCGCCGCCGCCTTCCAGGAACGCACGGGCGTTCTGAAAGGAGTTGCATGGGACCCGTCTGGCTACGATGCGCCCGCTTGGCAGTGGTTGCCCATCGCAGGCTTCGACCAGTGCGATCTTGCCGACCGGGACGGTCAGGAAGGGCTGCATCTTCACGCCGTATTGCCACGGCCATAACGCCCAGTGCAGTCCTGGCGCAAGCGTGTCGGCTTGAAAGCCCGCTTCG
>DATBCI010000417.1:0-6576 GCA_036270555.1 Burkholderiaceae bacterium
GATTGGCCGGCGACCGTCAGGCGTGGCGTGATGCCGTGGAACACGCTGCGGCCTCGGGCGGCGCGCGCCCACTGCGCGGCGCGATCGGCGGCTGCCTTCAAGCCCGCCTCGCTCAGATCGCTGGTGGCTGCGTACCCGACCCCGTCTGCACAGACCACTGTGACCATTGCCCCCAGATCGGTCGAGAATGCGACCGGCTCCGGCACGTCGCGGCGCACGGAAGTCCAGATCGACGATTCCTCGACGATGCGGATCGTGCAGTGGTCGCTGGCCGGTGCCACGCGCTGGAAGCGTCTGGCGACCTCTCGCAGATGAGGCGTTGGCTCCATGTTTGCACATGATACCGGCCGACGCGCTCTATACTGAATCAGGGGTTTGGCCTTGAAGGGGCTTGCGATGTCTGATCAGATCCTGCCGGCCGCGCAGGAGCACGCCGCTGACGGCTCCGAAACCGGCGCCGAAACCGACGGCCCCCATCAGCCGCGGCGCCGCGATTTCGTCAAGACATCGCTGGCGGCCGGATTCGCGGCCGCTGCATCCCCGATCAATGTGCGAGCCGTGATCCAGACCGACGCCGCCGGCTTGATGGCTGGCGATATCCGGATTGCGGTCAACCGCAACTACCAGATGCCCGGCTATCGCGCCCAGCCGGCCGCCGGGAGTGGATTGCCGACCATCCTGGTCGTCCATGAGATTTTCGGGGTTCACGAGCACATCAGGGACGTGTTCCGGCGCCTCGCCAAGCTCGGGTATCTGGCGGTTGCGCCCGATCTTTTCGCGCGTCACGGCAACGCGGCCGCGGTGGCCGACATGAACGCCTTGATACGCCAGATCGTCTCGAGAGCTTCCGATTCCGAGGTGCTGTCCGACCTGGATGCGACCGCGACCTGGGCGGCGACGCACGGTGGTGATCCGGCGCGACAGGGGGTCACCGGCTTTTGCTGGGGTGGACGCATCGCATGGCTATACGCGGCGCACCAGCCCAAGCTGAAAGCCGCCGTGGCGTGGTACGGGCGATTGGTTGGCGAAGAGACGGCGAACCAGCCGACCCATCCGCTCGATGTGGCCACCTCGCTGAAGGTGCCGGTGCTCGGCCTGTACGGCGCGGAGGACAGCGGTATTCCGATCGATACGATCGAGCGGATGAAGCTGGCTCTGGCGTCGGCCAAGGCTCCCGGATCCGAATCGCAATTCGTCATCTACCCGAAGGCGTCGCACGCGTTCTTCGCCGACTATCGTCCGAGCTATCACGAAGCGTCGGCGACGGACGCCTGGTCTCGCTGCCTGGACTGGTTCGCCAGTCACGGCCTGTCCTGACGCCCGGCACCGCACCTCGGGACTACGACAGGCCACCCGTGCTGACGCTGCTGTACATCGTTCTTGCCAATGCGCTCTCCACGCTGATCTCGATCGGTTTCGCGGCGGCGCTGAGTTTCCGGCTGCTGTCGGGAGTCGTCGAAAAAATGGTGTCGATCGCTGCCGGCGTCCTGCTGGCGACCGCGCTGGTGCAGTTGCTGCCCGAGGCGATGGAGTCCGGCCTGGCGCCGGACAGGTTCGGCTGGGTTTTCACGGCCGGCATCGTCGGTTTCTTCATTCTGGAGAAGATGACGCTGATCCACCACACGCACCACCACGAAGGCGACGCGCATCACCACCCGCACGGGCACGACGCGCGCGAGGCCGGTCGGGGCGCCTGGCCGATCCTGGTCGGTGACGCCTTCCACAACTTCGGCGATGGTGCGGTGATCGCGGCGGCGTTCCTGCTCGACCTGCGTGCCGGGGTGGTGACGGCGAGCGCCGTGTTCGCGCACGAGGTTCCGCACGAGATCGGCGACTTCATGATCCTGTTGAACGCCGGATTCGATCGGCGCCGGGCCTTCATCTTCATGTTGATCTCGGGCCTGTCGGCCGTGCTCGGCGGGGTGGCCGGTTACCTGCTGCTCGACTCGTACCGGTCGCTGCTGCCGTACACGCTGCTGATTGCGGCCGCGAGCTTCGTCTACATCGCGCTGTCCGACCTGTTGCCCGAGATCATGCGACGCAAGCCGCTGCGGGAGTCGCTGCCCGAGGTGGGCCTGGTGCTGCTCGGCGTGGCGCTGGCGGGTCTGATCCGTGCGGCCGTCAAAGCCGGCTAGACGCGGCTGAGGGCGATCACGGATCACTGCCGACAGCGACCGGCCGGGCCGGGTCCGAGATCCACTCGCTCCAGGAGCCGGGATAGAGCGATGCTCCAGGGATCCCCGCCCGCTGCAACGCCACCAGGTGGTGGCAGGCGGTGACGCCCGAGCCGCACTGCATGATCACCTGCGCCGGCTCGCGCGCGCCGAACAAGGCGGTGAATTCGGCCCGCAACTGCGCGGGGGACTTGAAGCGCCCGTCGGGTTGCAGGTTCGCCTGCCAGAACCGGTTGACGGCGCCCGGGATGTGCCCGCCGACCGGATCGATCGTCTCGTTCTGGCCGGCGTAACGATCCGCCGCCCTGGCATCGACCACCAGCCAGTGCGGATCGGTGCGGGCGGCCTGCACCGCTGCCACCTCGACGGCCTGTTGGCGCGGCTGGGTGCGTTCGAATCGGCCGCGCGCCGGCTGCGGTTTGCCCGCCTCCGTTGTCAGGCCGGCCTGAAGCGCCGCCTGCCACCCTCCATCGAGCAACGCGACCTGGTCGTGTCCGAGCCAGCGGGCGAGCCACCAGAAGCGCCCCGCGTACTGGCCTGCGTTGGCGTCGTAAGCGACGATCTGCGTGTCGGGATCGATGCCCCAGCGGCGGAAGGTTTCGGCGAGGCGGTCGGGGTCCGGCAAAGGATGCCGGCCCGAGGCGGGTCTCTTGGGGCTGGACAGGTCGCGTTCCAGGTGCGCATACAGCGCGCCTGCAATGTGAGCCTCGGCGTACGCCTGTGCCCCGGCTTCCGGTCGTAACAAGTCGTAACGGCAGTCGATCACCCGCCAAGCGGGGCTTCCCAGATTTTGGCGTAGCGTATCTGCGTCGACCACGCTGTTGTAGGGGTGAGTCATTGTCATTGGGCGGCGGGCGTAATGTGTGTGTAAACGCAACGCAAGTGATTGGCCCGTCTGGGGAGATGCGGGCGTTGAACTAAAATACCTTAACGTGTGCATTGGCGCCCGACAAGAGCCGATGAGGGCCGATCTGATCGGGGTCGGTCAAAAAATCGAAACAGGTTGCGCCTCCCTTGCCGGGAGCGGACACGCGGATGGGTGAGCCCACGACTTCCACCTTGGTCGAAGACCTGACCTTCGAGCAGGCACTGGATCAGCTCGATCAGCTGGTGCGGCGCATGGAATCGGGAGATCTGGGGCTGGATGAATCGATCGCCGCTTATCGGCGCGGGGCGGAGTTGGCGCGCTTTTGCCAGGGCCGTTTGGCCGATGCAGAACGACAGATACAGAAGCTTGACGAGAACGTGCTGAAGAACTTCACCCCTTCCGAATCGGCGGACAGCGCAACGTGAGCCTGGCTTCGATTTCCCCGCGAGCGGCCGCCGTTGCGCACGCTGCGCCCCTGTCCGATTGGATCACGGCGCGGCAGGGGCGCTTCGAGCAATTTGTCCGGGCGCACCTGCCGGCCCAGGAGCGCGAGCCGCGGCGGCTGCACGAAGCGATGCGCTACGCCGTGCTGAACGGCGGCAAGCGGGTGCGTCCGCTGCTCGTGTACGCGGCGGGCGAGTTCGCGGCAGCGGCCGATGCGGCGTTGGACCCGATTGCTGCCGCGATCGAGTTCGTTCATGCCTATTCGCTGGTGCACGACGACATGCCGTGCATGGACGACGACGTACTGCGGCGGGGAAAGCCCACCGTGCACGTTGCATTCGATGAGGCCACCGCGATGCTGACGGGCGATGCGCTGCAGGCCGAGGCCTTCAGGGTGCTGGCCGATGCGCCGGTGGCCGCCGAGACCGGAATGGCACTGATGCGCGACCTGGCGCACGCTTCCGGCACGCAGGGCATGTGCGGAGGGCAGGCGATCGACCTGGCGGCGGTCGGGCAGGCGATGACGGTGGCCGAGCTGGAAACGATGCACCGGATGAAAACCGGCGCATTGCTACGCGCATCGATCACGATGGGCGCAACCGCTGGCCGCGTGTCGAGCGCCGAACGGACCGCGCTGGAGCGCTATGCCGACGCAGTGGGCCTCGCCTTCCAGATCGTCGACGATCTGCTGGATGCCGTCGCCACCTCCGCCGAATTGGGCAAGACCGCCGGCAAAGATCAGCAGCAAAGCAAGCCCACCTACGTATCGGTGCTCGGTACCGAGGCCACTCGTCGCTGGTCCGAGCGGTTGCGGGCCGAAGCGCACGATGCGCTGTCCAGTCTGGGGCCCGAGGCGCAGTTGCGCACTGCGCGGCTGGCACAGTTGGCCGACCTTATCGTGCAACGCCGGAGTTGATCGCGTGTACAGCCTGTTACAAACCATTAACGATCCCGCTGACCTTCGGCAGCTCGATCGCGGCGAGTTGCCGCGGCTGGCAGACGAGCTGCGCGCCTTCGTGCTCGAGTCGGTTTCCAGGACAGGCGGTCATCTGAGTTCCAATCTGGGCACGATCGAGCTGACGATCGCGCTGCACTACGTGTTTAACACGCCGGAAGACCGGATCGTGTGGGACGTGGGGCACCAGACCTACCCGCACAAGATCCTGACCGGGCGGCGCGAAGGGATGCGCAAGCTGCGGCAGGCCAACGGAATCTCAGGCTTCCCGCGGCGCAGCGAGTCGGTGTACGACGCCTTTGGCACCGCCCATTCGTCGACGTCGATTTCGGCGGCGCTCGGCATGGCGGTGGCGGCACGCGATCGCGGCGAGAACCGCCACTCGATCGCGGTGATCGGCGACGGCGCGATGTCGGCCGGCATGGCGTTCGAGGCGCTGAACAACGCGGGGGTGGCCGAGAACGTTCGCCTGCTGGTGATCCTGAATGACAACGACATGTCGATTTCACCCGCGGTCGGGGCGCTGAATCGCTACCTGGCGCGCCTGCTCAGCGGCAAGTTCTACGCGGCGGCCAAGCAGGCCGGACGCCAGGTGCTGAAGCACGTGCCGCCGATGCTCGAACTGGCGCGCAAGCTGGAAGAGCACGCCAAGGGCATGCTGGTTCCAGGCACGATGTTCGAAGAGTTCGGCTTCAACTACCTCGGCCCGATCGACGGCCACGACCTGGATGCGCTGGTGCCGACGCTGCAGAACATCCGGGGCCTGTCCGGACCGCAGTTCCTGCACGTGGTCACGCGCAAGGGCCAGGGCTACAAGCTGGCCGAGGCCGACCCGGTGCTCTATCACGGCCCCTCGCCGTTCGACCCCAAGATGGGTCTGCAGAAGAGCGCGCCCGGCAAGCCGACCTTCACCCAGGTGTTCGGCGACTGGCTGTGCGACATGGCCGCGGCCGACTCCCGGCTGGTCGGCATCACGCCGGCCATGCGCGAGGGCTCCGGCATGGTGCGCTTCGAGCGGCAGTTCCCCGATCGCTACTACGACGTCGGGATCGCGGAGCAGCATGCGGTGACTTTTGCAGCGGGGCTGGCCTGCGAAGGGCGCAAGCCGGTCGTCGCGATCTACTCCACATTCCTGCAGCGCGCCTACGACCAGCTGATTCACGACGTGGCGATACAGAACCTGCCGGTCACCTTCGCGATGGATCGCGGGGGCCTGGTCGGCGCGGACGGCGCGACCCACCACGGGGCATTCGATCTGTCGTACCTGCGGTGCATTCCGAACATCGTCGTGATGACACCGAGCGACGAGAACGAGTGCCGCAAGATGCTGTCGACCGCGTTCCAGCATGACGGGCCGGCCGCCGTGCGCTACCCGCGCGGCGCTGGCGTGGGGGCGACCATCGAGCGCGACCTCGAGGTGCTGCCGATCGGACGCGGCGAAATCCGGCGCCATTGCCGCGCCCCGCGTGGATCTCGCATCGCGATTCTCGCGTTCGGTCCGCTCCTGCACCAGGCGCTGCGTGCAGCCGAGGCGCTGGACGCGACCGTGGTGAACATGCGATTCGTGAAGCCGCTGGACTCCGAGCTGCTGGTTCAGGTTGCCGGTTCGCACGACGCGCTGGTCACGCTGGAGGAGAACGTCGTGATGGGAGGCGCGGGCAGCGCCTGTGCCGAGACGCTTTCGAGCCTGGCGCTGGAGCGCCCGTTCCTGCAACTTGGATTGCCGGACCACTTCATCGACCACGGCGACCCGTCCGGATTGATCGCCGGGGCCGGCCTGGATGCGGCGGGAATCGAGCAATCGATTCGCGATCGCTTCGGCGCACTGTTGCGCGAAGCGCGCCGAGTCAAATCGATCGCTTAGGTGGCGGGCTTGCCCTCCGTAGCGCGCGCAGCGCGCGAAGGAGGGTCAGCGGCGCCGCGGGATGTCGGCCCACACGTCTCTGTCTTGTCGGCGGGTGGAGGCGTCGTAGATCGACGCCATGGTTCGGCATGGGCGTTGCGGTGTCAGCCACTGGTGCACGCCGGCCAGCAGCATAAGCTCCGACATGGCCTCGGGCGCGAGCGGGCGGCCGGTGCCGCTGCCGTCATCGAGCCAGAGCTTCTCGAAATACGTATTCATCTCCGGGTAACCC
>DATBCI010000418.1:0-8768 GCA_036270555.1 Burkholderiaceae bacterium
ATTCTGCTGCTGGTTGACGCGCTGGCGCGCGAGAAGAACGTTCCGAAGGAAACGGTGTTCGGTGCGTTGGAGTCCGCATTGGCGTCGGCGACCAAGCGGCTGTTTGCCGAAGAGGACGTCGACGTGCGCGTCTCGGTGGACCGCGAAAGCGGCGAGTACGACGCTTTCCGTCGGTGGCTGGTCGTGGCCGACGAGGCGGGGCTGCAGGAGCCGGGGCACCAGATCATCCTGTCGGACGCCCGCGACCAGATCGCCGACATCGAGGTCGACGAGTTCATCGAGGAGCAACTGCCGCGGCAGGACCTGTGGCGGCGTTTCGCACAGGATACGAAGCAGGTGATCCTGCAAAAGATCCGGGATGCCGAGCGCGAGCAGCTGCTCAGCGAGTTCCTCGCACGCAACGACTCGATCGTGAACGGGGCCGTCAAGCGGATGGACAAGGGCGACGCGATCATCGAGATCGGCAAGGTCGAGGCCCGCCTTCCGCGCTCGGAAATGATCCCGAAGGAGAATTTGCGCGTCGGTGATCGGGTACGGGCGCTGGTGGCCAAAGTCGATCGCCAGCTGCGTGGTCCGCAGATCATCCTGTCTCGCACCTCACCCGAATTCCTGATGAAGTTGTTCGAGCTCGAGGTTCCCGAGATCGAGCAGGGGCTTCTGCAGATCAAGTCGGCGGCGCGCGATCCGGGTGTGCGCGCCAAGATCGCGGTGTGGACCAACGATCGCCGTATCGATCCGATCGGAACCTGCGTTGGCATGCGCGGCTCGCGCGTGCAGGCCGTGACCAACGAACTGGCCGGCGAGCGCGTGGACATCGTGCTTTGGTCCGACGATCCGGCCCAGTTCGTGATCGGCGCGCTGGCGCCGGCCAACGTCTCCTCGATCCTGGTCGACGAGGACAAGCATGCGATGGACGTGGTGGTCGATGAGGACAACCTGGCCATTGCGATCGGTCGCAGCGGGCAGAACGTCCGGCTGGCCTCGGAGCTCACCGGCTGGCAGATCAACATCATGACCGCCGAGGAGTCGTCTCAGAAGCAGGAGAGCGAACAGACCGGAGTCCGCGCCATGTTCATGAAGCGACTGGACGTGGACGAGGAGGTGGCGAACATTCTGATCAGCGAGGGTTTCTCGAGTCTGGAGGAAATCGCCTACGTGCCGGTGGCCGAGCTGCTCGAGATCGAAGCCTTCGATCAGGAAACGGTCGAGGAGCTGCGCACGCGCGCGCGCAACGCCTTGCTGACCGAGGCGATCGTGCGTGAAGAAAACCTCGATCAGACCGAGCGCTCTCTGCTGGACCTGGAAGGAATGGAGACCGAGCTGGCGATCAAGTTGTCGTCGAACGGTGTGCGCTCGCGCGACGATCTGGCTGATCTAGGCATCGACGAGTTGACTGAAATGACCGGCATCGATTCTGAAAGGGCCGGCCGCCTGATCATGGCGGCGCGAGCCCACTGGTTTCAGTAAAGGTTGATTTGAGGGCGGGGGCCCGGACAAGCATGCAGCCGAACACAGTCGCGCAATTTGCAACGGAGCTGAAACTGGCGCCGCACGTGCTGCTGGAGCAGCTGCGCGCGGCGGGCGTCGAGAAGCGTGCCGAGACGGACTCGCTCAGCGAGGACGACAAGGCGCGACTGCTCGAGGCGCTGCGCAAGGCGCACGGCGGACTCGAGATCGAGAAACGCAAGATCACCCTGACGCGGCGGCAGACGTCGGCCATCAAGCAGGCCGATTCGACCGGCAAGGCGCGCACCATCCAGGTCGAGGTGCGCAAGAAGCGCGTGTTCGTCAAGCGGGATGTCGAGACCGAAGCCGAGGCGGCACCGACGGTGCCGGTGATCGACGCCTCGGAGCTGGCGCGGCGGGACGAGGAAGAACGGCACCAGGCCGAGCTGGTCGCACGTCAGGTCGCGGAGGCCCGCGAACGGGCCGAGCGCGCCCAGCGCGAGTTGGAGGAAGCCGAGCGCCGGCGCCTCGAGGCGACCGAAGAGTCGCGTATGCAGCAGGAGGTGGCACGGGTCGAGCAGGAGCGGCAGCAGGCCGACCAGGAGGCCGCGCGGCGCGCGTCCGAGGCCTCCGCAGCCCAGCAGCAAGCGGCCACCCAGGCGGCGACGCAGGCGCAGGAACGCGCGCGCCGGGCCGTCGACGCCGAAGTGGCTGCGATCAAGACGATGATGTCGGGGCCGAAGAAGGTGCTGAAGGCGCCGGCGCCAGAGGGCACGCTGCACCGTCCGGCCGCCAAGGCCGAGGTGAAGCCTGTCGAGGAGAAGAAGGAAGAGAAGAAGACCGGTCCCAAGGAGGTGAAATCGGTCAAGCTCGCTTCCAGCTGGTCCGAGGATGCAGCCAAGCGCCGCACCATCAAGACGCGCGGCGATGCCGGCGCCGGCACGGCGGCCTGGCGCGGTCCGAAGGGTCACCGGCGCACGGATGAGCGAGAGAAGTCGGCCGCGATGGCGCCGGCCGAGAGCGTGGTGCGCGAGGTGTCGGTGCCGGAGACGATCACGGTCGCCGATCTGGCCCACAAGATGTCGGTCAAGGCCTCCGAGGTGATCAAGGTCCTGATGAAGCTCGGTCAGATGGTGACGATCAATCAGGTGCTGGATCAGGAGACCGCGATCATCGTGGCCGAGGAAATGGGTCACAAGGCGTTTGCGGCCAAGTTGGATGATCCCGAGGCATTCCTGCTCGACACGGGTGGGACCACCGCCGCGGTCGGCGGTCAGCCGACGGCGCGCCCGCCAGTCGTTACCGTGATGGGCCACGTCGATCACGGCAAGACCTCGCTGCTCGACTACATCCGGCGTGCCAAGGTCGCGGCCGGCGAAGCGGGCGGGATCACGCAGCACATCGGGGCCTATCACGTGGAGACTCCGCGCGGCGTCATTACGTTCCTGGATACGCCCGGCCACGAGGCGTTCACGGCGATGCGCGCGCGCGGCGCCAAGGCCACCGACCTGGTGATCCTGGTGGTCGCCGCCGACGACGGCGTGATGCCGCAGACGATCGAGGCGATCCACCACGCCAGGGCGGCCAAGGTGCCGATCGTGGTCGCGCTGAACAAGATCGACAAGCCGGAGGCCAACCCGGATCGCGTGAAACAGGAGCTGGTGGCCCAGCAGGTCGTGCCCGAGGAATACGGCGGTGATTCGCCGTTCGTTCCGGTGTCGGCCAAGACCGGCCAGGGCATCGACGACCTGCTGGAAAACGTACTGTTGCAGGCCGAAGTGCTGGAGTTGAAGGCGGTGCGCGATGGTCCGGCCAAGGGGCTGATCATCGAGTCGCAGCTCGACAAGGGCCGCGGCCCGGTGGCCACTGCGCTGGTGCAGTCGGGAACGCTCAAGCGCGGCGACGTCGTGCTGGCGGGCAGCAGCTTCGGGCGCGTGCGCGCGATGCTGGATGAAGCGGGCAAGGCGATCCAGAGCGCCGGCCCATCGATTCCGGTGGAGATCCAGGGCTTGTCCGACGTTCCCGCCGCGGGTGACGAGCTGATCGTCCTGGGCGACGAGCGCAAGGCGCGCGAGATTGCGCTGTTCCGGCAAGGCAAGTTCCGCGACACCAAGCTCGCCAAGCAGCAGGCCGCGAAGCTCGAGAACATCTTCGACGACATGAACCGCGAAGGCGCCAAGACGCTGACGCTGATCATCAAGGCGGACGTGCAGGGCTCGCAGGAGGCACTGAGCCATGCGCTGACGAGACTGTCGACCGAGGAAGTCAAGGTCAACATCGTGCACGCCCAGGTCGGGGGCATCACCGAGAGCGACGTGAATCTGGCGCTCGCCTCCCGGGCGGTGATCGTCGGCTTCAACGTGCGCGCGGAGCAGACCGCGCGCAAGCTGGCCGAGGCCAATGGGATCGACATCCGCTACTACAACATCATCTACGACGCGGTCGACGACGTGAAAGCGGCGCTGTCCGGCATGCTGGCGCCGGAGCAGCGCGAGCAGGTGCTGGGCCTGGTCGAGGTGCGCCAGGTGTTCCGGGTCTCGAAGGTCGGAACGGTGGCGGGCTGCATGGTGCTCGACGGCCTGGTGCGGCGTACTTCGCGAGCCAGGCTGCTGCGCGACAACGTGGTGATCTGGACCGGAGAGCTCGAGTCGCTGAAGCGCTTCAAGGACGACGCGCGCGAGGTCAAGGCCGGCTTCGAGTGCGGCCTCCAGTTGAAGGGCTACGACGACCTCAAGGAACGCGACCAACTCGAGATCTTCGAGGTGCAGGAAGTCGCCCGCTCTCTGTAACCGGGCGGCCGGAAAGCACCTGCGCGGGCGGCCTCCCCTCTCCCGCTTGCGGGAGAGGGGCCGGGGGTGAGGGCCATCGGCGCGCCTTCGTGCGCTTTCTTGATGAAAACGAACCGAACTCAGCGGATAGGCGAGCAGATGCGGCGCGAGCTGGCCGACCTGATCGTGCGCGACCTGCGCGATCCGCGCATCGGGCTGGTGACGATCAGCGACGTGGACGTTTCGCCCGACCTGGCGCATGCCAAAGTCTTCTTCACGGTGATCGGCGCCTCGGCCTCGGAAGCGGCCGAAGCCTTGAACGCGGCGGCCGGCCACCTGCATCACCTGCTGTTCAAGCTTCTTCAGATGCGCACGGTGCCGCGCCTGCGCTTCGTGCACGACGCGTCGGTCGAACACGGCTTCGAAATCGACCGCCTGATCGACCAGGCCGTCGGCAAGGGCGGCCCCGAATGAGCCAGACCGCGCGCAGCGGCAGCGGGCAATCTGCCGCGGTCGACGGCGTCCTGCTGCTGGACAAGGCGCTGGGAATCAGCTCGAATGCCGCGCTTCAGCGCGCGCGCAGGCTGCTCGATGCGCGCAAGGCCGGCCACACCGGAACGCTCGATCCGCTGGCGAGCGGGCTGTTGCCGCTGACCTTCGGAGAGGCCACCAAGTTTGCGGCCGATCTGCTCGACGCCGACAAGTGCTACGAGGCGCAGCTGGTGCTGGGATCAACCACGACCACCGGCGATGCCGAGGGCGAAGTGGTCGAGCAGCGGGCGGTCGACGTTGGCGAATCGCAGCTGGTCGCGATCCTGTCGCGATTCACCGGTACCCTTGCGCAAGTGCCTCCGATGCACTCGGCGCTCAAGCGCGAAGGCCAGCCGCTGTATCGGCTGGCTCGCAAGGGCATCGTGGTGGAGCGGGCCGCGCGCTCAGTCGCCGTCCACCGCCTGTGGTTGATCGCCTGGGATCGCCTGCGACCGACCATCGGGGTGGAGTGCGGCAAGGGTTTGTACGTGCGCACGCTGGCCGAGGATATCGGAGCAGCGCTGGGTTGCGGCGCCCACCTGGGTGCGTTACGCCGCACCCGCGTGGGGGCGTTCGACGTGGCCGATGCGATCGGTCTGGAGGCGCTCGAGCAGCAGCCTCTGGCGGGACGGTGCGAGCGGTTGTTGCCGGTCGACGCGCTGCTGCAGACGCTGCCGAGGGTGGATCTGGACCAGGAGGCTTGCGAGCAGCTGGAGCACGGCCGCCAGATCGCGTGCAGTGCGGCCACTGCGCAGCGTGCTCGCGTATACGGTCCGCAGGGGCGCCTGCTCGGTGTGGCCACGGTGGACCACGGCACGTTGATCGCCCGCCGCTTGTTGAGCCAGGTGCCGGTGCAGGAGTCGCAACAATGAACGGCAGGGCACTTCGCAACATCGCGATCATCGCGCACGTGGACCACGGCAAGACCACGCTCGTGGACAAGCTGCTCAGGCAGTCTGGAACGTTCAGGGACAACCAGATCGTGGCCGAGCGGGTCATGGACAGCAACGAGCTGGAGCGCGAGCGCGGCATCACGATCCTGGCGAAGAACTGCGCCGTCGAATACGAGGGCACCCACATCAACATCGTCGATACGCCGGGGCACGCCGACTTCGGCGGCGAGGTCGAGCGCGTGCTGTCGATGGTCGACGGCGTGCTGCTGCTGGTGGATGCGGTCGAAGGGCCGATGCCCCAGACGCGGTTCGTCACGCGCAAGGCCCTGGCGCTGGGCCTGAAACCGATCGTGGTGGTCAACAAGATCGATCGCCCCGGCGCCCGGCCCGATTTCGTCGTCAACGCGACGTTCGACCTGTTCGACAAGCTCGGCGCGACTGAGGAGCAGCTGGATTTCCCGGTTATCTATGCCTCGGCGCTGGAGGGCTACGCGGTCGAACGGCTCGACGAGCTGCCGCCAGCGGCCGCCGGCGGCTCGATGCGGCCGTTGTTCGAGGCGATCCTGCGCCACGTTCCGGTGCGCGACGAGGACCCGAACGGAACGCTGCAGCTGCAGATCTGCTCGCTCGACTATTCCAGCTACGTCGGCAAGATCGGGATCGGCCGCGTGCGCCGCGGCCGCATCCGCTCCGCACAGGACGTATTGGCGATCGACGGCCCTGAGGGCACGCCGGTGCGCGGCCGCATCAACCAGGTGCTGATGTTCAGGGGACTGGAACGGCAGCCGGTGGCCGAAGCGATCGCGGGCGACATCGTGCTGGTCAACGGGATCGACGAGCTGAACGTGGGCACGACGATCTGCCAGCTCGACGCGCCCGATGCACTGCCGATGCTGCGGATCGACGAGCCGACGCTGCTGATGAATTTCTGCGTCAACACCAGCCCGCTGGCCGGCCGCGAGGGTCGCTTCGTGACCAGCCGACAGCTGCGCGAACGACTGCAGCGGGAGCTCAAATCGAACGTGGCGATGCGCATGCGCGAGACCGACGATGAGACCGTGTTCGAGGTGGCTGGCCGCGGGGAGTTGCACCTGACGATCCTGGTCGAGAACATGCGGCGCGAGGGTTTCGAGCTGGCGGTGTCCCGCCCGAGAGTCGTATACCGGGACATCGACGGGGTACGAAGCGAACCGTTCGAGCTGCTGAGCCTGGACGTGGAGGAGACGCACCAGGGGGCGGTGATGGAAGAGATGGGGCGGCGGCGCGGCGCCCTGATCGAGTTTCATCCGGACGGGCGCGGACGGGTCCGCCTCGAGTACCGGGTGGCGGCGCGGGCGCTGATCGGATTCCAGGGCGAGTTCATGACGATGACGCGTGGCACCGGCCTGATGAGCCACATCTTCGACGACTACGCACCGGGCCAACCGGGCGACCTGGGCGAGCGGCGCAACGGCGTGCTGGTCTCACAGGAAGACGGCGAGGCGGTCGCCTATGCGCTGTGGAAGCTGCAGGAGCGCGGGCGCATGTTCGTCTCGCCCGGCGATCCTTTGTACGAGGGCATGATCATCGGCATTCACTCGCGCGACAACGACCTGGTGGTCAATCCGAGCCGCGAGAAGAAGCTCACCAACGTTCGCGCCGCCGGCAAGGACGAGCACATCGACCTCACGCCGCCGATCAAGCTGAGCCTGGAGCTGGCGGTGGAGTTCATCGCCGACGACGAGCTGGTCGAAGTCACGCCGGCCAGCATCCGGCTGCGCAAGCGCTACCTGAAGGAGCACGAACGCAAGCGCGCTCAACGTGCTGTCGCTTAGGAACCTGCCGATCGCAAAGCCAGCCAAAGTCGCGATGGTGACCGGCGCCGGCAGCGGCATCGGCCGGCAGGCCGCGCTGGCACTGGCAGCAGAAGGCTACGTGGTGATCCTGGCGGGCCGAAGGAAGGATGCGCTGCAGGAGACCGCAGCGCAGGCGAAGCGCCTCGGCGGACAGACTCTCGTCGTCGGGGCCGATGTCAGCAAGGCGGTTTCGGTCAAAGCCCTGTTCGCCAAAACGAAGAGCGCCTTCGGCCGCCTGGATCTGCTCTTCAACAATGCCGGAGTGTCCGCGCCCGCGGTACCGCTCGAGGATCTGACGCCGCAGCAATGGCAGCGGGTGGTCGACACCAATCTGACCGGCGCGTTCCTGTGCACCCAGGCGGCCTTTCGCTTGATGAAGGCTCAGAAGCCGCGAGGCGGACGCATCATCAACAACGGCTCGCTCGCAGCCCACAGCCCGCGGCCCGACTCCGCGCCTTACACGGCGACCAAGCACGCCATCCTGGGACTGACCAAATCGACTTCGCTGGACGGCCGCAAGTACCGCATTGCCTGCGGGCAGATCGACATCGGCAATGTTGCCACCGACATGACGCAGGCGATGAAGAAGGGCGTGCCGCAAGCCGATGGCTCCAGGAAGACGGAGCCGACCTTTGAGGTCGAACACGTCGGCCGGGCGATCGTCTACATGGCCAGCCTTCCGCTGGACGCCAACGTTCAGTTCCTGACCGTGATGGCGACCGGGATGCCGTTCGTTGGCCGCGGATAGCCCTGCCTAGAAGCCACACCCCACGCGGTTGCATGTCAGGCAACCATCGGCGGAGCAGTGCCGTAACTCCGGCACTTCCCGGCGGACGACCTCGGCGCCCTTCTTGGCAGTATTCGAACTGGAGCGCGCCAGCCGGTTGCTGGCACTCACCGGAGAGTCACTTGGCTGAGCTGTACAGTGTTGAAAAAGCCCTAGACCTCGACCCGTACGAAAGCGCCGAGGGCACGCGAGCCCACGCCGTTGCTGAAGCGCTGCTCGAGGGCCGCGATCCGGAATGCTCCGATCCTGAGCTGCAGGCGTACTGCCAGCAATACGTCGACCTGGTGCACCAGCACATCGGCGAGAGCGGGCGCCTGATGATCGAGCCACACCTGGACGGTACAGCCGTCGTGGTGCTTGAGAACGAGGTCATCGTCACCGAACTCAGGTACGCCCCGCGAGGCGTGGAGGCCGACCGCGATGCACGTCTTGCGTCCGCGGGGGCGGCCGCGCTGCAGGCCGCCTTGAGAATGGGCTACAAGCCGGAGCGCGTGCGTCTGCTTGCCCA
>DATBCI010000419.1:0-17471 GCA_036270555.1 Burkholderiaceae bacterium
GCGCCGCGATGTAATAGGCAAGACCCACCAGCGCAATGCTGGCGAAGCCGTAAAACGTGTCATTGGTGTGGATCGGACGCAAGCGGCCGAACGTGAGCCAGGCCCCCGAGCCGAACTCGGGCGCGCCGAACTTGTAGGCAATCAGGATGCCGACGAACGTCGCAAACAGCAGCCAGGCCGTGGCTGAGAGCGTGTAGGCGGCCAGCACGCGCGCCAACCCCCGCTCGTCGTCCGCGGGAGCGTCGGGGACCTGGCTCCGGGTGGTCGTCATGTGCGGCTGCCGATGCTACGCGCTTCACCCCCGGCGGGCCGGCAGCCCGTGCTCCCGCCGTCGAGGTAGTCGCTGCTTGATGCGCTGTGGCCGCGCAGCATGGCGCCGGCCCTCGTCTCAAACTAACATGCGGCCTCGACGAAGCCCCGACATCGACACCAGACGGCTTCGCGATGTTCCGGTTGGCAGGTATTCTGCCTCCGGGCAAGCGCCACGCCAGGGGGGAACTCATGCAATTGACGGGCCAGCAAAGGAAAATTGTCCTCGCCGCGTTCCTGGGTTGGGCGCTGGACGCGTTCGACTTCTTCATTCTCGTTTTTACGCTGTCGGCGATTGCCAAGGAATTCAATGTCGCGGTGCACGATGTCGCGTACGCGATCTTCCTGACGCTGGCGATGCGATTCGTCGGCGCCTTCGTCTTCGGCCGCCTGGGCGACCGGTTCGGCCGCAAGCCGATCCTGATGCTCGACATCGTCTGCTATTCCGTGCTGGGCGCCTCGGCGGCACTGGCGCCGACGCTGATGATTTTCCTGGTGCTGCGCGCGCTGTTCGGCATCGCGATGGGAGGTGAATGGGGTCTTGGCTCGTCGCTGACGATGGAATCGATCCCGCCGCAGTCGCGCGGTCTGGTTTCGGGCATTCTGCAGTGCGGCTATCCGACCGGCTACCTGCTGGCGTCGATCCTGTTCGGCGCTCTGTACAACGAAAACCTGTTCGGCATCACGTTCGGCTGGCGGGCGATGTTCCTGTTCAGCCTGGTGCCTGCGTTGCTGGTCCTGTACATTCGGGCGCACGTTCCGGAGTCGCCCGCGTTCGCCCAGAGCCAGGGCAAACCCAAACCGGGATTCATTGCAACGCTGGTTGCCAACTGGCGCCTGTCGCTGTTTGCGATCGTGCTGATGATGTTCTTCAATCTCTTCAGCCACGGCACGCAGGATCTGTACCCGACGTTCCTCGAGAAGCAGCATCAGTTCGAGCATCACACGGTGAGCCTGGTCTCGATCGTCGCCAACCTGGGAGCGATCACCGGAGGCCTGTTCTTCGGGCGCCTGTCGGAGAAGATCGGGCGCATCAACACGATTACGATTGCTTCGCTGCTTGCTTTGCCGGCGATCCCGCTGTGGGCGTATGGCTCGACAGCGCCAGCGCTGGCGGCGGGCGCATTTATCATGCAGATCTCGGTGCAGGGCGCGTGGGGAGTGATCCCGGCACACCTGAACGAGATCGTTCCGGGAACGGTTCGCGCGACATTGCCCGGATTGGTCTATCAGATCGGCAACTTCCTGGCTTCGTACAACGGGGTGTTCCAGGCCAAGCTGGCCGAAAGCCATGGCAACGACTACAGCTACGCGCTGGCCCTGGTGGCCGGGATTGTGGCGGTCTGCGTTGCGATCGTGATCCGCTTCAGCCCCGAAAAGCGCGGTAGTGTGATGACGGTGACCGAACCATCGCCCGCCTAGCGCCGGTGCCGCCGAGCCGGTGGTGTCAAGGGCCCGCCGGCTGGACCTGCTTCACCACCACGCCGTCTTTCATCACCAGCACAACGCGCCGTATCGCCGAGATGTCGGCCGTGGGATCGCCCTGCACGGCCACGAGGTCTGCCAGCAGGCCGGCACGGATCCGGCCGATCTGATCCGACGCGCGCAATATCCTGGCGTCCACCGCGGTGGCCGCGAGCAGCGCGTCGGCGGGGCTCATGCCATCGCGCACCATCCATTCCAGTTCGCGCGCGTTGTCGCCATGGCGAAAGACGCCCACGTCGGACCCATTGCCGATCAGCACACCGGTTTTGAGCGCCAGGCGGAAAGCGCGAGCCACGTTGGCCATTTCGGGGGTGGGCGGTTCGCCCTTGTGGTAGTTGTTGAAGTATTCGCCGTAGGCTTCTGCGGCAGTCAGCGTAGGCAGGTAGGCCACCCCCTTCTCGGCCATCAGGCGGAACGTCGCCTCACTTCCCTCGTAGCCATGCTCGATCGAATCGACCCCTGCGGTGGCCGCCCTGCGCATCCCTTCGTCCGACATCGCGTGCGCCGCGACCGGGCGGCCCAGGTCATGCGCCGTCTCGACCAGGGCCTTCAGCTCTTCGATGGAAAAGGTGGGGCGCGTCTCGCCACCCGGCCCCACACCGTAGTCCGCATACACCTTGATCCAGTCGGCCCCGTCCGCCGCCTGCTCACGAACCGCACGGACCACATCGGCGACGCCGGAGACCTCCTGGGCCCCTTGCGGCAGGTCGCGGTCGCCGTTGAAATCGCGGCGGGCCGGACCATAGGCGCCGCGGGCCACGATGGCGCGGGTGACCACCCACAAGCGAGGTCCCGCCACGAGGCCATCGTTGATCGCTTTCTTCAGCGCCACGTCCGACGCTGCGGCGCCCTCCGTGCCCAGGTCGCGCAGCGCGGTGAAGCCGGCCAGCAAGGTGTCGCGCGCATGATTGGATGCGCGCAGCACCCGGTACGCGGTCGATTCCTTCAGGACCTGATCGTTCCAAAGCGCCTCGTTGTAGGGGTGCAGGAACACGTGTGAGTGCGCATCGATGAGCCCGGGCAGCAACGTGGCTCCGCGCAGCTCGATCGCACGCGCCTGGTCAGGCACGCCGGTCGCGCCCGAGGGACCGACCTGCAGGATGCGTTTGCCGTCGACGACGACGACCCAGCCCGTGTGGACCTGACGGTCGTCGGCCGTGAAGACACGGTCGGCGCGCAACACGATCGGCTCGGCCCGGACCAGGCTCGCCACCGGCAGCAGCAACGCGAGACAGCAGGCAAGGACAGACGGCTTTGCCACGAGGTGACCTCCTGCGCCCACAGACCGTTACAGTCCACTGGTCGCGGCACCGCGTCAAGCCGCAGCGGTCGCGCTTTGCGTCCGGTTACGTCCTGCGACCTTGGCCCGATAGAGCGCCCGGTCGGCCGCATCGATCAAGTCCTCGGGGTCCGCGGGCGTGTCAGGCATCGTGGTCGCCGAGCCAACGCTGACCGTGACCACACCGATGGGACTGCCGGCATTTGCGATGCGTAGATCCCGCACTACCGTGCACATGCGCTCGGCAACGATGTGCGCACCGGCGGCGTCGACGCCTCGAAGCAGGGCGACAAACTCCTCGCCTCCATAGCGCGCCAGCAGATCGTCCGGGCGCATCAGCGTGCGCTGCAAGGCCAGTGCGACTCCGCGCAGGCATGCGTCGCCCGCCACGTGACCGACCCGGTCGTTCAGCTGCTTGAAATGATCGATATCGATCATCAACAGACTCAGCGCCTGGCCAGGTCCGTGCCCGCGGCGGCAGGCGTTTCGCAACTCCTGATCCAGCCAGTACCGATTGGCAACCCCGGTGAGTGCATCGGTGCGCGCAATCTCCTGCAGCTCTGACCGTTGCTGCTGCAACGCGTCGCTGTGCGCGATGTGGCGCACCTGGGTCAAGGTGCTGCGCGCGCCGTATCCCCCTGCCGCGATCAGAATGCCGGCGCATCCGTATACGTAATCGACCCGGATCAGGAACAGCGATACGACGAGCAGCGCGCCGCACATGACCATCGGGCTTGCGGTGCGCACGGCCCGCGTCAGGCCCACCCTGATGGTGCGCGCCGGGTGCGCGACCGGCTTGCGCATGGCAAAGCCGGACAGCAGGGCAAACGCGATCGTCACGATCGACCCGTACTCCGGACCGAAGGCCGGATCGCCCGCGAAGTAGTGATCGTTGATGAAGATCAGCGCAAAGAAAACGCAGAAATAGATGGCCAGCGCCCGGAACAGGTCGCGCTCGGTATTGTCTTCAGCCGCCCACCAGCGCACGAAGGCGCCGATCATCAGAAACAGGTTCTGCGCATCGATCAGCCAGACCAGGTAGGCCACCCCGGCTTCCTGCGGCATGGCCTGCTCCGCGATCATCGCCCACGTGACCAGGAAGTACACGTAGCCGAGTGCGAAGGCAAGCGCGCCGTCGATGACGCGCACCAGCTGCCGCCCGGCAGGCCGCCACTCGCTCGCCAACAGGAATGCGATCGGTACCGTCGCGAGGTTGAACGCGAGCATGCTGGACCGATACATTTCGTTGACCCGGCCCAACACCCATTCCTGCCACAGATTGCCGAAGGCGCCGACCGCCCAAATCGACAGCGCCATGGCGACGGCGTACCAGCCGAGGCGGGAAGCCGCGAGCTCGCGCCGCGCGCGCAGAACCGCGGCCAGCGCGGTCAGCAGGGGCGCCACGACCATCGCCAGGTATGAGACCGGAGCGGCGATTGATCGCGCGAACACCAGCACGACACACTGCAACAGCAGCAATGAAACGGGCAGATAGATCGCCATCCGTTCTTTGGACTTCGACGCGTCAAGCCGGCCGGCGCGAGGACCCAGCACTCCGGACCTGCGGATCGAATACCCCTTTGTGATGAAAGTAGACGACGCTGGCTGCCGCGCGCACCGCCCGCGTATGCAGCAGCAGGTTAAACAGGAAGTCGCTCTGAAAGGTGTCGAAAAGGAAGCGCAGCAGCCGCTTTACTCTGAATCTGGGGTACGAATCCACAAACCATGTGCTGGGATCCTCACGCTTGCCCGCCAGGTAATCGGAAATCGCGTGGCCCGCGGCCAGTCCATGCTTCAAGGCGTTATGAATGCCGCCGGCAGTCACCGGCGAAACCATGCCCGCGGCGTCCCCCGTGAGCAGCACGCGTCGCGCTGCGACCGGACTGACGATGCCCCCACAGGGAATCATGCCGGCGCGCACCGACGTCGCCTGCTCGCCGCGCAAATCGATGATCGGAGCGATCTTGTCCAGAAATGCACCCATTGCCTCGACCGCCGGTGCGCGCCGGTGATTCGCGCGCCGTGCCAGCCCAACCTGCGCGCCGCCCGGTGCAGCCGCCAACCACCCGATATATCCCGGTGCCAGGCGCCGATCGACGAAGCAGTGAAGCTTGTCCGCCTCGGGCGGCTCGACTCCCGCGTACTGACGTTCCAGCCCGAACAGGAATTTGCTGCTTCTGCCCAAGCCGAGCGCCTTGGCCACTGCCGAAGTGGGCCCGTCCGCTCCGACCAGGAAGCGGGTGGTGCCGAATTCACCCAGATCGAATCCGCTTTGCAGGCGGTGGGCCTGCCGGAACAGGGCCCGACATCGGATGTGGGCGCCGGACTGCTCCGCCTGGCTTGCGAACCAGCGCATCACCTCGGGCGTGTCCGTCGTCAGGAAGTAATAGCCCGGCGCTGCCAGATCGACGTGCTGCAAGTTCGGCGCGTACAGCCGCACCCCCGTGACACGGCGCACGAACTGCTCTGGCAGGTGATCGAGCAGCGCTATCTGGTCGATCGCATCCTTGACGATGATCCCGGTCGTGTGGAGCTTTGCGCCGACATCCGCTTTTTTCTCCAGGACGGTGACCCGCGACCCCGCCCGAGCCAGGGCGATCGCGCACGACAGTCCGGCGAAGCTCGCTCCGACGATGACGCAATCGTGGTCCATTTCGGTGCTGTCTAGACTAAAGATAGTCCATTAAATGGGATAGTAGTGGCATAAAGATCCCAAATTAGACTCAGTGAGTTGCAAAGATGAGTATAGGAAAAAGTACAATAAGTAGACCTTTAAGTTGAAAACACTAACATAAAAGTCTAAAATCGGTATATAAACTAGGATGGCACTATGGCGCTGGCGCACCTGACGGATTCAGAAATCGCGCTGCGGTTGGCCGCCGCCATCCGCGCCTGGCGCGTGTCGCCCGAAGGCGCAGCGATGACACAAGCCGAGTTGGCGGAGAAGAGCGGCATTGGTACGACATCCCTGAAGCGGTTCGAAAAGACCGGCGCCATCACGCTGCGCAGCCTGATCGCGATCCTGCGTGCGTTGGGGCTGGTGGACCGACTGGAGGATATGGTGCCGCAACCCGACAGCCCGGGTCCGCTGGCGATCCTGCAGGCCGCGCGGGCGCGCAAGCAGCGCAGGCGCGCGCCGCGCCGCCAGGCCGTGGGCGCCAAACCGAACGATGCGGCAAGCCGTGGCTGAGATCAACGTCGTCGAAGTGCGTGTCTGGGCGCAAACGGCCGGTGCCGTGGCCGAGTTGCGCGGGCGCCCGGGAATCTACGAGTTCCAGTACACGTCCGACTTCGCGCGCACGGGCCTGGAGCTGTCGCCACTGCAGATGCCGCCGGGCGCCAACCGGCGCTACAGCTTTCCAGCTTTGAATCCTGAAACCTATCACGGGCTACCCGGCTTGCTGGCCGACTCGCTGCCGGACAAGTTCGGCAATTCGCTGATCAACGAATACCTGGTGCGCAACGGTACGCGGGTCGAGGACATCACGACGCTGCAGCGCCTGCTGTACGTCGGACGACGCGCGATGGGAGCGCTCGAGTTCGAACCGGCCGAACAGGACCGCGCCGGCGAGGCCGCGGCCGTGCCCCTGCAGATGGCCCATCTGGTGGAAGACGCGCGCCGCGCGCTGCGGGGCGAATTCACCCAGGTTGCCCAGAGCATCATCGATGTCGGCAGCTCGGCGGGCGGGGCACGGGCCAAGGCCGTCATCGGCTGGAACCCGACCAGCCACGAGATCGTTTCCGGGCAGTTCGACCTGCCGGACGGCTTCGAGCACTGGATCCTGAAATTCGATGTCGGCTTGGACGGGTCGCTCAGCTATACGCGCGGGTTCGGGCGCGTCGAGTACGCGCATTACCTGATGGCGACCGCCTGCGGCATTCAGATGAGCGAGTCGCGCCTGCACGAGGAAAATGGGCGCGCCCATTTCATGACGCGCCGTTTCGATCGCGACGGCAACCGCAAGCTGCACGTGCACAGCCTGTGCGGGCTGGCGCACCTGGACTTCAACACGCCGTCGGTGCACGGTTACGAGCAGTACCTGCGCGCGATCCTGCAGCTGAATCTGGGTGCTCCGGCCATCGAGCAGGCATGGCTGCGGTGTGCTTTCAACGTGGCCGCCGTCAACTGCGACGACCACACCAAGAACCTCGCGTTCGTGATGGACGAACGCGGGCGCTGGAGCCTGGCACCCGCCTACGACGTGTGCTTCTCGCACAATCCGGTCGCCGGCAAGTGGACGCGCCAGCATCAGATGCTGGTCGGGGGCAAGGCGTGGGGCATTCTCGAGGAGGACATGCTCGATCTGGCACGCCGCTTCGATGTGCGGCACGCGCGCGCGCTGCTCGACGGGGTGATCGAGGCGGTGGCCGACTGGCCTGAGGTCGCGCGGCGCTGCGGCGTGCCCGACGAAAGGATCGAGCAGATCGCGTCGCTTCAGCCGGACTGGATCAGGCGGCGCCGCAAGGGCGCATGACGAGGTTTTGAAGTTCCCCCTCTCCCACAAGTGGGAGAGGGGAAGTGTTCCGGATCACTCTCGGGCCCGGCGCGCGGTGGGCTGCGCGGCTGCGATGTCGGCGATGGCCGAGACTGCCACATCGATATCCCGCTGATTCACATCCAGGTGGGTGACCGCGCGAATCTCTCCACGCGCCTGGGCCATCCGGACGCCCCGCGCGGACAGCGCCGCCAGGAACTCCTGGTTCGACAACCCGGTTCCGCCCGCATCGAAGAACACGATGTTCGACTCGGGCTTTGCGGTCCTGACCGCAATTCCGCGCACCTGCGAAAGTCCCCGCGCGAGTCGCTGCGCATTGGCGTGGTCCTGGGCCAGGCGCTCCACGTGGTGGTCGAGCGCATACAGGCAGCCGGCGGCCGCGATTCCGGCCTGACGCATTGCCCCGCCGACGATGTGCTTGTAGCGTCGCGCCTCGGCGATGAAGGCCTTGCTGCCGGCCAGGACCGCTCCGATGGGCGCGCCCAATCCCTTGGTGAAATCGATCCAGACGCTGTCGACCAGCGCGGCAAATCCGGCCGCCGGCACCCCGCTGGCGATACAGGCGTTCAGCAGGCGCGCACCGTCCATGTGCACGGCCAGCCCTTCGCTCTTCGCCAGTTGGGAGACCGCCGTCAGTTCAGCGAGCGACCAGACGGTGCCGCCCCCGAAGTTGTGAGTCTGTTCCACACACACCAGGCGAACGGCAGGCCCGTAGGGCGGTGCGGCCGTCTGCAAGCGGGTCAACGCCCGGCGCAGATCGTCGGGGCTGAAAATGCCCCGTGCGGTCTCGATCGGCTCCACCTGGACGCCGGACATGAAGGCAGGGCCTCCCGACTCGGCCCGGACGATATGCGCCAGGCTCTCGACGACGATCGCGTCGGCGGGCCTGGTGTGAACCTTGACCGCGACCAGGTTGCACATCGTTCCACCGGGAAACCACAAGGCGGCTTCCTTGCCCAACAGCTCAGCGACGCGGTCCTGCAACTGGTTGACGGTTGGGTCTTCGCCGCGCTGCTCGTCGCCGACTTCAGCCCGTGCGATCGCCTCCCGCATCGCGGGGGTTGGCTGGGTCTCTGTGTCGCTGGTCAGAGGGATCAAACGTCGGGGGCTTGCCATGGACGAGGTGCTCAAGTTCGTGGAAACAGGCCGCGACCAACACGCCCTTGCGCCGCGGGGCGGATTTGAAGCAGCATAGCTGACCGCCCAAGACTCCCCACCCTTGAGATTCACCGACAGGAGCCGTCGATGACGAGCTGCCCACATCTTGAACAGTTACGGGACATGAAGCCGCGAACGAAGGGGTGCGAGGATTGCTTGAAGACGGGTGATCTGTGGAACCAGTTGCGGCTATGCCTGACCTGCGGCTACGTGGGCTGCTGCGACGATTCCAGGAATCAGCATGCCACCAAGCATTTTCACCAAACACAGCATCCCCTGATCAGATCGCTCGAGCCTGGCGAGCACTGGGTCTGGTGTTATCCCGACAAGCTGTACTTCGAGAAAGTGCCCGGTCTGAGCCGGCGCACACCGTGGTCCCTGTTGACCGGCTGGCTGCGGCGCTAAAAGTCGGTCCTTCCAAAACGCGCAACGCCCTGGTTCGTGCCAGGAGGATCCAGCGTGGCCAGGTCAAGCTCGATCGGCTCGCCGATCCACTGAGCCAGCCGGGTGTGATCGGCAAGGTCATCGTCCGTCAACGGGTGGAGCAGGACTGTCAGTCCGGACGCTTCGAGGACGGGGCGAAGGGGCGGCAGCGCCTGCCTTCTGAAATGAATCTCGAATTGGGAAATCGGATGCGGGCCGACTTTCCCGTCCCGCAGCTGGCCGACGAAGAGCAAGTGGGCGATTTCCCGGGTCTCGCTTGCCTGCTTCAGGCGTCGTCGCAGATCTTCAGCCTGGGCGCGCCGCTCTGGCCCGTAGTACACGTGCGCGTGATAGGGAGCGTTCGAGTCGTCCATGGGGACAACTATAGCGGGGGCGGCGGTCGGGTTGGCGCAATCTGCGATCAAATCGCCTTGAATCGAAACGCATAGGGACGGCTGACCGGAATCTTGCGCGCGTGCCCGTTGAGCTTGACCGCGAATTGACCGTGGACGCTGCGCACCACCCGCTCGATGGCACCCACGCGCACGATCGCACCGCGGTGTATGCGCCAGAACTGAGCGGGGTCCAGCTGCGGCTCGAGGTCCTTGAGCGCGGCGCGGATCAGCCATTCGCCTTTGACGTTGGCAAGCAGCGTGTACTTGTCGGTGGACTGGAACAGGTCCACCTCGCTGACCGGCAGCAGTGTGACCTCGTCGCGCACCGACACCTGCAACCAATGCACGTACGCCTGGCCGGGACGCAGCTGCTTGATCAGGTTCTGCAGCTCGGACAGGGCGGTCGGCGCGGGAGCCTCGCTCCTGCGCAAGCGCTCGACGGTCTTGCGCAGACGCTCGTCGCTGACCGGCTTGAGCAGGTAGTCAATGGCAGCGCGCTCGAATGCATCGATCGCGTAATGGTCATGCGCCGTGACGAAGGCAACCTGGCAGTCGGCGGCGACCTGCTCCGCCACCTCCAGCCCGCTCAGACCCGGCATTTGTATATCCAGGAAGGCGTACGACGGGCGCAGTTGGCGAATCATCTCCAACGCCTCGGGCCCGTCACGCGCTTCGCCCACGACGCGCAACTCAGGCCAGACCTGCGCGAGCCGCTTCCTCAGGTAATCGAGCAGTTGCGGCTCGTCGTCAGCGATGACCGCGCTCGGCCCGGCGTCGGCGCCTTCACTCATGTGGCAGGCGACGGCGGAGCCAGCGGCAGGCGCAGCCGCGCGATCACGCCGCACGGCGAGTTGGGGTGCAGGCTGAGCTCGGCGCGCTCCCCGTACTGAGCAGCCAGCCGAGCCCGGATATTGGCCAGTGCGACGCCCGGCGGGTGATCGGCGCGCAGCCCGCGGCCCGTGTCCGCGACCTCGATGGTGAGCGTCTCACCCTGACGCCTTGCACCGAGGCGCAATTCGCCGCCGCCGATCTGCGGCTCCAGACCGTGCCGGATCGCGTTCTCGACCAGGGGTTGCACCAGGTAGGGGGCGATCCGCACCGACTCCAGGTCAGGGTCGACTTCGAACGAGCAGCGCAGTCGCGGCCCCATCCGATGTGCCTGGATGTCCAGGTAGGCGCGAATGTCGGCGATTTCTTCCGCCAGCGAAAGGCTGTCCATCCGTCCGCGCTGCAGCGACCGGCGCAACAGGCGGGTCAGGTCCGCCAGCATGGTGCGTGCGGTCGCCGGGTTCTCTTCGATCAGATTCAGGATATTGGACAGCGTATTGAACAGAAAATGCGGCTCGATCTGCGCCTGAAGCATCTTCAAGCGCGCCTCGCTCAGGCGCTGCTGGTCAAGCGCGCGCGCCAGATCGGCCTGCTTCAAGCGGGCCCGCTGCTCGGCGACCAGACTGCGCGTGTAGAAGTAGTGCGTGCCGACCGTCCCGATCACCAAAGGCAGTGCCAGCGTCGCGAACAGCTTGCCATTGAACAAATCGGAAGCGACGAAGAATCGGTCGCCGGTCAACCAGCAGGCGAGCTCGATGCCCAGCAGCGAGCCCAGTGGCACCGAGATCACCAGCGCCCTGAAAGTAAGCCGGGTGGCGCGGGACAGGCGGGTCACCGCGATCGCGATGACGAAGATGGAAAACCCGATCGCTTGAGAGTAGATCAGGTTGCTCAGGAAGCTGTACGGGTCGATCAGGGTCAACCAGCCGGCGATGAACGTGTTCAGCAACAGCACCCGGACCGCGTCCGGGATGTGGGACAGCAGCAGATCGCGTAAGCGCTCGCTGGTCGGTGCGTCGCAGGGCGGTTCTGCCCCGGTTCCGGATTCAGGATCGGGCATCGTGGTCACGTCGGCGCCAGCGCCGACCTCCTTGGAAAGAATAGCGCGGCAGGCTGGCACCGCGCAGCGCGAGTCTGACGCGAGCGAAAGGCGCCCGTCATCGGCGAGCGACGGATCGCAGCCGGGGGCGACGGACAGCGCTCAGGACCGACCGCCGGCGGGCGCGGCAAAACCCATCAGGGCCCTGGCGTACCCGGGCGCCGTCGGCTCGTGCATGAAATAGACGTGGATCTGGCCCCAGCGTGTCGCGCCAAGACGCTCGGCCCACTGCTTGAGGTCAGCGTCCGAGTAGTTTTCCAGGCGCAAACGGACGTAGCCCCAGGGTGCCGTTTCCACCAGGGGCGGCGGCGCATTGTCTTCGCGCTCGGACAGGCACAGCGCGGCGCCGGCGGTCCTGAGGGCCTCGTACACGTCGTCCTCGAACCAGGTGTCGTTGCGGAATTCGAACGCGGCGGTGTGCCCTTCAGGCAGAAGCTGCAGAAACTCCTGCAGTCGCGCCAGGTCCTTCTTCTGGAACGGCGGCAGCTGAAACAGCACCGGCCCGCGCTTGCCGCCGAGGGCCTCGAGATTGCGGTACAGGAAAGCCACGGAGTCGGCCGCCTGGTCCGCCTTGATGCGCGCCTGGTGAGTGATGCGCCTGGACGCCTTGATCGCGAACTGAAAAGGCGCCGGGGTGGACTTGGCCCAGTTCTCCAGCACCGTCACCTTCGGCATCTGATAGAAGGTGTTGTTGATCTCGACGGTCGGCAGGCGCTCCGAGTAATACGCCAGCATGCCGTCCGGCTTGATGTCGGACGGATAGAAATTCCCTTTCCATTCCTTGAAGGAATAGCCGCTGGCACCGGCCAGGATCCTGGCATCCGTCATCTTGCACAGCTCCTCGATCAGAGCGGGTCCCGCGCCTTAGAATCTTTCCGATGGACAAGGACAAGCTTAGCGAATACGCCGCCAAGCGGAAGTTCGAAGCGACTCCGGAACCGGCACCGGCCGCGACCGGTGCCGCATCGGGACCGCTGCTGTTCGTGGTACAGCAACACTCGGCGCGGCGCCTGCACTACGACTTCCGTCTCGAATGCGACGGCGTGCTCAAGTCGTGGGCAGTCCCGAAGGGGCCGTCGCTGAATGTCACCGACAAGCGGCTGGCGGTACAGACCGAGGACCACCCGTACGACTACGCCTCGTTCGAGGGTGTGATACCTCCCGGCCAGTATGGCGCGGGCGAGGTGATTGTTTGGGACTGTGGCGTGTATTCGCCCGATGAGGACCGGACCTGGTTCCACGAGCGCGCGCAAGCCGAGCGGCTGGTTCGTGAAGGCATCGCCAAGGGAAAGCTCAGCTTCCTGTTGCGCGGCGAGAAGCTCAAGGGCTCATTCGCGCTGGTTCGCACCGCACAAGACCCGAAAAGCTGGCTGCTGATCAAGCACAGAGACCGGTTTGTCACCGACATCGATGTGGCTACCCGCAACCGCTCGGTGCTGTCCGGCGTGGCCGTCGAGGATCTGAAAGTGGTACCCGCGCACCGCATCCCCGCGGCGCAGCTGGTTCCGTGCGGCAAGGTTGTGCCGATGCCGGACAAGGTCTCGCCGATGCTGGCCGAGATCGGCGAGCGGCCTTTTAACCGCCCCGACTGGACGTGGGAACCCAAGCTCGACGGCTATCGGGTGCTCGCCTTCGTCGACGCGAGCGGCGTGAAGCTGCGCTCGCGCCGCGACTTGGACCTGACCAGCACTTTTCCGCGACTGGTGGCGGAGCTTGGCGGCCAGTCGGTGGACGGCATGATCCTGGACGGTGAGCTCGTCGCTTTCGACGCCGACGGCAAGCCCTCGTTCAATGCGCTGCAGAACCGGGTTCAGTTGAAGACCGAGCGCGAGATCGCCGGCGCCGACCGGACCGTGCCGGTGATCTTCTACTGCTTCGACATCGTGTTTTTCGCGGGCGTTGACCTGCGCAAATCGCCGTACCGGGATCGTCGCCGCTACCTGTCGCAATGCCTGCTGCCATCGCCTCTGGTGCAGCTGGTGCATGCGGCCGACGACGGCGTGGCCTTGCAGGAAGCGGCGCTCGCGAGCGGGTTCGAAGGCGTGATCGGCAAGCGCAAGGACAGCAGCTACGAGAGCGGGCGACGCTCGACCTCCTGGGTCAAGATCAAGCCGGTACAGACCGCCGAGTTCGTGATCGGAGGCTATACCCGAGGCAAGGGTTCACGTGCGCCCCTGGGCGCTGTACTGGTTGGATATTGGGACGGGGACCGGCTGCGCTTCGCCTCACACGTGGGCTCCGGCCTGGATGACCCCGGGCTGGCTCAGTTGAAAAAGCGGCTGGAGCCGCTCAAGCGGCCCAGCTGTCCATTCGATGAGACGCCCGATCTTCCCAATCCAACCACCTGGGTCGAACCCAAACTGGTCGCCGAGGTCAAGTTTCAAAGCTGGACTGTCGACGATCATCTGCGGCACCCGATCTTCGTACGGCTGCGCGACGACGTCGATCCGAAATCCGTGCAACGGTCCGCCGAAGCGCGTTTACCCTCCGAAGCGCCAAGCGCGTCAGCGCGTGGCGCGAAGGAGGGCAGCACCGAGGTGGCCACGATCCTGGCCCAGCTCGACACCACGAGGGCGGCCTTTCCCCTGATGGTCGGATCGCATCGGATCCGGCTGACGCACCTGGACCGCGTCTACTGGCCGCCGGATCCGGCGCTGCGGCAGCCGGCGTTGACCAAGCGCGACCTGCTGCGATACTTCACGCAGATCTCACCGTTCATCCTGCCGCACCTGGCCGATCGCCCGCTGACCATGATCCGGATGCCGGACGGCATCACGGGCCAGCGGTTCTTCCAGAAGCACTGGGAGCAGGAGCGCCCCGAGTTTGTCGAGACCATCCGGGTGTTCTCCAGCCACAAGGACGAGGACCACGAATACCTTCTTTGCAACAACCTTCCGACCCTGCTGTGGCTGGCGCAGTCGGGAACGCTGGAATTCCATGTCTGGCACTCGCGCGCGAAGGTTGAGGCCGACTCGACTTCGAAGGACACGGACTACGACACTTCGAAGGAATCGCTCGAGGCCTCGGTGCTGAACTACCCCGACTACCTGGTGTTCGACCTCGATCCGTACATCTATTCGGGCAAGGAGGCGCCCGGCGACGAGCCGGAACTCAATACGGTCGCATTCGAGAAGGGCAAGGAAGTGGCTTTCTGGCTGCGCGAGCTGCTGAACAGCATGTCGCTGGAGCCGATCGTCAAGACTTCGGGCAAGACCGGGCTGCACATCTTCGTGCCGATCCGGCGCACCATCGATTTCGAGGCCGCCCGCGCGGTTTGCGAGCTGGTCGGACGCCACCTGATGCGGCAGCACCCGCGCGACATCACGATGGAATGGAGCGTTCCGAAACGCACCGGCAAGATCTTCATCGATTACAATATGAACGTGCGCGGCAAGACGCTGAACGTGGCTTATTCGCCCAGGGGCGCGCCCGGGGGACCGGTGTCGATGCCGCTGACCTGGGAAGAACTGGCCGGCGCTCACCCGCTTGACTTCCTGCTGACGAATGCGGCAGAGCGGGTGGCGGAAACCGGGGATCGTTGGGCGGATGCCCTGATCCGCAAGCAGAGCCTTGAAGGCGTATTGAATGCTGCCAAGGCCTGAGTTGACCGCTCAGCTGCTTCTTGGTTGAATCGCAGTTGCTGTTGACAAGAGGTGATCCATGGCTGCTCGATCAATTGGCTCGCTGACGGTCTCTTTCGGGTTGGTTGCGATTCCGGTGAAGCTGTACTCAGCCACCGAATCCAGCCGCGCCATCTCATTCAACATGTTGCACAAGGCCGATGGGTCGCGCCTGAAGCAGCAGTATGTGTGCGTGCAGGAGGGCGTCGTCGTCGAGCGCGACGACATCGTCAAGGGTTACGAGTTCGCCAAGGACCAGTACGTGATCTTCACCCCGGAAGAGCTCAAGGCGCTGGAGGAGGCCGGCACGCACAGCGCCGACATCGCCGAGTTCGTTCCACTCGAATCGGTCGATCCGGTGTATTTCGACAAGGCCTATTACCTGGCGCCCGACAAGGGGGGTGCCAAGCCTTATGCGCTGTTTGCGCGCGCTCTGCGTGAATCGAAGCGATGCGCATTGGGCCGCTGGGCCGCGCGCGGCAAGCAGTACATCGTGATGATCCGCCCGGTCGAGGACGGCCTGATCATGCAGCAGTTGCTGTACGCCGGCGAGGTCCGCTCGATCAAGGATCTGGAGATTCCGAACACCGAAGTGAAGGACGGTGAGCTCAAGCTGGCCCACCTGCTGATCGAACAGCAGTCTGCAGACACCTTCAACCCGGACGCTTATACGGACGACGTGCGCGCGCGCGTCGAAGCCGCCATCCAGAAGAAAGTGGAGGGCCAGGAAATCACGCTGGCCGATGGGGCCGACGCCGGCGGCGCCCAGGTGATCGATCTGATGGAAGCGCTGCGGGCCAGCCTGGAGCGCAAGGGCGCTGCACCCGCGAAGGCGCCGGCGGTGCAGGCCGAGTCGGTGGTGGCGGTGGCGCCGGTGGCCATTGCGGCGGGCTCGCGCAAGCCGCCGAAGCAGGCGCCGGTGGCCGAGGCGGCTCCGGCACCGCGGGCTCGCGCCAGGAAGTAGCGCGATCCACTTCGCTGGCAGCAGGTCGATGCGTCAGTACGGCGTGGGCGACGTCGAGAAGATGCTGCGCCTCCCGCGCAGCACGATCCGCGCGATGGCGTCAGCCGGGTTCGTCACTCCGACCCGCGGCCCGCGCAACACGCTGCTCTTCTCCTTCCAGGACCTGATCGTCCTGCGCACCGCGCAGACGCTGGCCAGCGCCAACATACCGGCCAAGCGCATCAGCCGCTCACTTAAGGAACTGCGCCGCCAATTGCCCGAGGCGATGCCGCTGTCCGGGCTGTCGATCAGCGCCGTGGGCGAACAGGTGGTCGTACGCGACGGCTCCAGGCACCGGCAGGTCGAGTCCGGTCAGTATGTGCTGGATTTTGAGGGCGACCCTGCCGGCGGCTCGCTCAGCGTGATCGAACATGCCGAGCCGGCTGCCGGCGCCGCCGAGTGGTTTGCGTACGGCGCCGCGGCCGAGCGGGACAATCCCGAGGAGGCGATCGACGCCTACCGCAAGTCCATCGAACAGGACCCCGCGCGCCTCGATGCCCGGATCAATCTGGGTCGGCTCCTTCATGAAAACCGCCGCTACCAGGAAGCTGAGCGCGTCTACCGCGAAGCCATCGCCGTCTGTGGACGCGATGCGTTGTTACTGTACAACCTCGCCGTGCTGCTGGGGGATGTTGGCCGTAAGCGCGAGGCGATCGAAGCCTACGAAGCCGCGCTGAAGGCCGACCCGGCGACGGCCGACTGCCACTACAACCTGGCCCTTCTGTACGAAAGCCTCGGCAAGCCGAGGCAGGCGATCCGCCACATGTCGGAGTACCGGCGCCTGACGCGGGGCTGATAGCGGCCCGCAAGGGTGCAAGATGCAATCATTTCTTTAATGAGACAGTGACGACTCTTCGAGGTGCTTCGTCGATTTCTTGGCACCAATGCGGAGCGCGCGAACCCAGAACCACAATTCCATCGCGCCGCCGCACAGCAATACAACGCTTCCGCCACCGTTCGAGCCAAGTGCATACAGAAATATTGCGCAAGCCAGAATCGCGACCGTTGCCAAGTGATATTTCAATACGTTCGACAAATTTTGCCTCCTTCAAAGTTACGCTCGCTTAACCGCCATTTTGAGGCCGGCCGCTTTCAAAATCGCGTGCAAGGTCGAAAAGCGCGGATTGCCGCTCGCGGAAAGTGCACGATAAAGGCTTTCTCGCGGAACGCCAGCGGCCTTGGCGACGACGGCCATGCCTTGTGCCTCCGCCACAGTCTTGAGTGCCGCCAGATAAACGCGAGGATCGTCGTCATCTGCAGCGGCGTTGATGTATTCGGCAGCAAGCTCCGGGTCAGCTCGAAGCTCCTCGATCAACCGGTCGCGGTGCCGTACGGTCAGCGCTTTACGCGAGAGGCGGACCCCTTCCGATTTTCGT
>DATBCI010000420.1:0-14895 GCA_036270555.1 Burkholderiaceae bacterium
CGAGGTCGGCCTGGAACTTCACGTCCGGCCGATCGGGAATACCGCGCTTGGTGGCTTCCTGATAGAACACTTCGCGCTCGATCAGCTCTTCCTTGATCCGCTCACGCAACTCCGGCGTGTCAGGCTGGCCGATCAGCTGCATGAACTGGTCGACGTTCGCCTTGGTGATCGCTTTGCCGTCGACCGTGGCAATGTTCTGACTGTTGGTGCTGGGTGCAGCCGCAGCCTTCTGCGGGGCAGCCGGCGTGGTGGCGCTCTGGGCCAACGCCGATCCGGCAGCTAGAGCTGCAGCAATGGTTACGAGAATTCGGGACATCGGGTAGTTACTCTCGGGAGGGTGGATGGGAACCTGCCGACGCCGCTTCCTTGGGGCTCAGCAAGGTCATCGCCAGGGCGTGGATCTGCCCCGGCATCAGCGTAATCAAGCAATCATACACGAGGCGGTGGCGCTGCAGACGGGTCAAGCCCGGGAAACGGGGACTGACCAGGAGCAGCCGGTAGTGGCCGCCGCCCGCGCGCGCTCCCGGATGACCCGCGTGACGCTCACTTTCGTCTTCGATCTGCAGCTCAAGCGGCTCCAGCGGCCTCAACAGATCGCGTATCCGGTCGATCATCGCTTCGTCATCCATTCGTGGGGGCCTTCAAGTAGCGTGCCACGTAGAAGCCCGTCACCAGTGAGTAGCCGAACGTCAAACCCAACAGGCCGAACGTCTTGAAGTTGACCCAGGTCTCGGTGCTGAACTGGTATGCAACCGCCAGGTTCAGGCCGCCGAGCACGATGAAAAAGCCAGCCCAGGCAACCAGCAGGCGATCCCAGGCGAACTGGGGAAGTTGCAGTTCATTGGAGAACAGCACTCCCAGCAGATTGCGCTTCCAGATCCAGCGACCGCCCACGAGCACGGCGGCAAAGGTCCAGTAGAGCAGGGTCGGTTTCCATTTGATGAACCATTCGTTGCGCAGCCAGATGGTCAGAACGCCCAAGACCACCAGCAACAAGGCGCTGATCCAGATCGAAGGAGCCACGGTGGCGCGGCGCAGCATCAGCCAACTGACCTGAATCAGCGTCGCGACCATGGCACAGGCCGTTGCCAGCAGCAGCGGCGCAACGTCCATGCCGCTGGCCGCGAGGCCCGACCCGGGCAGCAGGGCGGCCCATGCGTGAACGATGTGGGGTGGTGCCCTGTTGGCTAGGCCAAAGGTGGCAAAAAAAACGACGACCGGCAGCAGATCGAGCAGAATCTTCAAGTTCAATTCCTAACAGAGGGATCGGGCACCATTTTAGCGAGGGAACCAATGACTCAGGCTCTGATGATGTCGGCGCCTTTAACGATCGCGTCCCTGATCCAGCATGCAGATCGGCATCACGGCTCGGCGCAGATCGTCTCGCGCAGGGTCGAAGGCGACCTTCACCGCACGACCTACCACGAGTTGCACCGCCGCTCCCGGCGCCTGGCCAGCGCGCTGGCCTCGCTCGGAGTCGGCCCGGGTGATCGGGTCGGGACGCTGGGCTGGAACACGTATCGGCATCTCGAACTGTACTTCGGCGTGTCCGGGTGTGGCGCGATACTGCATATGATCAATCCGCGCCTGCACCCGGATCAGGTCGGATGGATCGCGCGCCATGCACAGGACCGGGTTCTGTTCTTCGATTCGTGTTTCGCCCCGCTCGCCGAGGCGGTGCGCCAGGCCGCGCCCGAGGTGCGCCATTTCGTGGCGATGACCGACCGCGATCGGATGGCCGATGCCGGACCGGGACCAGCGTCGTGCTACGAAGACCTGCTGCAGGCCGGCAACGACTCGTTCGACTGGCCGGCCATGGACGAAACGAGCGCATCGTCGATGTGCTACACGTCCGGCACCACCGGGGATCCGAAGGGCGTTGTGTACAGCCATCGCTCCACGGTGCTGCATGCGCTCGCCTGCGCGCTCCCCGATGCGTTCAACCTGTCGTCGCGCGACACGATACTGCCGCTGGTGCCGATGTTCCACGTCAACGCCTGGGGCATCCCGTACGCAGCGCCGATGGTCGGAGCACGGCTGGTGCTGCCCGGCCCCCGCCTGGATGGCCGTTCGGTGTACGAGCTTTTCGAATCCGAGGGGGTCACGATATCGGCTGGCGTGCCGACCGTGTGGCAGGGCCTGCTGGCGCACATGCAAGCCAACCGGCTGAAGCTGTCCACGCTGCGCCGTGCAGTGATCGGGGGCGCCGCCTGCCCGCCTTCGATGCTGCAGACCCTGCAGGATGAGTACGGGGTGCAGATCCTGCACGCGTGGGGGATGACCGAGATGAGCCCGCTGGGTACCGTTTGCTCGTTGAAGCACGGCCAACTGAATCTGGCAGCGCCAGAGCAGCTGGCCATCCGATGCAAACAGGGGCGCGCGTTGTATCCGGTCGATCTGAAAGTGGTGGGTGTGGACGGGGAAGAGTTGCCATGGGACGGCAAGAGCAGCGGGGACCTGCTGGTGCGCGGCCCGTGGGTCGCCAGCGCGTACTTCCAGGGCACCTCGCCGCTGCGCGGCGGCTGGTTCCCGACCGGCGACGTGGCCCACATCGATCAGGACGGCTTCATGCGCATTACCGATCGCAGCAAGGATGTCATCAAGTCCGGCGGCGAATGGATCAGCTCGATCGAGCTGGAGCATATTGCGCTGTCGCATCCGGGCGTTGCCAACGCGGCCTGCATCGGGGTGCCCCATCCGAAGTGGGACGAGCGACCACTGCTGGTGGTGGTGCGCAAGAGCGGCGATGCGGTCACCCGGGAAGAGTTGCTGGCCCACTTTGCCGGCAAAGTGACCCGCTGGCAGATTCCTGACGACGTCGTCTTCGTCGAGGCGATCCCCCTCGGGGCGACCGGCAAGATGCTCAAGGGGAGCCTGCGCGAGCGCTTTCGCGACCACCCGTGGCCTGGTGGCTTGTAGCGGGCGTGCCTGCCGATCCGGCACAATCGCGCCTTTCAACACTTGGCTAAGCGGCCGGACGGCGTCCGGCGCGACCGACTCCGATGCGTAGCACGCGTTTTGTTCAAGCATGGCTGGCCCTGGCTGTGCTGGGCCCCCAGGTGGGATGGTCAGCGCAGGCCGCGCTGCCCCCGGGTGTCACGCAGGACACCTCGATCGAAGGCATCACCGAGTATCACCTGAACAATGGCCTTCGCGTGCTGCTGTATCCCGACCTGGCCAAGCCCACGGTGACGGTCAACGTCACGTACCTGGTCGGATCGAGGATGGAGCACTACGGCGAGACCGGGATGGCGCACCTGCTCGAGCACCTGATGTTCAAGGGTTCGACCCACTTTCCGGACCCTGACCGCGAGTTCGCGGCACGCGGCTTTCGGAACAACGGCTCGACCAGTTACGACCGAACCAACTATTTCTCGACCTTCCAGTCGAGCGATGACAACCTGAACTGGGCCATGCGGCGTGAAGCCGATGCGATGACGAACTCGTTCATCGCGCGCAAGGATCTCGATTCGGAAATGACGGTCGTGCGCAACGAGTACGAAAAAGGCGAGAACGATCCGGGCAGCGTGCTGTTCAAGCGGATGCTGTCGGCGATGTACGAGTGGCATTCCTACGGCAAGGAGACGATCGGCGCCCGCAGCGACATCGAGAACGTCCGCATCCAGAACCTGCAGGCGTTCTATCGGCTGTACTACCAGCCCGACAACGCGGTGCTGATCGTGGCCGGTCATTTCGATGTCAACCGCACCTTGAAGCTGATCGGCGATACCTTCGGTCGCATTGCGCGGCCCAAGCGGTCATTGCCACCGCAGTGGACGGTGGAGCCGACGCAGGACGGCGAGCACTGCGTCACCGTGCGCCGCAAGGGCGATACGCAGATCGTGCTGGTGGGGTACCACATTGCGGCCGGCCGCAGCACCGACACGGCCGCGCTGTCGGCAGTGTCCGACATCCTGGGGCAGACGCCCAACGGACGCCTGCACCATGAGCTGGTCGAAGCGGGTCTGGCCGCGCAGGTGTTCGCCGAGCCGATGTTCCTGCACGACCCGGGCGCGATGGTGTTCGGGGCCATCGTCAAGCCCGGCGATTCGGTCGAACGTGCTCGCGACAAGCTGATCGAGGTGGTCGAGCACACGTTCGACAAGAGCGCGCCGACCGACGCCGAGATGAACCGGATGCGCCAGTTCGAGGAGACGGATTCGGAGCGCACCTTGGCCGATCCGCAGGGTTTCGGCGTGGCCCTTTCCGACTACATCGCGCAGGGCGACTGGCGGCTGTTCTTCGTTCTTCGGGATGCAACCCAGCAGGTGTCCGCTTCCGATGTGGCCGCGGCATCGCAGCGGTACTTCCGCCGCGACAACCGCACTGTCGGCATCTTCCTGCCGGAAGACACGCCGCAGCGCGCCGAGGTTCCCGCGCCGCTTTCGGTGGACCAGATGTTGAAAGACTACAAACCGCGCGCTGCCGCGGAGGCGGGGGAGCGCTTCGATCCGAGCCCGCAAAACATCGACGCGCGGACCAAGGTGGTGCACGCCGGCGACCTGAAGATTGCGCTGTTACCCAAGAAGACCCGGGGCGGGACCGTCAACGTCGCGCTGAACTTCCAGTTTGGCGATCTGAAGACGCTCAGTGGACAGGTCATCGTCGGCGAAACGGTACGCGAAATGCTTGGACGCGGCACAGCCAAGATGACCCGCCAGCAGATCGATGATGAGCTGACGCGATTGAAGGTGACCGGCGACCTGACGAACTTCCAGGCGAGCCGCGCCACGGTGGAGGATGCCTTGAAGCTGGTCGACACGGTGCTGCACGAGGCGACCTTTTCGCAGGCCGAATTCGATCAACTCAAGCGCGAGATCCTGACCGGGTTGCAAAGCAAGCTGGACGATCCGGGCGAGCGCTCGCGCGATGCGCTGCTGGCTCACTTCAGTACGTATGCGGTGGGCGATCCGCGCCGCCACATTCCGCTGACCGAGCGCATCGAAGCCGTCAACAACACCTCGCTCGACGACGTGCGCGGTTTCTTCGACCACTTCTGGGGCACGGCACGCGGCGAGATCGCGCTGGTGGGGGACTTCGACGCAAGCCAGGTCGAACCGCTGCTGGCGGACCGGTTCGGATCCTGGAGATCCAAGGCGCCGTACGAACGGCTGCTGAACGACTTCGTGGATGTGCCGGCGACCCGCATCTTCGTCGACACGGCCGACAAGGAAAACGCGTTCTATCGCGCGCGCATCCCGGTGAACATGCGCGACGACGATCCTGACGCGCCGGCGCTGGCGCTGGCGAGCCGCATCATCGGCGGAGGCTCCGGGTTGCACAATCGACTGGTCGACCGCATCCGCCAGAAGGACGGCCTCTCGTACGGCATCGGTGCGGCCCTGCAGATCAACGGCCGCGATCGGGCCGGGGCATGGGGCGTGGGCGCGATCTCGGCCCCGCAAAACGTCAACCGGGTCGAGCAGGAGGTCAAAGAGGAACTGGAGCGCGTGCTGAAGGACGGATTTACCGACGACGAGGTCCAGCAGGCGAAGCAGGGCTATCGCCAGGAGCACGTGCTCGCACGCTCGGATGACGGTGCGCTGGCAGGCGGTTGGGTCGCCAATCTCGATCTGGATCGCACCTACGAATTCACCCGTCAGTTCGAAAGTCACGTCGAGGCACTCACGCCCGAGCAGCTGCTCACGGTCGTACGCAAGTACCTCGATCTGTCGAAGATGACGGTGGTGGTGGCAGGCGATGCGAAGAAAGGAGCCCACTGAGAGAGCTGGAGTGCCTGACGGTGCAACAGGGCTCGTGGCAGGGTGACGCGGGCATTGCGCACGCCACGCTGGGGCGAGCCTCCAGGGGCTAGCGGTGCTGTCCCTTGGTGCGCGCGCCGAGCCCGGCCGGGCTGGCGGCGGCGCCGTCGATCATGAACTCGAAGCGACGATCCGAGCCGATGTCGGGGCTGGATGGATCAAACGAACGCTCGACAAAGGTGACCAGACCGTCGCGCCGGACGGTCACGACGGTCGTGGCACGCGTGCCGTATCCGTTGGCGCGGATCTGAATCGCCGAAAGGGCGCGCTCCCAGTCGCGCGGAATTCCGGTCGAAGGCAGTTCCAGCTCGCCAGCGACTTCCCGGTCCGCCATCAGCTGCAGCAGGTTATCCGTGCTGACGCGTTGAGCGATCTGGCACGAAAAGGCCGTTACACCGCGCGTGACCTTCGGCCACGGCGTGTCCAGAAACGCGTTGGACAGACCGAAGACTCCCGCTTGCAAGCGGCGCGCGCCGTCGTCGAGACGATTGCTCAGGTACACGAGCTCGGAACCCGCCCCGCGTGACCCGGCCCCGATGGGCTCGGCGAGGAGCAGGTTGAAGCCGTTGAAGGAGTGGGCGCGCGACATGCAGTCGTCGACCCAGCCGCGCATCGGTTGCGACGTTTGCAGCGCCGACAGCACGAGCAGCCCGCGAGAAGTGGCGTGCGGATTGCGCTCGTTCGGGGCCCGAACGTTGGTCACGACGGCAAAGCGGCCCCGTCGGTTGATTCCAAGCCATGTGCCGCCCGCTTCTTCGTCGCGCCCAGCCAGCAGCGACACGGCCTGACCCCACCAGGAGGCCGGGCGCGTGCGGCGGGCGTAGAACTCGTCCCGATTGGCCGCCACGATCAGCGGGTACTCGGAGTGAGCCTGCCAGGCGAACAGGATCAGGCACATCGGGTAACAGCGGTCGAATCTCGAAGATCCGCCGCAAGTCTCCTCGCTTTTGGTTGGGCAGACATCTGGAGTTTGACCCTACCGATCAGGCTGTGGGGTTGATCATCGGGTAAGGCACCTCACCCAGGCTTATGTGGCCCGATTGTGCCTTGCCAATTCGAAGCTGCGCAGCGCCAACGAGCGCGGTTGGACACTCGAGCAAAAGGTCGACCCCGCCTTCGGGGGACGCCGCCGCCATGACCACGGTTCCCACCGCCCCCCCGCTGGCGCCGTCGGCGCTGTCGTCGAACACGTCCTCGCCGGGCAGCGCCTGAGCGGCATGAGCCCGCATCATGCGGCGGCGCAATTTGCCCAGATACTGGCTTCGCGCGACCACCTCCTGGCCCGGATAGCAGCCTTTGCCGAAGTGCACGCCGCCCAGCACATCCAGGTTCAGCATTTGAGGAAGAAATCGCTCCTGGGTCACCGTGAATACGTCCGGCAGACCGGCGTCGACCTTGGACCACCACCACACACCCGGATCCACCGGGGTGACGGCGGCCAGTTTCTGCTGGTAGGAGGTCGTGGTTGCCGCGGGCGTCAGCAGCATCAGCCGCGCTCCTGCACGCGGCGAAGGCGGAACGCGCACCAGCCGCCCGCCCTCGCTCAGCGGCCGGCTCGTCCACGGTTGCTCCGGGCACGGCAAGCCTGCCGACGTCAGCGCGTGCTCGATCCCCAGGCCGGTCAAGCCGAATGCCCGCCACTGGTCGGTGACGTTCTCGAGCTGAACTTTGGATCTGAGCACGAAGCGCGCAAGGCGAGACCGCAGTGTCTCCACCATCTCAGACGGCAACGACAGGCAGAAGCCGTCGTCGGTGCGCCACAACTCGACCAGCGCGGTGACGCGCCCCTTGATGGAGCAGTACGCGCCCAATTGCCAGCGCGTCGCATCGATCGCCGCGACATCGACCGTCAGCTGCGCATTCAGGAATTGCGCTGCATCCGGGCCGCGCACCGCCAGCACGCCGAACCTGGGCAACGCAGTCAGCAACGGCTCCCGCAGCGCCCGTTGCAGCTGCTCGACCGGGGCCGACCATGCGCCCTCCGGCGTGCCGGGGCGGGGATCTTCAGGCATCAGATGGACAGTTTCCCTATTCGCTCTTGTCGACGCCTCCAAGCGCGGCGTCGCTATCGCCATTATATGAACCCCGTAAAATCCGCCAATTGACAGATGGACTGATCGGTGCGGATCCGAGACACATTGCGCGCATCACGGTGGTGGCTGCTGGCGGGGGTGGTCATCCTTTCGGCCGCGGCGGCATGCGCCTATCTCTGGCGCGGCTACGACCGGCCGCTCGACATGAGTCAGCCGCGGGTGGAGGTGCGAATCGCCAATGGCGCTTCGGTGCGCACCATCGCTCGTGCCATCCGCGCGGCCGGGGTCGATATCAACGAGCTCGAATTCGTGGCCCTGGCGCGCGCCAACGGTGCGACGCACTCGCTGCGCGCCGGCCGGTACGCGATCGAAAGTGGCATGTCGATGCGCTCGGTGGTCGAGATGATTGAACGCGGCGACGTGGTGCGTGAGCGCCTGACGGTGCTGGAGGGAACGACCTTCCGCGAGTTGCGCGAGCAATTCGATTCCACCGCCGAACTGCAGCATCAGAGCGCCAAGCTCAGCAGCGCGGAACTGCTGCGAGCAATCGGTGCGATCGAGAAGGATCCGGAGGGACTGTTTGCGCCGGACACGTACGTGTTCGACCCGGGTTCGAGCGACCTGGACCTGTACCGCCGCGCCTACCGTATGCAGGAGGAGCGCATTGCTCACGCCTGGGATGGGCGTGCGTCCGATCTGCCCTACCACAACCCTTACGAAGCGCTGATCATGGCGTCCCTGATCGAGAAGGAAACCGGGCAGGCGTTCGAGCGGCGGCGAGTGGCGGGTGTCTTCGTGAACCGCCAGCGGCTTGGAATGCCGCTTCAGACGGATCCATCCGTGATCTACGGACTGGGCGACCGCTTCGACGGGCGCCTGCACCGCAAGGACCTCACGACGGACAGCCCATACAATACCTACAAGCGCGCGGGTCTGCCGCCGACGCCGATCGCTCTGCCGGGGCAGGCTGCCATCGAGGCGGCATTGAATCCGGAGACGACGCGGGACTTGTATTTCGTGGCGCGCGGCGACGGCACCTCCGTGTTCTCCGCCACATTGGCCGAGCATCAGCGCGCGGTGGACCGGTTTCAGAAGAGCGCAACGAAGTCCGCCGGGTCCGAGACCCGCCACCCCGCCGGCAACTGAGCCGATGCGCGGACGCTTCATCACCTTTGAGGGGATCGACGGCAGCGGCAAGAGCACGCAGCTGGCCGCCTCCGCCGCGGCATTGCGAGCCACGGGAATCGACGTCCTGGAAACGCGCGAGCCAGGTGGTACCGCCTTGGGGGAGTCGCTGCGCGCCCTGCTGCTCGAACGGCCGATGTCGCCCCTGACCGAGACCCTCCTGATGTTCGCCGCGCGCATCGAGCATATCGATGAGGTGATCGTGCCCGCGCTCGGGACCGGACATTGGGTGCTGTGCGACCGTTTCACCGATGCGACCTACGCTTACCAATCCGGTGGGCGCGGAATCGCGCCCGACTGGATCGCCAACCTCGAAGCCTGGGTGCATCCAACGTTGCAGCCGGACCTGACCGTCGTGATCGACCTGGATCCGGCGCAAGCGGCGGTGCGCCGGTCGCAAGCGCGCCGGCCGGACCGCTTCGAAGCCGAGGATGCAGCCTTCTTCGAACGAGTACGCGATGTCTATCTGGCGCGCGCTCGCGCCAACCCCAATCGATTTCTGGTCGTCGATGGGGCTCGGCCAGCGGCCGAAATCCTCGAACGCGTCGTGGCGCGCGTGAAGCCGTGGCGCGCCTGAAGGCGCTGCCGTGGAATGCGCCGGCCCGCGGCTTGATCGGGCAGTTGCTGGCGCGCCAGGTCCACGCGGTGTTGCTGCATGGCGCAGCCGGCATCGGCAAGCTGGATCTTGCGCTGGACACAGCCGAGTCGCTGCTGTGCGAGGAGCGCCGTCCCGATGGCACCGCCTGCGGGCAGTGTGCGGGCTGCGCGCTGACCGCGGCGGGTAATCACCCCGATTTGCGCATCGTCCGTCCGGACGCTTTGGCCGAGCCCGACCCGCGAGGCGCCTCCGGTACCGCGGGCGAGGCCGGCGATGTGCGTCCGGCAAGCGGGGGCGCAGAATCCAAAGGTCGCGCCAGCCGCGAAATCCGCATCGAACAGGTGCGAGACCTCTCCGAATGGGTCACGCTGACCACGCATCGCGGCGGACCCCGCGTGATCGTGATCGAACCGACGGAATCGATGAACCTGCCGGCCTGCAATGCGCTGCTCAAAGTCCTGGAAGAGCCGCCGGCGCGGACGATTTTTTTGCTGGTGAGCAACCGGGTGGAGGAAACGCTACCGACGTTGCGCTCGCGCTGCGCACTGATCCGGGTGGCTTTGCCGCCGATGGCAGCGGCTGTTGCCTGGCTCGAACAACAAGGTGTCGCGCAGGCGCGGCAACGTCTGCTCGAAGCGGGTGGGGCGCCGCTGGTGGCGGCGCACGCCGAGCGCAATGGGTTGCCGCCGGAGTTGCGAGACCGATTGCTGGCGTTGCTGCGAAAAGGAGCCCAGTTGACCTCGGCCGAGGTCGTGGCGACGGTGCCGCGCGAGGCTCCGCTGGCCGGTTCAGTCGCTTTGTTTCAGCGCTGGGGGTGGGACTTTTTAGCCTTTAGCCTGGCCAACACCGTTCGCTATCATCCGGACGAAATAGCGGCCATGCGGCAACTCGCTGCCACGTGGAAGGTTACACAGGCGTGCGGCTGGCTGGCAGAGCTGCGAATTGCACGATCGTTTGCCGACCATCCGCTGAACGCCAAACTGGCGATCGAGGGTATGCTGCTTTCTTATGTCGGATCGATCCATGGGACGTAAATGAACGCGAACGCCTCCTTCGCGGCGCAGGTCGGGAGCGCAGGCGCGGCAGCAGGCGGCCGGCCGGCTGTGCTGTCACTGTCCATCAAGGAGAAGGCTGCCCTGTACGCGGCCTTCATGCCGTTCGTAAAGAACGGAGGAATCTTCGTACCGACCAATCGCCCCTATCAACTGGGCGACGATGTCTACCTGATCCTGACGCTGCTCGACGACCCGACCAAGATTCCGGTCGCCGGCAAAGTCGTGTGGATCAGCCCGTCCGGAGGCGGCGCCTCCAAGACTCCGGGGATCGGCGTGCAGTTTCCGGCCGACGAGTCAGGGTTCAGCGCGCGTAAGCGGATCGAGGATTCGCTCGGCGCCGCGCTGCGCTCGGCGCGCCCCACTCACACGCTGTAGCGACGGTCGGCGAGGGCATTGCGCCCTCCTGCAAAGCGGTCGTTGCGCTTTATCTGGCATGCTACGGCGCGCCCGGCACTGATCGCCCATCACCCGGCGAAGCTCAGAACAGATGTTCGTCGACTCCCACTGCCATTTGTCATTCCCGGAGCTGGTCGCCGACCAGCACGGGGTGTTGCAGCGCATGCGGCAGGCCGGCGTGGGCGCGGCCGTGAACGTGTGCGTCCGGATCGAGGAATTCGAGCAGATCCTGGCTTTGGCCGAGTCGCAACCCGACATCTTCGCCACCGTCGGCGTTCATCCGGACAGCACGGAGGGTGAGGAACCTACCGTCCAACAACTGGTCGCCCACGCCGCCCACCCGAAGGTGCTGGCCATCGGCGAGACAGGACTGGACTATTACCGGCTTAAGGAGCCGCTCGACTGGCAGCGCGACCGCTTCCGGGTCCACATCCGGGCGGCGCGCGAAGCGGGCAAGCCCCTGGTCGTGCATACGCGGTCGGCACCGGACGATACGCTGAGGATCATGAAGGAAGAGCGGGCAGACCAGGCAGGAGGGGTGATGCACTGCTTCACCGAGTCTGTCGAATTTGCGTTCGAGGCGCTCGCGCTTGGCTTCTATATCTCGTTTTCCGGCATTCTGACTTTTCGCAATGCGGGAGCGCTTCAGGCCGTGGCGCAGCGGGTCCCGCTGGACCGCCTGCTGATAGAAACCGACTCACCGTACCTGTCGCCGGTTCCCTATCGCGGCAAGGTGAACGAGCCGGCACGCGTGGTGGTCGTGGCTCAAAAGCTGTCGGAACTGCTGTCGCAGCCGGTGGCCGACGTGGCCGATGCGACAAGCCGCAACTTCGCCCGGCTGTTTCGGCCTCCAACATCGGAAACCTTCCCGGCTGGGATGTTTCCAGCGAACGACGGAAACCGGATAATGCACGCCGGAGATTGAGGCAGCATCCCCGGCCACGATTCGCGTCCGGTGGATTCGCGCGCAGGCATTTCCAAAACCAGCTCAAATCCGCAAGGGGGGATCAGAGATGTTGAGTGATATCGAAATTGCCCAGCAGGCCCGGCTCAAGTCCATCGCCGAAGTGGCGCAGGAAAAGCTGGGCATTGGGGCGGATCACTTGCTGCCTTACGGCCACACCAAGGCGAAGGTGTCACTGGACTACCTGGATTCGATCCAGTCGCGTCCCGACGGCAGGCTGATCCTGGTGACCGCGATGTCGCCCACGCCGGCCGGCGAAGGAAAAACGACGACCACCGTGGGCCTGGGCGACGCGCTGAACCGGATCGGCAAGAAGGCGGTCATCTGCCTGCGCGAGCCGTCGCTGGGACCGGTGTTCGGAATGAAGGGCGGCGCGGCGGGGGGAGGGTATGCGCAGGTCGTGCCGATGGAAGACATCAACCTGCACTTCACCGGCGACTTCGCGGCGATCGCGGCTGCCAACAACCTGCTGTCGGCATTGATCGACAACCACGTGCACCACGGCAACAGCCTCGGCATCGACGTGCGCCGAATCGCCTGGCGCCGGGTGCTCGACATGAACGATCGGGCGCTGCGCGACATTACGGTCGGGTTGGGCGGCCCGGGCAACGGCTTTCCCCGCCAGGACGGCTTCGACATCGTCGTGGCCTCCGAAGTGATGGCGATCTTCTGCCTGGCCTCGAGCCTGCGCGACCTGAAGGAGCGGCTCGGTCGCATCGTGGTCGCCTATACGGCAGACCGCACTCCGATCATGGCGCGCGATCTGCACGCCGCCGGCGCGATGACGGTGCTTCTGAAAGATGCGTTGGCCCCGAACCTGGTACAAACACTCGAGAACAATCCGGCGTTCATTCATGGCGGTCCGTTCGCCAATATCGCGCACGGCTGCAACTCGGTGCTGGCAACCAGCAGCGCCATCAAGCTCGCCGACTACGTGGTGACCGAGGCCGGCTTCGGCGCCGACCTGGGAGCCGAGAAGTTCATCGACATCAAGTGCCGCAAATCCGGCCTTCGGCCTTCGGCGGTGGTGCTGGTGGCGACGCTGCGCGCGCTGAAATATCACGGCGGAGTCGAGGTCAGGGACGTATCCAAGGAGAACCTGCCCGCGCTGGAGCGCGGACTGCCGAACCTGGAACGGCACATCGACAACGTGCAGAACGTCTATGGGCTGCCCTGCGTGGTCGCGGTCAATCACCGCAGCCATGACACCGATGCCGAGCTCGCGCTGGTCACCGAGCGCATCGCGAAGAAGGGCAGTCGCGCGGTCGTGGCGCGCCACTGGGCTCACGGCGGAGCCGGTGCGGAAGAACTGGCCCACGAGGTGGTACGCCTCAGTCAAGGCCCGAGCCAGATGAAATTCGTGTACGAGGAGCGCGCCTCGCTCTGGGACAAGATGCGCGCGATCGCAACCCGCGTGTACGGCGCTTCGGATATCTCGGCCGACAGCAAAGTCAGGGCCGAGATCGAGCGGCTGCAGCAGGCCGGCTTCAGCCATTTCCCGGTCTGCGTTGCGAAGACCCAATATTCGTTCTCGACCGACGCCTCGATGCGCGGGGCACCGTCCGGACACGTCGTCGACATCCGCGAGGTGCGGCTCGCCGCCGGCGCCGAGTTCATCGTGATGATCTGCGGCGACATCATGACGATGCCAGGTCTGCCCAAGGTGCCGTCCTCACACGCGATCGATATCGACGACCACGGGCGCGTGGTCGGATTGTTCTAGCGCTGCCCTGCGCGCGCCGCGCCGGAGGTGCTCCGGAGTCGCAGACGAGCCGGCGCCGGAGCTCGCCTCGATCGCAGCTGCGCACGCGCAAGACGCATCAGGCGACGCCCCATCGACACCACCTCATCTCTGAGCGCGTCGGGCGACTGCACCTGAAAGTCGAAGGGCAGCCGCGCCAACTGCAGCGCAAACCAGGGCAGGTCGTCGGCCTGGCTTCTCAACAGCACGGCGTCGCCGACCCACTCGAGAACGCCGAATCCGGAAACCATCTCCCGCTGTGCGGTGGCAAGGTCCGTGGCCAGAACCACCTCGATCCGGTGTGCACGCGGAAGCGAGGCGATGGATTCCTTCAGGTACGCCAGCGCGTCGAAGCTGGCCGGCCTGTCGAAGCGCGCTTTCAGGACGACCGCAGCACCCACTCGATCGAGGCGGAACGAACGCAACCCCTTCCGCAGGTGGCACATCCCAACCGTGTACCACCGACCCCCGCGGTACACGAGCCCATAGGGATCGAAATCGCGCTGCGTACTCTCGCCTTGCGGCGTCGAGTACTGCATGTGGATTCTTTGACGCTCCTGTGCAGCGGTGGTCAGTAGCCCGAGCACGGTTTCGTCGATGGAAACCTGCGGCCGGGTCAGCTCCAACGCGACCGACTGATCGACGGCGTTCAGGCGTGCCCTGAGCCGCTCGGGCATCACCCGGCCCAGCTTGGCCTTGGCGCTCGCGACGGCCGGCATTGCCCGGCCGAGTCCCAGGCCGCGCGCGGCCAGCAGGCCCATGGCCAACGCCACCGCTTCGTCGTCGGTGAACATCAGCGGCGGAAGCTTGAAGCCCGGGATCAGCTGGTAACCGCCGTAGCGCCCGTGCGACGTCGTGATGGGGATTCCAAGCTCCTCGAGCGTCGCGATGTAACGGCGCAGCGTGCGGCGGTCGACCTCCAACGCCTGCGCGAGTTGCGCCCCGTTGGTCGAGCCCCGTGCCTGCAGCAGCTCCAGCAGAGCGAGAACCCGAACGGTTGGCCGTGGCATAGGTGCAGTGTCCGCTTCTTATAGGGCCAGATTTGTCCTAATTAGAGCGTACTTTGCGAGCTCAGTCACTGCCACGTTGAACCAAAGGAGATCGAAAATGGATCAGCCCTACAACCGGATTTCGGAGAACCTGCTGTTCGTGCTGCTGCTG
>DATBCI010000421.1:0-14088 GCA_036270555.1 Burkholderiaceae bacterium
ATGCGCGATCGACCTTCTCAACCCTCAACCGCCGCAAGTCACGAGACAACCTGGTCGCGCGTGCGCCGCAGCCTCGGCGGCGCGCTGGGTCGGCGCATCCTCGCCGGCTATCTGGCTGCCGCCGCGTTGCCGGCCGTGGCAGCGTTGATGCTGGACCAGCTGCATGTGACCGGCACGCGTCCGTGGCAGCTGCTGGCGCTGGCGCTGGCGATGGCGCCGGCGATCGCGCTGGGCGCCTGGCAGACGCATCGAATCGTCGATCGGCTGTATCGCTTGTTGGCGGGCGCGCACAGCCTCACGCAGCACGATTTCTCAGGACGCATTGCAGCCGCCGGACACGATGAGATCGCTCAGCTGTCTCGCGCGTTCAACGAGATAGCCCGAAGCTTCAGAATGAACTTCGCGACGTTGCACGTGCTGTCGCAGATCGACAGGACGATCCTGAGGCGGGAGGACATCGCTGAAGTGGCCAAGAGCGTGTTGCGCTGCGTGCGCTATGTGACGTCGGCGCAGGTCGTCGTCCTGGGTCTGTACGACAGCCCCGGCGCCGACGCGATGCGAATCTATGTATTGCGACGAGACCGCCTGCCGAAGATCCGCGCCCGGTTCGACCTGTCCGAGCCACTGCGCCAGCGCATCCGGGACTCCACCGTGACCGCCTGGACCGAGCTGCCGCCTTTGCCCGAGCACGCGCTGGAGCGGCTCAAAAAGGAGGACGGCGCGCACAGCTACTGGGTACAGAAGATCGCGCGCGGCGAGCGCGACTGGGGCCTGCTGATGCTGGGCCACAGCTCGGAGCTTGCACTGAGTGCCGATCAGCTGACGTTGTTGTCGGGCATCCACGACCGCCTCGAGGTGGCCTTGTCGTCGCACGAGCGCGATCGGGAACTGCAGGTCATGGCCCACGCTGACCCGCTGACCGGCCTGCCGAACCGCGCATCGATGCTGACGCTGCTGTCCCAGGAGCTCGCAAACGCCCGGCGAGACGGCACCAGCGTCGGCATCCTGTTCCTGGACCTGGACCGTTTCAAGCGCACCAACGACACACTGGGCCACGCCGCCGGTGACGCGTTGTTGCGGCAGGCGGCGGAGCGAATCCGGGAAAATCTGCGCGGCGCCGACACGGTGGCGCGCCCGGCAGGCGATGAATTCACCATCCTGCTGAGCGGTCTGAGCTCACCCCGGGAAGCCGGAAACAAGGCCCGCCAGCTGATCAAAGCCCTGTCCCGCCCGTTCGAAGTCGATGGTCACACCGTCTATGTCGGGGCCAGCGTCGGCATCGCGATCTACCCGCAGGACGGAACCGATGGCGCCGAGCTGCTGAAGAAGGCGGACAGCGCGATGTATCGGGCCAAGGAGAATGGCCGCAATCGTTTCGCCTACTACGAGGACAGCATGAACGTGGAGGCGCAGCGCCGCGCCGCCCTCGATCGCGAGCTGCGCGAGGCGTTCGATCGCAATGAGCTGCGGCTGCACTTCCAGCCCCAGATCGACCTGCGCAGCGGGACGGTGTGCGCGGTCGAGGCGCTGGTGCGCTGGCAGCACCCGAAACAGGGCTTGCTGCTGCCCCCGACGTTCATACCGTTCGCGGAGGAAAGCGGTCTGATCGACGCCATCGGCTCGTGGGTGCTGAGAGAGGCGTGCCTGCAGCATCAACGCTGGCGGCGACAGGGCGTGCCGATTCCGCGCGTCGCCGTCAACGTGTCGCACCGCCAGCTGCTCCGCTCCAACTTCCTGCGCACCGTGCACTATCTGATGAAGCTGGCAAAGATGCCGCCCGGCAGCCTCGAAATCGAGGTCACCGAGTCGGTGTTCGTGCAAGGCAACCAGACCGGGGTCGAGTCGTTGCACGCGCTGGCGGCCGCCGGCGTGTGTGTTGCGATCGACGATTTCGGGACCGGATATTCATCGTTCGGCTACCTGAAAAGGCTGCCGGCCGCCAGCGTAAAACTGGACAAGAGCTTTCTGGAGGACGCGCCGGCCGACAACGACGCCGCAACGATCGTGGCGGCGATCGTCAACATGGCGCATACCTTACGCAAGGAAGTGGTCGCCGAAGGGGTCGAGCGCGAGGACCAGCTCCGGTTCCTGGAGCAGCTGGGCTGCGAGAAGGCGCAAGGATTCCTGTTCGCCGAAGCGCTGCCGGCCGACCAGGCAGCTCAATTCGCATTCGAGCGGGCTCGCTGCGACGAGCGGGACCTGGTGCAGGCGGACCTTCGGGCTGACGCGGCTTGACGAACAGCGGTGGCCGGGCACTTACATCTGGCGAAACAGATGGGCGTAGGTGTCGGAGACCAGCAGCGTGTCGCCGCGACCCTTCACGTGCACCAGCATGCGACCTCGCATGTCGCGCGCGATGCGCTCGATCGCCGCCGCATTGACCAGCGTGGAGCGGTGGATCTGCCAGAACTGCTGCGGATCGAGTTCGTCGAGCAGCTCCTTGAGTGGCTTGCGAATCAGTGCTTCTCCCTGGTCGGTCACCACGCGTGTGTACTTGTTATCGGCCTGGAAATATAGAACCTCGTCGACCGTGATCACGCGCAGGTTCTGGCCCACCGATGCGTTGATCCAGCGCAGTGCAGGTCGGGTCGTCGATCGGCCAGCAAGGCTCTCGATCACCGCTTCGACCGCCTCCGGCCGGGCCGGACCCGCGTGCAGGCGTTCTCTAAGTCGGCTGACCGTTGAAAAAAGGCGGGCTGGCAGCACCGGCTTCAGGACATAGTCGACCGCCCCCTGCTCGAAGGCTTCGACCGCGTGCTGATCGAAAGCGGTCACGAACACGATATGGCAGCGGCCGGCGGCCGCGCGCGCGACCTCCTGTCCCGAGGCACCGGGCATCTGGATGTCGAGAAACAGAATGTCCGGTCGGCGCTGTTCCAGCAGCCGCAGGGCTTCGATACCGTCGGCAGCCGCACCCACGATCTGCAGCTCGGGCCACAAGGCGCGCAGCTGCTCGAGCAGCTGCTCACGCAAGGGGGCCTCGTCCTCAGCGACGATCGCGGTCGGCGTTTTCATCGGGCCAGCGCAGCGCAATCACGGTGGCCGGGGCGGACCGGTCGCCGCCGACCTGGTCGTTCGACGGGCCGCCGCTGCAGCTCAGCTCGACGGCCCCGCCGTACATGGCCTGCAGGCGATCGCGGATCCGCCGCAGCTCCGGCTCATCCTCGCGACAAGGCCGCCCTGGTGTCACCCGCAGCTGCACCAGCAGCTGGCCTGCTCCGTTGGGCTGGGCACGTCGCACGAGCAGCGAAACATCGGACGTGGCCTGCGCGGCCTCGCCCACGGCCCACTGGATCAGCGGCAACAGCACGGTGGCCGGAAACGGCGCGCTGGCACAGGCCGGCTCGACCACCACGCGCCGCAGCGGAACACCGCCGCGGCGGGCGGCCACGACCGCCAGCCAGGCGTCGACCAGCTCGGCTTCTGCGGCGATCGTCGAGCCCTCGGTGCGCAGGCGCGGCAACGCGGTGCGCAGATAGGCGATCAGCAGGTCCAGTGTCGAGGCGCCGCGCACGGTATCCGTCGCGTAGGCAGTCTGCACGTCGGCCAGGCTGTCGAACAGGAACTGCGGATCAATCTGCGCCCGCATGGCGGTCAGGCGCGCATCGAAAGCACTGCGCCTGAGGCGCGCCCGTTCCTGCTGGGAGGCCAGCAGGCGTTGCTCGATTTCGCGGTTACGCTGGCGCGCTTCGAGACAAGCGAACATCAGCCCGCCAAAGATCAACATGTGGCCGCTCGCCTCCGCGTAAAGCAGCCACGAGGGAATCTTCGAGTAGTCGATCTCATGGCACCCGAACACAGCGCAAAAATCCAGCCGCCCGACCGCAAGGTCGCTGAGGGCCGGCACCAGCGCCGCCTGCACCAGCGTCGCAACGACCAACGCGACGGCGAGGCGGCGGACACGTTTGTCGGGGTCCACGCCCGACCGGTCGGCGATGGCCCACGCGCAAAGTCCGAGCGGAACCTGCGTGATCCACACGATCCCGTTCGCGATGCACACCGCCAGCACGGCGGAGGTCGGAGCCGACGGCTGGCGTTCACCAAAAACCAGCGCGCAGTCCACAACGGTGCCGAACAGCGCGATCACGCCGGCCCATTTCCACGCAGCCGGCTTCAGCGACGCGATCGCATCGCGCCAGTTGGCCAGTGTGACCCACAGGGTCCGCGCCGCCCCCGCCGGTGCCAGCGCGTGGGGCGTGGCGGTGCTCATCCGCTCACAACCTCCGCCGGTGCATTCTGGATATATGGCAACCGCACTTCGGCGATCACGCCGCGCGGCTCATTGCCGCGCAGGTTCAGGCTGGCCGCGCCTCCGAACAGCGCCGACAGGCGTGCGCGCGTGTTGGCCAGGCCAACGCCAGACCCCGACGCGGCCTGGAAACCGGCCCCGTCATCGGCCACGCTCACCACCACGTGGCCGTCCTCCTTCACCGCATGGACCGTGATCGTGCCGCCTTCAGGCAGCGGTCCCAGGCCGTGCCGCACGGCGTTCTCCACCAGCGTGGGCAGGATCAGCGGCGGGATCGGCGCATCGGCCAGGTGCTCCGACAGCTCGATTTTGAAGTGCAGGCGGTCGCCCATCCGGTGCTGCAGCACGGACAGGTAGGCGCGCACCAGCTCGAACTCTTCGGCCAGCGCCGCCGAAGGACGCCGCATCGCCGGCAGCGCGGCACGCAGGTAGTCGAGCAGGCTGCTCAGCATGTGCCGTCCACGTTGCGGATCGACTTCGCACAGCCGCCTGACGTTGGCCAGCGTGTTGAACAGGAAATGCGGCTCGATCTGGGCTTGCAGCACGGTCAGCCGGGCCTCCAACGCCGCAGCCGACAGCGTGCTCTGCTCCGCGATCTGCCGGGTCAGGCGCCGCCGCGCGTCCTGCTGGCTGCGGATCGAACTGACCAGCCCATACGCCATCAGTCCGAGCGTGGTCCAGAACACGACAAGGTCGGTACACCAGACGGCCTCTTCTCCGAAACGTCCGGGCGGATTGCGTGACATCCAGAGCCGTATCACGCTCGAGGCAGTGATCGCGGCGACCAGCAACACGAACATGGCCCCCCAGCGGAGCCGGGCGTTCAAGCGCCGTGGCAGGAGCGCCGCTCCCAGCGCCAGCGCGACCAGCCCCAGCAGGCCGCTGGCCAGGTTTTGCCGCGTGATATAGGCGATAAACATGACCCACTCGCCAAAGCTCTTGACGGCCAGCACCTTCACGTAGGAGGTCACCACGATCGTGAAGCAAAGCCAGAACACCAGTGCGACGGTGGTGATGTTGAAGACCCGGAAGAAGGCCCTGTGAAACGGCTCGGCTGGGGCGTCGTCGGTGCCGTCCGGACGGCGGTCCAGCATGGGTAGTTCGGATTTCATGTGGCGGATTGTCGCGCGTCCGATGCGCCCACGCCATCGGCTCCGACGCAACCGGACCCGCGACGGATGAAACCGTGCCGCCGGGCGACGAAACCGTTTCGGAGGGTTCGGGCCGGCTAGGGACCGGAATAGCGCACCCGCCAGATGGAATTGGAGGCGTCGTCGCTGATCAGCAGCGAGCCATCCGGAGCCTGCGCCAATCCGACCGGTCGTCCCCACACATGGTCATCATCGACCACGAATCCGGTCACGAAGTCCTGGTATTCGCCTTTGGCATGGCCGCGGCCATCGATCGGGACCCGGATCACCTCGTAACCGGCACGCATCGAGCGGTTCCAGGAGCCATGCTCGGTGGCAAAGAGGTCGCCGCGATACTCCTGGGGAAACTGCGCGCCTTGATAGAACGCGATCTGCAGCGGCGCGCCGTGCGGCTGCAGCAGTACATCCGGAACGATCGTCACCGCTGCAAGCTCCGGATGCTTTCCCTCGTGTCGCGGATCCTGGTGTGCGCCGATGTACCACCAGGGCCATCCGTAGAAGCCACCCGCCTTAACCTGTGTGATGTAGTCCGGCACCAGATTGTCGCCGAGACCATCACGCTCGTTCACGACACACCAGAGCTCACCGTTGGGGCCGACCGCCAGCCCGGAGGCGTTGCGTAGGCCCCACGCATAGACGCGTCGGTGCGTCCCATCCGGATCAACCGCGAGGATGTTCGCGCGTTGCGCCTCGTGGGCTGCCGTGTCGGGATCGTCCACGTCGGACGCCGAGCCGACCGCAACAAACAGCGTGGCGCCGTCCTTCGAGAACTGCAGGTCACGCGTCCAATGTCCTCCCTCGGGTAGATCGGCGATGGGTTGGGGCGATCCGACGGCTCGCAGCTGCCCGCTCTGGTAAGGCAAGCGCACCACGGCAGCGGCGTCGCCCACGTACAGCCATTTCGGATCAGGACCCGGCGGGTAGAAGGCGATTCCATACGGGTGCTTGAACCCGCCCGCGAATACCTCCATCCGCTGCGGCCTGCCCTGTGCGGTGATACCGCGCAGCGCGCTGATGCGTCCGCCATCGCTTTCGGCGATAAACACATCGCCGTTCGGCGCGGCCCGCATCACGCGCGGCCCTTTAAGTCCCGTGGCGAGCAGCTCGACCTTGAAGCCGCGCGGTGCCACCGGCCAGGCATTGGCAGGACGGGCAACGACCGATGGGCCATTGGCGGCCGAGCGGGTCGCATAGGGGGGCGGCAAATCCGGCACCGAGATGCGGTGCACAGTGCCCGGCACCTCCGAACGGTAGTCGTAAAAAGGACTCTGGCCGCTATCGGCGGCCATGCATACGACCGGCCCGCCCAGGGCGAGCAACATTGCCGCCAGCTTCACCTGAATGCCTACGCTAAGGCAGGTTCGTGCTCTTCCGCGGGCAGGGCCACCGTAGCCGGCGGCGCGCAGCGCATGCCCTCCGAAGCCCGAAGGCCGAAGGAGGGCAATTCCAGTGGCAGACCCGAAGCGACCCAAGCATCGATTCCACCCTTCAGGGGTCGCACGCGCCGGAACCCCAGTTTCAGGAGTCGCTTGGCCACCGATGCCGCAGCAGCCTCGTTCGGGCAGGCGCAATAGATGATCACCTCGTCCGAACCCGGAAGCCCTCGCAGATCCTCGTCGGTCACGTGCACTTCGATCCCAACCGACCCTGGAATGACGCCACCTTTTCGGCTGTCGGGTGAGCGAACATCGATCAGCAGCGGCGCCGGCTCCTCGTTGAGCATCGCCTGGAGTTCATCGACCGAGACGCGTCCCATCCGCAGGTGACGGACCAGCCTCTGGCGCTGCACGACCTTGAAAGTCAGGTAAAGCACCAGTGCGCAGGCAACCGCGGCCAGTCCCACGCGACCGGCCGATTCGACCACTCCTAGAGCATCGCCGACCGCGTCGCGGAAGATCCATCCGAGCAGCGAGGCCGCCCCGGCCCACAGCGTGGCACCGATCGCATCGAACGAAACGAACGCCAACAGCCTGACACCCACCACGCCGGCCATCGCTGTCGCAACAGCGCCGAACCCGGGAATGAACTTCGCGACCAGCAGCGACGGGGCACCCCACTTCTCGTAGATCGCCTCGGTCTGCCGCACGCAGGTCTCCGGGGACAGCGAGATCCGGCACATCGCCGCCAGCACGCGCCGGCCGAACCTCGCGCCGGCCCGATACCACGCGAAGTCGGCCAGCAGGCAGGCTGACACCGCGACTGCGATCACCTGCGCGACGTTGTAGTCGCCGCGGGCCGACAGCGCCGCGGTGACGACCAGGATCGGGAAGGACGGGATCGGAAGTCCGATCTGCGTGGCCAGCACGCCAACGAAGGCCAGGCCCAGTCCATATCGCAGCACAAGATCGATTGGCAATTCCATGTTGTGTCCTGCTCGGGTATTTGCGCCGTGGTTCTAATGCGCGCCGGCTGCGGCCTCGGCGCTGCCCGCCGCACTTTTCGCGGGCCGTGCCAGCCAGATCACCGCAACCAGAACGAGGAACAGCACGGCCGAGGCATAGAAAATATCGTCGGCCGACCTCATGAAGGCTTGCTGATCGACGATCCGGTTCAGCAGCCCCTGACTCTGCTGGGACCCGAAGCCATCGGCTTGCAGCGCGTGCAACGCGTTGCTGGTGACCGCACTTCCTGCCGTCAGGTGGTCCACCAGCTGGGAGTGATGCAGGGTGGCGCGCCGGTCCCACGCGGTGGTCACGATGGAGGTGGCAAACGACCCCGCCGTGATCCGGCAGAAATTCAACAGCCCGGATGCGGCCGGCACCCGGTCGGCGGACAGGCCCGACAGCGACAGCGACACCAGCGGAACGAAGAAGAACGCCGCGCCGGCGCCTTGGATGACGGTGGGCACCAGGATGGCCGCCAACGAGACATCGGTATCGAACCTGGCCCGCAGGAAATTCACCAGCGCGAAGATCAGGAACGAGGCCGTCACATACAGCCGCTGGTCGACCCGGTTCACGGTCCTGCCGACCAGAGGCACCAGCGAAATCGCCAGGATTCCGACCGGAGCCAGCGCGATGCCGGCCAGGGTGGCGGTGTAACCCATGTACTCCTGCAGCCACAGCGGCACCAGCACCACGCCGCCAAAGTAGGCGCCGTACCCGAGCGAGATCGAGAGCGTGCTGGTCCAGTAGTTGCGGCGGGTGAACAACGTCAGGTCGACGATCGGATGCTGCTCGGTCAGCTCCCAAATCATGAAGAAAACGAAGCCGATCGCGGCGATCAGCGCCAAGGTGACGATCGTGGTCGACGAGAACCAGTCCAGGTCCTTGCCCTGATCCAACATCACCTGCAACGCTCCGACCCACACGATCAGCAGCGCCAGGCCCACTTTGTCGATCGGCAGTTGCTGGGTTGGCGTTTCCCGGTGCCGATAGATGGCCCAGGTCGCGAGACCGGCCACAATGCCGATCGGCACATTGATGTAGAAGATCCACGGCCAGCTGATGTTGTCCGTGATCCAACCACCCAGCACCGGCCCAACCACCGGGGCAACCAGAGTCGTGATGGCCCAGATCGCCAGTGCCGATCCCGCCTTGCTCTGCGGGTAGCTCGCCAGCAGCAGCGATTGCGACAGCGGAATCATCGGCCCGGCAACCGCGCCTTGCAGCACTCGACACAGGATCAGGGTCTGCAGCGAGGGCGCCAATGCGCACAAGAATGAGGCCAGCACGAACAGCGCCACCGAAGCGGTGAACAGCCGGACCTGACCGTAGCGGCGCGTCAACCAGCCGGTCAGCGGAAGGGAGATCGCGTTGGCCACTCCGAACGAGGTGATCACCCACGTGCCCTGGTCGGGAGAGACACCCAGGTCGCCTGCGATCGCCGGGATCGACACGTTCGCGATCGACGTGTCGAGCACGTTCATGAAGGTCGCCAACGACAGGGCGACCGCCCCGATCGCCAGGCGTGACCCCTCCAACGGCTGCAGCTTGCCTGCCTGCCCCGGTTGGGTTGCGGCGGGCGAACCCTCCTTCGCGCGCTGCGCTTCGGAGGGCAGGCCCTCCGCCGCTGCGACGGTGAGGGAGTTGCCGGGCGCGGAAGCCATGATTCAGTCCTCAGTCTGTTCGTTACATCGTCCGCACGACCGGCAGTGTTTGCACCGCAGGAATTGCGCGGATCGTCGCCATCCGGTTCAAGGCCGTCGCATCGCTCGGCGCCGGCGTGGCCTTGGCCAGATCAGGCGCTCCTGCGCGGTTGAGCGCGATGATCTGTTCGACGCGCTGATTCGCCAGCTCGTCGTGGGCTCCGAACACATCGGTCGAATAGGTGGCCACGTTCTGCGCCAGTTCCGGCAGCCTCGCACCGCCACGCTGGTGCGTGTCGACCTGTGCCTTCATCGACAACCCGATCTGCAGCGGGTGGTTTGCCAGCTCCTTGGGGTCCAGCGCAATGCGTACCGGGACGCGCTGGACGATCTTGATCCAGTTCCCCGTCGCGTTCTGTGCCGGCAGCAAGGCGAATGCGGAGCCCGTGCCCGCGTTGAATCCGATGATCTTGCCGTGGTACTCGACGCTGTGCCCGTACAGGTCCGCCGTCAGGTTGACCGGCTGCCCGACCCGCATCGAAGCGAGCTGTGGTTCCTTGAAGTTGGCATCGACCCAGACCTGGTCGAGCGGAACGATCGCCATCAGCGGCGTGCCCGGATTGACGCGCTCGCCCAACTGAACACTGCGCTGCGCCACGAAGCCGGACACGGGGGCGGGCAGGCTGGTCCGCGCGTAAGACAGGTAGGCTGCCCGCACGGCCGCCGCCGCGTTCTGCACATCCGGATGATTCTCGACCCTGGTGCCGTCGACCCGTGCCCGATTGGCCGCAAGTTGCTGCCGCGCCGACAACACCGCGGCCTGTGCGGCGCGATAGGAATCGCGCGCGTGCTGCAACTCCTCGCCCGAGATTGCGCCCGAGTCGGCCAGCCGCTCACGCCGCGCCAGATCCTGGGTCGCCGTCGCGAGGTCGGCGTCGCGTATCTGCAGCGTCGCGGCCAGCTGGGCCGAGGTCGAGAACAGGTTGCGCACCTCACGCACGGTGCGTGCCAGTTGCGCCTCGGCCTGATCCAGCGCGACTTTCGCATCGGCGCGGTCCAGTTGCAAAACTGTCTGACCGGCCTGTACGAACTGCGTGTTGTCGGCGCCGATCGCAACCACCGTACCCGAGATCTGCGGGGTGATCTGCACCACGTTGCCGCTGACGTAAGCGTCATCGGTGTATTCCTCAAACCGCAGCGACAGCGCCCAGCGCGTTCCGTAGACCACCGCCGCCACCGCCAGCACGCCCGCCATCGCCGTCAACCAGAGGCGGCGCTCGCGCGACATGGCTTGCAACCTCGCCGCGCTTTGTCCGGCGGAGTTCTGTTCGCCCGACTTTTGTTCGACGGACTTTTGCTCGTTGCTCATCACACGCCTCCCATGGCCTACTTCTGAACGCAAATCAGGGTGTTGCCGACGCCAGCGGAGGCGACTGCTGTTCCAGTCCTCCACCTAACGCCCGCACCAGGTTGATCGAAAGGTCCAGCGCACGAGTGCGCAGGTTCACCTCCAGGCTCTCCTGCTCGAGCAGCGGCGCCTCGGCACTGAGTACCTGCAGATAGTTGCCGACGCCCTCCCGGTAGCGCAGCATCGCCAGGTCATACGCATCGCGCGACGCGGCCAGCGCCTGCTGTTGTTCGACCCGCTGCCGCGACAGGCTGCGGAACGAGTTGAGCTGGTCGACCACCTCGCGCAATGCGTCGACCAGCGTCTGGTTGTACTGCCCGACCGCCTCGTCGTAGCGCGCATCGGCGCCAGCCAGATTGGCACGGCGCTGCCCGGCATCGAACAGCGGCAGGCTCACGGCCGGCCCGACCCCGACCTCGCGGCTGCCCAGACTCAGGAAGCTGGATGTTCCCAGGCTCTGAAAGCCCACGAATGCCGTCAGGTTCAGGTCCGGATAAAACTGCGTCTGCGCAACGTGGATCGCGCTGCGCGCCGACTCGACCCGCCAGCGCTGCGCAACGATGTCCGGCCGGCGACCCAGCAGCTGCGACGGCACGCGTGTCGGAACGCTCGCATCGGCGCTGGTCATCGCGGCGGGGCGGCCGATCGCCAGCCCGCGATCCGGTCCCTGCCCCATCAGTGCCGCGATCTGGGTCCGGGTCAGCGCAATCGTTTCGTCCAGTTGCTCGACCTGCTCACGCGCTGCATGTACCGCTGCCTCGGCCTGCTTCAGCTCCAACCGCGAATCGATGCCGGCTGCGTTGCGCTCGCGGGTCAGCGCCAGGACGCTCTCGCGCTGGTCCACGGTGGCCTGCGCAACGTCCAGCTGCAGATAGGCCCGCACCAATTGCACGTACGAGTGCGCGACGTCCACCGACAACGCCAGCCGCGCTGCCTCGGCGTCGACGCCAGCGGCGCGCGCCTGCCCCAACGCCTGCTCGAAGGCGGCCCGGTTCTTGCCCCAGAAGTCGATGTCCCAGCTCAGCGTGGCCTGCAGCTGATCGAACGTGTTCCAGCTGCCCGCGTACGGGGGTGGTATCAGCGCGTTGTCGGGGAACCGTTCGCGCGTGGCCGACAGGCTCGAATCGACTCGCGGGCTGCGCGCTGCGTTGGCTTGATCCGCCAGCGACGAGGCTTCCTGGGCGCGCGCCAATGCCACTTTCAGGCTTGGACTTCCGGCCAAGGCCTCGTCCATCAGCTGATTCAGTTGCGGATCGTTAAATCGCTTCCACCACTCCTTGTCGGGCCAAGCGCCGGAGTCCAAAGTGCCGGCCGCCAGCGAATCAGTGGCTGCCAGGTTGTCAGCGCCGGTCATTGAAGCCGCGGGCTTGAGCCCGTGCGTGCTGGCGCAGCCGGCCAGCACCAGCAACACCGCAAAGCCCGCAGCCAGCGACAACCGGCAAGTCCCCCGCTCTTGATGGCTCAGTCTCAGGTTGTTCACTTCTGATTTCCTCTTAAGACCCTGACGCCGTTATTGCCTTAGCTGTCACTGCCTAGGCAGAAGCACAATTAAAAAAAATCAAACGTTCTCCAGTATCCGACTCAAGAAACCCTGCAGCTCTTGCACCTCGGCGTCGCTGAAACCTCGCAGGAACCGGTTCTGCACTTGCATCGCCAGCAGCCTCATCTTCGGGAAGATCGCCTTACCCGCCTCGGTCAACTCCAGGTTGACCAGCCGCCGGTCATCGGTGCAGCGCCGCCGGGTCAAAAGGCCTTTCGCCTCCAAGCGGTCCACCATACGGGTCATCGCTCCAGCGTCATACGAGAACGACTTGCACAGCTGGGCCGACGAATTCGCCTCCTGCTCGCCCAACGTGGCGAGGATCACGTACTGCGCCGCCGACACCTCGAGTGCAGCTACTTCGGGATCGGCCGCAAACGCTTCGTCCAGAGCCGCCAGCGCTTCGGTCTTGATCCGGCTGATTTGCCGGAAGACGCTCTTGCTGATGACGAAATTTTCGGGGTTGTAGATATCGCCCATTGGGATTGGTAACTTGCTTAAGTGCTGGTCTCACGCGGACTATATCTGCCAAGGCAGTTATTGTCAAGGCTAATGAACCTCAAGACCGTCAGGCTTACCCGACCCGGCCACGCCCGACCCGCAGGCTCCGGGCGCGGCCTACGTCGTGCAGCCTGCCGGCAAACCGAGCGCCGAATCGGGCAGAGCGGCTGAACGCAGGGTTCAAATAAGATGAACGCCGTGGCACCGAACCCGTGGAACGCTCGCGATGACCGACGGCCGCAACGCACTGACGCCCGAAGCGCTCGCGATGGTGGACGCCATCGCGCGCACCGGCAGTTTCGCGGCTGCGGCGCGCGAGCTCGGCCGGGTGCCTTCCGCCCTCACCTACCAGGTGCGCCAACTCGAGGAGGCGCTCGATGCGCTGTTGTTCGACCGCAGCTCGCGTCAGGCCCGGTTGACTGCGGCAGGCGAGGAACTGCTCGACGAGGGCCGCCGGGTGCTGGCCGAGCTCGATGCAGTGACCAACCGCGTAAGGCGTGTCGCCTCCGGCTGGGAGACGCGCCTGACGATTACCTACGACGGAATCATTTCGCGCTCGACGCTATTCGATCTGATCGAGGCCTTTTACGCGCTCAAACCCGGCGCCATCAACGGCCCTGACCGGGGACCGGGCACCCGGCTGTGTCTGCGCACCGAGGTGCTGGCCGGAACATGGGAAGCGCTGCTGAACGGACAGACGGATCTGACGATCGGTGCTCGGATCGGCGCTGATCCGGCCTCTGGGGTGCAGTCGGAGCCGCTGGGCGACATGGCGTTTGTGTGGGCAGTCGCACCCCGTCACCCCCTGGCCGCGCACCAGGGAAGCGTCACCGACGTTGAACTGGCGAGGCACCGCGCGATCGCGGTGGCTGATGCGACGCTGCGGCTGTCGCCGGCCACGGCGCACCTGGTGCCGGGTCAGGACGTGCTGACGGTGCCCAACCTGGAAGCCAAGCTCGAGGCCCAGTTGCGAGGGTTGGGATGCGGATTACTGCCCGAGCCGATGGCCCGCCCGCTCATTGCGTCTGGACACCTGGTTGCGGTTCGCCTGCAGCGCCCCACGTCCAAGACGCGCTTCTGCTACGCATGGCGCGCCAGCTCGCGCCGCGCCACGAGCGGAATGGCCCTCAAATGGTGGCTGAGCCGGCTGCGCACTGCGGCCACGCGCCGCGCTCTGCTCGAGCGCTACGACGTTCGATGAAATCCGGCGAT
>DATBCI010000422.1:0-2973 GCA_036270555.1 Burkholderiaceae bacterium
TAGCCGAGCTCGTGCAGCATTTTCGCCACCTCGACCGTCTTCGGCTTGTCCGAGTTCTTCACGCTCAGGAACACGGTCCCGCTGGGCGGCAGCGTCGCACCCGCTGCGAGCTGCGACTTGAACAGCGCCTCGCCGAAGGTGCGCCCTACCCCCATCACTTCTCCCGTGGACCGCATCTCCGGGCCCAACAGCGGATCGACTCCCGGGAACTTCACGAAAGGAAAGACCGCCTCCTTGACCGAGAAATAGGGAGGCGTCACATCGACCTGGACCCCCTGCTCGGCCAGGGAACGGCCCAGCATGCAGCGCGCCGCGATCTTGGCCAGCGGCTGGCCGGTCGCCTTGGAGACAAAAGGCACCGTCCGGGACGCGCGCGGATTGACCTCGAGCACGTACACGACGCCCTGCTGGATCGCAAACTGCACGTTCATCAGCCCGACCACTTTCAGGGCGCGCGCCATCTGCTCGGTCTGCCGCTTCAGCTCGTCGACCGTGTGAGGCGGCAACGTGTACGGCGGCAATGAACAGGCCGAATCGCCCGAGTGCACGCCGGCCGCCTCGATGTGCTCCATCACGCCGCCGATCTGTACCTGGCGGCCGTCCGCGACACAGTCGACGTCGACCTCGATCGCGTCGTCCAGGAAGCGGTCGAGCAGGACGGGCGAGTCGTTCGACACCTTGACGGCCTCGCGCATGTAGCGTTCCAGGTCGGTGGGTTCGTGCACGATCTCCATCGCACGCCCGCCCAGTACATAGCTGGGCCGCACCACCAGCGGGTAACCGATTTCCTCGGCCAGGCGCAGCGCGTCGGCCTCGTTGCGCGCCGTCCTGTTGGGCGGCTGCTTCAGCCGCAGGCGCTGCAGCAGTTGCTGGAAGCGCTCGCGGTCCTCGGCCATGTCGATCGAATCGGGCGAGGTCCCGACAATCGGCGCGCCTTCGGCCTCCAGGTCGCGCGCCAGTTTCAAGGGCGTCTGCCCGCCGTACTGCACGATCACCGCTTCCGGCCGCTCGCGCTCCAGGATCTCCAGCACGTCCTCCAGTGTCAGCGGTTCGAAGTAGAGGCGGTCGGAGATGTCGTAGTCGGTCGAAACGGTCTCCGGGTTGCAGTTGACCATGATCGTTTCGAATCCGTCTTCGCGCAGCGCCATGGCCGCGTGCACGCAGCAGTAGTCAAACTCGATCCCCTGCCCGATCCGGTTCGGCCCACCTCCCAGCACCACGACCTTGCGGCGGCTGCTCGGGTCGGCCTCGCACTCCTGCTGGTAGGTCGAGTACAGGTACGCGGTCGTGGTGGCGAACTCGGCGGCGCAGGTATCAACCCGCTTGTACACCGGGCGCACGCCGTGCGAGCGACGCGCCCTGCGCACGTCGGCCGGTTTGACCGTCAGCAGGCGCGCCAGCCGCGCGTCCGAAAAACCGGCCCGCTTCAGCCGCAGCCAGTCGCTCGCGTCGATCGATGCCAGGGACCGTCCCGCCAGGCGCTGCTCGATGCGGACCAGGTCTTCGATCTGCGCCAGGAACCAGGGGTCGATCGCGCTCTTCTCGGCCACGTCCTGCAGGCTGATGCCGGCGCGAAACGCATCGGCCACGAACCAGATGCGCTGCGGGCCCGCGTCACCGACCTCCTGCAGGATCCGGTCCGGGTCGGTCGAGCGCTCGTCCAGCCCGTCGGCCCCGATTTCCAGTCCGCGCAGCGCCTTCTGGAACGACTCCTGGAACGTGCTGCCGATCGCCATCACTTCGCCGACCGACTTCATCTGCGTGGTGAGCGAATCGTCGGCTTGCGAGAACTTTTCGAAGGCGAAACGCGGGATCTTGGTCACGACGTAGTCGATGGTCGGCTCGAACGACGCCGGTGTGGCGCCGCCCGTGATCTCGTTCTTCAGCTCATCGAGCGTGTAACCGACCGCCAGCTTGGCGGCGACCTTGGCGATCGGAAAGCCGGTCGCCTTGGACGCGAGCGCCGAGGAGCGCGACACGCGGGGATTCATCTCGATCACGACCATCCGTCCGCTGGCCGGGTCGACTGCGAACTGCACGTTCGAGCCTCCGGTGTCGACGCCGACTTCGCGCAGGATCGCGACCGAGGCGTCGCGCATCAGCTGATACTCCTTGTCGGTCAGGGTCTGCGCGGGTGCCACCGTGATCGAATCGCCGGTGTGGATGCCCATCGGATCGAGGTTCTCGATCGAGCACACGATGATGCAGTTGTCGTGGCGGTCGCGCACCACCTCCATCTCGAACTCTTTCCAGCCGATCAGCGATTCCTCGATCAGCAGCTCGCGCGTCGGCGACAGATCCAGGCCGCGCTGGCAGATGGTGGTGAACTCCTCCATGTTGTAGGCGATTCCGCCGCCGGTACCGCCCAGCGTGTAGCTCGGACGTATCACGAGCGGAAAGCCGAACGTGGTCTGCACCTGCAGCGCTTCCGGCAGCGAATGCGCGATCTCGGAGCGCGCCGAAGCCAGGCCGATGCGCGTCATCGCCTGCTTGAACTTCAACCGGTCCTCGGCCTTTTCGATGGCCGCCACGGACGCGCCGATCAGTTCGACGCCGTAGCGCTGCAGCACGCCGTTGCGATACAGATCCATCGCGCAGTTGAGCGCGGTCTGCCCGCCCATCGTCGCCAGCACTGCCTGAGGCCGCTCGCGCGCGATGATCCGCTCCACGACCTGCCAGGTGATCGGCTCCACATAGGTCACGTCGGCCATGCCCGGGTCGGTCATGATCGTGGCCGGATTGCTGTTGATCAGCACGACCCGGTAACCCTCTTCGCGCAGGGCCTTGCAGGCTTGGGCGCCTGAATAGTCGAACTCGCACGCCTGCCCGATTACGATCGGGCCGGCGCCGATGATCAGTATCGACTGCAGATCCTGGCGGCGCGGCAAGTCAGTGTCCTGTCGTCAGCGTCACGTTCCAGCCAGATTCAACTCATGCTCGACCAGCTCGATCAGCACGTGTATCACCTTGATG
>DATBCI010000423.1:0-2696 GCA_036270555.1 Burkholderiaceae bacterium
ACCGCGATGACCGCCGACGCGCCGCTCGCTTACATGTTGTCTCGCTACGCCAAGGGCAAGTGGGTCAACGCGGACACCGAGCACGAGTCGGGCTGCGGCATCGTTCCATTCGCCTATCAGGATCGGATCTACACGCACGCCCTTCAATGGGCGATCGGACTGGAGCTGTTCCTGATGTCGAAGGACCCGTGGCGCATGGTGCTATCGACGGACCATCCCAACGGCGGCTCTTTCCTGTGCTATCCGAAGCTGGTCCGCCTGCTGATGGACCGCGAATTCCGCAAGCAGGAGATGGCGAAGGTGAATCCGCGGGCGCTGCGCCAGACCGCGCTGGCCGATGGGCTTGATCGTGAATACACGTTGAGCGAGATCGCGATCATCACCCGTGCCGGACCGGCCCGCTTGCTGGGACTTGCGAACAAGGGGCACCTGGGGGTCGGCGCCGATGCCGACATCACGATCTACGAGGAACAGCAGGACAAGGAGCAGATGTTCGGCGCGCCTCGCTATGTCACCAAGGATGGAGAGCTGATCATCGAGAACCATGAATTCCGTTGCGACTACGAAGGGCGCGTGCTGCACGTCGCGCCGGATTACGACCCGGGCATCGTCGAGGCGATTCGCCCTTTTTTCGAGGAAAACTATTCGATTCGTTTCAACAACTATCCCGTCAACGACTCCTATCTGGGGAAGCACGAGCTGGTGCCGACCAAGCGGCAACGACCCGGAGCCGCATAAATGTTGCTGAACGGCGTCGCCGTCGAAGACACGTTCGCCGAAGCCTTCGCCATGTTTGGCGCGCGCGTGCTGATCACGGCGGAGAACGAGAAGTGGGCAATGGCTGCGGCGCGCTCGATGACCGGATTCGCCACGTCGGTGATCGGCTGCAAGTGCGAGGCCGGCATCGAACGCACGGTGCCGGCCACTGAGACGCCGGACGGCAGGCCGGGGGTCAGCGTGCTGCTGTTTGCGACCAGCGCCGACAGCGTCGGCAAGCGCCTGGTGGAGCGCGTCGGACAGTGCGTGATGACCTGTCCCACGACCGCCTGTTACAGCGCGCTCACGGCGGAAACCACGGTGGTCGTCGGCGGCTTGCTGCGCTACTTCGGCGACGGGTTCCAGGCGGCAAAGCTCGTCGACGGCCGCCGCTTCTGGCGCGTACCCGCGATGGATGGCGAATTCCTGGTGGAGGAGCGCTTCGGCGTGCAGCCCGCGATCGGCGGCGGCAATCTGCTGATCCTGGGCGAGGACAGCGCTCCCACGCTGGAGGCTACCGAAGCCGCGGTCGAGTCGATGCGCACCGTTCCCGGCGTGATCCTGCCGTTCCCTGATGGCGTGGTGCGCTGTGGAAGCAAAGTCGGCTCGCGCTACAAGTCCGTCATCGCCTCCACCAACGATGCGTATTGTCCAACGTTGCGCGCGGTGTCGAGCGCGACCCGCCTCGGGGACGATGTGAACTGCGTCCTGGAGATCGTGATCGACGGCCTGGACCTCGGGTCGGTCGAGGAAGCCATGCGCCGCGGCATGAAGGCGGCGGCGCGCCCTGGAGTGCGGCAGATCACGGCGGGAAACTACGGCGGCAACCTCGGTCAGTACAAGATCGGACTGCATGGGCTGATCAACGGGACATGAGCCTGACCCTGACGATGAAGGACCCGCCCGAGGTCCCGCTCGAGGCCGAGGCTCTGAGCCCCGAGCGTTTCGAGGGCATGAGCGCCGCACAGGCAGCCGCGGTACCCGTGCTGTACGGCAACCGCCGGGCGCAGGTCGGCGACTTCTTCGGCATCGAGGGTCAGGGCGACGCCGAGCTTTACCTGGCGGGAGACTGCGCGCGCGTGAAGAGGATCGGCGCGGCGATGACGCGGGGCCGGATCGTGATCGAGGGTAACGCGGGCATGCACCTCGGGGCCGGCATGTCGGGCGGCGCGATCATCGTCAAGGGCGATGTGGCGGACTCCGTGGGGCTCGAGATGCTGGGCGGGCAGATCGTCATCATGGGCAACGCGGGCCACCTCGTCGGCAGCACGATTCGCGGCGGGAGCGTCGGCGTGCGCGGCGGCGAGATCATCGTGCACGGCCATGTCGGCAACGAGACCGGAACCGGCATGCGCCGCGGGCTGATCGCGGTGGGCGGCAACGCCGGTGATTTCACGGGCGCCAACATGCTGGCGGGAACGATTGTCGTGCTGGGTCAACTCGGCTGGCGCAGCGGCGCCGGTATGAAGCGCGGCTCCATCGTGTCGACCCAGCCGGCCGATCTGCTACCGACCTTCAGTTATGCCTGCACGTATCGGCCGGTCATGTTGCGCCTGGTGCTCGCTCACCTGCGCCAACGAGGACTTGCCGTCACCGATGCGCACGTGTCCGGGCGATATCGCCGATGGAGCGGAGACGGCGTGGAAACGAACCGGGGGGAAATCCTGCTGTTGGAGTCCTGACGAGGAAAGCGCGGCGGGTGTGCCCGCCCAGCGCAAAAAGGTTCAAAGTCGCCAGTAGGGTTGTCGTAAATCGCGCGAACGATCGCGCACTCACCGTCCCGAATCACGATCAACCCGGCCGGTGCTGCAACCACCCCGCTCAACGATGAACTTAAGGCAGCAAAGCGCGACAGCGCCTGGATGTGCCGATTAGAATAATCGGAGCAGATCAAAGCTGCCCACAAGGCGAACATCTGCGGTCGCCTCACACAGAGAGGG
>DATBCI010000424.1:0-5144 GCA_036270555.1 Burkholderiaceae bacterium
GGCGCTGGAGCCGGCTGATCCAGCTGGCGGCGCAATTGCGAGGCTGGGCTTTCGAGCTGTCGGATTGGATCGGACTGCACTACTTCGCGCACGCCGAGGCGCCCATGCGTTCGATGATCGCTTGATGCTCCGATGACGGACAACAGCGTGCTGCTGATCTCACACGTCACCGAGTACCAGTACTCGTCGCGCGTGGAGCTGGGCCATCACGTGGCCCACCTGACCCCACGCGACGATGATCATCAAAGCGTAGAGCGGTGCGAGTTGAAGATCGATCCTGCGCCCAACGAACTTCGCAGCGACACCGATGCGTTCGGCAACGTTCGCTCCTATTTCTCGATCTATGCTGCGCACGAGCGGCTGCGCGTCGAGGCCCTCAGCCGGCTGCGCGTGCGCGCCCGCGGCGCCGGCCTGGATCCGCAGGCCAGTCCGGATTGGGAGAGCGTGCGCGATTCGCTGCACTACCAGGCGGGTCGGCCGTACCTGCCGGCGTCGGAATTCGTGTTCGCCTCCTCGTATGTGCCGCGCGACCGCGAGCTCGCCCGTTACGCGCTCGCCAGCTTCGCCCCCGGCCTCCCGCTGACCGAAGCGGCGATCGAGCTGATGCACCGCGTTCACGCCGATTTCCGCTACCGCCCCGCAAGCACCGAGATTGCGACGCCCCTGCTGCAGGCGTTCCGCGAGCGCACGGGGGTGTGCCAGGACTTCTCGCACGTGATGATCGGCTGCCTGCGCTCGATCGGCTTGTCGGCCCGCTATGTCAGCGGGTATCTGGCGCCCGCCAGCGCACCGGGTCAAGCCCGCCCGGTCGGTGCAGAGGCCTCGCATGCGTGGGTGTCGGTGTTCTGTCCGGTGCTGGGCTGGGTCGACCTGGACGCGACCAACGACGTCATCCCGGGCCGCAACCATGTCACGGTTGCGATCGGGCGCGACTACGGCGACGTGGCTCCCCTGCGCGGCGTGATCCGCGGCGGCGGCGAGCACGAGCTGTCGGTGGCGGTACGGGTTGTCCGGTCGGCGGGCGCGGATCGCGCCGGCCAGCTGCGTCCGGCATAAGATGCTGTATGCGGTTGCGCTTTGGACGGTTGCTGTTGCGGCTCGCCTGCACATCCGGCGCGCTGGTGCTGGCGTGCACGGCGCGCGCGCAAATGCCGGCGATGGGCGATTTCTCGAACTACCCGCGGATCGATCGCGCGCAGGTGCTGACCCAGCTGTCGGAAGCGACGCTGCAGGCTCCGGCCGACTTCACTTCGAAGAACCTGTCGAATCTGGACCTGCAGGGGGTGGATTTCAAGCACGCCAACCTGACCGCGGCCGTGCTGAACGAGGCCAACCTGGCCGGCGCCAATCTGTCGGGTTGCAACCTGACCGTCAGCTTTGCGGAGCGCGCCAACTTACGTCGCGCCGATTTGCGCGGGGCCGTGATGTTCTCGATGCAGTTGGGAGGGGCCGATTTGCGGGGAGCCGATTTGCGAGGCGCGCGCTTCATCGGCGACCTGCGGCATGCCGACCTGCGCGGAGCGAACCTGTCCAAACTGGACGCGGCGGCCGACATGAAGAACCAGTCGATGGGCTTGATGCACGCGATCATCAGCTCGGCCGACCTGAGCGGGGCGGATCTGCGCGAAGCCGATCTGTCGCGCGCCGACTTCAGCTTCACTTCGTTGTCGGGCGCACAGTTGCACGGCGCGCGCATCTTCGGCGGTGATTTCAGCGGAGCTTCGCTGGTGCAAGCCGACCTATCGGGTGCGGATCTGCGCGAGTCGAAGTTCATCGACACCGACTTCACCGGCGCGGACCTGAGCAACGCGGACTTGAGTGGCTCGGAGCTGCGCAACGTGCGGGGTCTGGATACCGCCCAGCGTTCGGGAGCCAAGGGATTGCCGCAATGACCCTTCCGGGGACCAACTCCCTCCCCGTTCGCGCCGGAGAGGGAGTTCCAAGACCCCGAGGCTCAACTCAGCTTCACCGGGACGAAGATCTTCTGCCCTTCGCGCTCGATCAGCAGCGCAACCGATTTCGGATGGCTGCGCATCAGGCCACGAATCTGATCGACGGAATGAGCGGGCTGTCCGTCGACTCCCAGCACGACGTCCCCGGGCTGTATGCCGGCGCGTGCCGCGGGTCCGGCGACGTCCTGAACGACCAGCCCGTGATCGAGCGACCGCTCGATACGCTCCTGCCGGGTCAACGGACGCAGCGACAGACCCAGCTGCTGGTGTTCGCCGCCCGTTGCGCTGGCCTCCTTCAGCGAGCCGTTGTCGGCCTCGGCCAGCTTCACCTCGAGCTCGCGCGAGGCACGATCGCGCCACACTTTCAGCTTCACGCGCGTACCGGGCGAATCCATGCCGATCCGGTTGGACAGATCACCGGCCCGGTCGATCGGCGCCCCGTCGACTTGTGTGATGACGTCACCCGCCTTCAAGCCGGCCGCCGCCGCCGGAGTGTCCGGATCGACACTGGATATCAGCGCGCCGTCGGGGCGGCTCAGCCCGAACGATTCGGCCAGACTCTGGTTCAGATCCTGCACCATCACGCCCAGCCGGGCGTGACTGGCGTGGCCCGTCGCGATGATCTGGTCTTTCGCATGCAGCGCCACATCGATCGGGATCGCAAAAGAGAGCCCCTGATAGCCACCGGTCTGTGAGTAGATCTGGGCATTGATGCCGACCACATCGCCGGCCGCATCGAACAGCGGTCCCCCGGAGTTTCCGGGGTTGACAGCCGCATCGGTCTGGATGAAAGGCACGTAGGCGTCCCCCGGAAGCGAACGGCCTTTTGCGCTGACGATACCGGCGGTGGCGCTCTGATCGAATCCGAACGGAGCTCCGATCGCCAGCACATAATCACCGACCTGCAGCGACTTCGGGTCGCCAAACTTCACGGTGGGAAGCGCGCTGGCGCTGACCCTCAGCACCGCGATGTCGGTGGCCGGATCGGCGCCAAGCACCTTCGCGGTCAGCTCGCGCCGATCGGCCAGTTTGACGCTGACCTCCTGGGCGTCACGTACCACGTGCGCGTTGGTCAGGATCAATCCATCGCGGCTGATGATGAACCCGGAGCCCTGCCCGTGGAACGGCTGTTCGGCCGAGGGCGGCATCCGGAACGGCGCGCCGGGAAGCCCGCGGAAGAACTGGAAGAATGGATCTTCACCCCAATCGAATCCCGACGAGTTGTCTGCATTGATCTTGCGGGTCCCTTCCACCGTCACGCCCACGACCGCCGGGCCCCATTGCCGCACGATGGCCCGGAAATTGGGAGCCTGCCCTGGCGTGAGCTCCACCGGGGCCGCGCTGTCGACCGTCGGTTGCGTCGACTGCGGCGCGTCGGTGTGTTCGGCTTGCGACGTCTTGTGCTGCAGAAAATCGAGAATGCCCGCACGCGTGGGCGAGTACGCCGCCAGGCCGATGACCAGCACGCCCACCATGACGGCCGCCGCTGGCAACGTGATGCGTGATCCAAGTCCAAGTCTCATCTCACGGTCCTCCTGAATTCGACGGTTGCATCTGGTTACGCTCCCTACAAGTGCTGACACTTGTGTCGACAGCGCAACCGACCACTCGTGCGAAAATTAGACGTGGGCAGTTAGGACCGCGTGAAGCGACGGTTAAGCCGGAGTTAAAGGCTCCGCTGTGTTTGCACTCGGCCCACACTGTTACCCGCCGAAGCACATGGAGGTACGCGATGGACCGCTTGTACAAGATCGTTCTGGGCGCCGCCGTTGCGATCGGCTGCCTGGTGGCATCCGGCACGGCGAGCGCACATTGGCATGGGACTGTCGGGGTCTGGATCGGGCCCGGCCCCTACTGGTGGGGCGCGCCGTACTATTATCCCTACTACTATCCGCCCGTGGTCGTGGCCGACCCCGTCTACGCACAGCCGAATCCGGTGGTGCAGGTGCCGGCGCCGCAAACGTACTGGTACTTCTGCCGCCAATCCAATATGTACTACCCGTATGTGTCGCAGTGCCCGGGCGGCTGGGAGCAGGTGGCGCCGACGCCTCCGGGACCGACGGCAGCTCCGGCGGCTCCGCGCTGACGGGTTAACCGCGCGTAACGTCGCCCGCGCGCTCAGCGCGGGCGACGATCAACGGCCGGGTCGGACACGACATCGGCTGCGGCCGGACGGCGCGCTGACTGCGCAGCGGCCCGCTCGAGCGCGCGCCGCACTGCCGGCACCAGCCTCCGCAACTTGTTCTTGGGTACGAAGTCCCAGGCCCCGACCTCGACCATCACCGACGCCTTGACCTCTCCGATCGTGCCGGAGACCAGGATCAGCGGCAGATCCGGATAGTGGTGGAGAAAACGCCTGAGGGTGTCGGTGAAATAGATGCCCGGCACCGCGTAGTCGGACAGCACCAGGTCCCAGCGCATCCGCTCCAGGGCGGTGTTCAGCGCCTCGTTGGTATCGACCCGCTCGCAGTGCCCGATCAGGCCGGCGACCCGCAGAGCCCGCTCGATCAGAACGAAGTCGGACTCCGTGTCCTCGATGCACAGTATGTTCAGGAGGCCGATGTCCATGCGCAGTCGCAGTCAGATTGCGTGGTTGGTTTCGGTAACCAACTGAAGCTCAGACGGCGGCACCGCCCGACCGAAATAGTAACCCTGAAGCAGGTCAGCACCCACCTCGCGCAGCGCCTGGACCTGCGAGGCCTGCTCGACGCCCTCGGCAACGGTCTGCAGGTTCAACGCCCGGGCCAACGTCACGATCGCCTGCACGATCGCGCGGGCTTCGGAGTCGGCCGAGACCTCCTCCACGAACGGCTGCGCGATCTTCAGTGTGTTAATGGGGTAGCGCTTCAAGTAACTGAGCGAGGAGTATCCCGTCCCGAAATCATCGACCGCGATGCGGACGCCCAATTGCCGCAGATCGCGCAACAGCTTCATCGTCGTGTCGGTCGGCTCGACCAGCAGGCTCTCTGTCAGCTCGAGCTCGAGAAAGTTCCCGGGCAGCTCGGCCCCGTGCAGTGATTCCTTCACGGTTTCCAGCAGGTTTTCCTGGCCGAACTGCCTGGCGGACAGGTTGACCGCAACCGATCCGCGAAATCCCTGCGCGTGCCAGCGACTGCATTGCTCACAGGCCTGCCTCAGCACCCACTCGCCGACCGGCACGATCAAGCCCGTTTCCTCCGCCACGTTCAGGAA
>DATBCI010000425.1:0-6912 GCA_036270555.1 Burkholderiaceae bacterium
CCCACGGCCGTTGCGCTTTCGTGCGTCAGCTGCGTCAGCACGATCCAGTCCTGCGCCGTGCGCTGCATCCACGTGCCGACATTGGAGACGAGCGCGCCCAGCGCCCAGACCCGGTAGTTGTAGTGGCGCAGCGAACGGAAAATGTCCCTCATCGGCAGGGGTTGGCTGCGACCGATTCCAAAGCGCGATTGCAAAGCGGATCTGGACTATAGCCGATCGCGCGCGCTCTGACGGGTCGTGGTCAATGCGAGCGGTGGCTCGCGGCCGACGCTCCGTCGCGTCTCCACGCCGCTTCGTTTCGCGTCTCGCTGGGCGTGGTCGTATACAGCTTGCGCCAGGCCCGTCGCAGCTGGCGCGACGAGGCAAAGCCCGCTCCCTCGGCCACGCGCTCGATGTCAAGGTGCGTCTGGCTCAACAGCTCCTTGGCTCGCAGCACGCGCAGGCGATTGACGTAGTCCGCGATGCTGCAACCCACATGGACGTGAAACAGCCGCGACAGGTGCCGCTCGGAGAGTCCTGCGATCTTGGCGAGTCGGGTCAGGCTCCATGCGCCCGTGAGGTTGGCGGCGATTGCGTCCTGGGCGCGGTGCAAGGCCGGATGGATGTGGTTGCGGCCTTCAAGCCACGGCGAAAGCTGCGGTTCGGTCCCGTTGCGGCGCAGATAGACCACCAGATAGCGGGCAATGGCGACCACACTGGATGGATCGGTGTACTGGCTCACGATGTGAAGCATCAGGTCGATGCCGGTCGTGATGCCGGCGCTGGAGTAGCAATCGCCGTCCTGGACGTAGAGGCGGTTGTCGAGCACCTTGGCTCTGGGGGCAATCTCGGCCAGCTGCGCACAGCAGGAATAGTGGGTCGTGCAGGTACGCCCGTCGAGTAAGCCGGCTCGTGCAGCCGGAAGGGCACCCGAACATATCGTGATCAGCTTGTGACCTGGCCGCACAGCGGTCCTGAGCCAGGCGATGATCGCAGCCTCAGCGCAACGGTCCGCGTCGCGCGCCCCCTCGCCTTCCTGGCTGCTGCGGCTCATCACCTCATCGACGTCGCCGGCGACCACGACGAGCGCACCCGCAGGAAGATCCGGCGGCAAGGGGTCGATGTTCGTCACCCACATGCCGATCGAGCTTTCCAGGCAGGATTGCGCGCCTACATAGCGCACCTCGAACCTGACCGACGATTGAACGTGGTTTGCCCAGCGCAACACCTCCAGCGGACCCGCGATGTCGAGCAGCAGCAGACGCGGCGGCACCACCACATAGACCTGAACGCATTCGAGGCTCACGATGGGTCTCCTGCGCCTTAGCCGCCGGACAGTGCTTCTTGCACGGACACGATGCGTGCGAAGCGGCCCTCGAGCACAAGCTCGGTCCTAGCCTTCAGAGTCTTCGGGCTCCAGGTTTCGCCGTGGCGATCGATCATCGGAAATGTCAGCGTCGCATCGGTCACGTAGTCGACCCGATAGCCTGAATCCGCTGCGTGGCGCGTGGTCGTTTCGCAGCACTGCTCCGTACGAATTCCCGAGACGATGAGGCGGCGGATACCCTGTCGAACCAGCCAGACATCGAGCCCGCTGCCGATCAGCGCACTATGACTGCGTTTATAGAATACCGCGTCGGGGTGCGGCAACGACAGCCCGGCCAATGGAACAACGTAGTTCGAGGCAAGAGAAAACGGTCCCGCATCCTCGACATGGAAAATCTGCACGACCGGAATACGGCGCGCCTTTGCCCCGTCGATCAGGGCCTGCACATGCTCAAGGAACGAGGCCACATCGGCCTCGCTCCAATACGGGCGGTGACGGAACGATTCCTGCACATCGATCACGAGGAGCGCTATGCCGGAGGCGGGCCCGGCAGGCTTATTCGAAGAAGACATCGAAATCCTGGTGGATCTCGTGCGTTCTGGTCCAGGTGACGGTGTAGCAGGGGCTGGGCATCCCTTTCGATGTGCACGCTGCACCGGTCACTTGCGTATACGTGGGCGTGGCGAGCTCCGTGTAGGTCAGCACGCGTGCGGGCCCGGCCACCGGCTCCTCGCAACTCGTCTGAGCCGCCACCACATAGGGCGTTCCGGGATTTGCAGGCGACACCAACGGATAGCCAAAGTCGCCGCTGCAGTTTCCGTTATTCGGTCCGGCGGCGGCCCCGGGCCAGTAGCCGAAATTCGCGTCGCCGTACAGGATCACATCGACGGGGTAGGACACCGTCGGGCCGGCCGGCCCGAAGTCCACGACGCCCGAGTCGTAGATGATCCTGTTCGCGCCCTGAGTCACCACGACGCGCTGCAGAAGGTCGTCAGTCGAGTCGAACGTGTCATCCTCGTACCAGGTCGCGATTTGAGCGCATGGCTTGTAGGCGGAGGCACTGGGACCCGTCGTGCCGTTGGTCAGCGCGTCGCAGCCGATGCCGTTGACGGATCCGGCGGCCTGAAGTTTCCAGACGAAAGCCGGCTTTCCGAGAACCATGCCGCCGCGCGGAAGCTGGACGGCGGGATCACCCACTGTCGCGCAATCCGGATTGGGTGACGAGCGGCCGAAGCACGGCCAGAGGTCGGACCCATCGGCATTGGCTCCGATCGCCGGATACACCTGGGTCATCGTCGCTTGCAGCCCGACCAGCCGGGTGGCAAACGCCGGCTCGCTGCGCACCGCTGCCGTCTCCAACGCGCTTTCCACTTGTGCGTTCGGCTCCTGCATCATTCGCAGGTGATGCGCTTGAGCAAAACATGGTTCGGCGCACGCGCCACCGACCACGAGCGTCAGGAACGCCCGCAGTCGAGGGAGCTGCGAGAGGTAGTTCGGATTGATCGCGTTCATGGGTGTCTCCGGCCTGTTGAGCTTGAGCGCATCCTAGGCGGATGGCTTGCAGGGAAAAGGTCCCATGCGGACAACAAGCGGACCAACGCAGACATGTCTGTTGCGACGGCAGGACTTGAGGTGATTCAGGCCATGCTCTGCCTTGTCACGTGGATGAAACGTACGGGTTCCGCGTCCTGCCGGTGGCGACGCGCTTCAGGAAGCGGTAACTTCGGCGGATGCCGTCGCGCACACTTCTTCGACGCGCGTTGAAGTCAGATCAGCGCGAATTCCTGGCGGCCGTTCGCCGCAGCGAACGGCTTCATCGGCCGTGGGTTCGGCCGCCGTCGTCAGCGAGTCAGTTTCGCGAGTACCTGAAGCGCCTGGACGACGGGTTGCATTGCGGCTTTCTTGTCTGCCGGCGCGACACCGGAGCCATTGCAGGCGTCATCAATATCTCAAACGTCGTTCGCGGCCCGTTTCACAGCGCCTACCTCGGCTACTACGCATTTGCCGGGCACGAAAGCCGGGGCTTGATGCGGGAAGGACTGCGGTCAGTGCTCAAGCACGCGTTCCGCAGGTTGAAGCTCCATCGGCTGGAGGCGAACATCCAGCCGGCAAACGCGGCGTCGATCGCACTGGTACGCGCGTGCGGCTTCCGGAAGGAAGGCTTGTCTCCGAAATACCTGAAGGTGTACGGAAGGTCGCGGGACCACGAGCGCTGGGCGGTTCTTGCCCGCTGATCTGCGGCGCACGACCCACCCTCGAGATTGCCGCGCTGGCTGCTACCCGGTGCCATGCCCTCAGGAGTTATCCGGGGCGAAGCTCGTGACGCGCTCCACACGGGCGACCCGTACTTCGTAGTGCTCGTACCAGTCTTGCCTGCCGCGCTGTTGCGCCACCAGATGCTCTGCTTGGGCTTTCCAGCCCGCGATTGCTTCGGCGGATTGCCAATAGCACACGGTGATGCCGGTGCCATCGGCCCCGCGTACGCTTTCCATGCCGAGAAATCCCGGCTGCGTGGACGACAGTTCGACCATCCGGTCGGACATTTCGGCATAGCCCTGATCGCCGGGAGTTCTGATCGACGTGAAGATCACCGCGTAATACGGCGGCTTCGGCGTGCGGGCGATCCCTTCTGACATTGGCTGCCTCCGATAGGCATCGTTCGTCGAGCGCTCTGTGCAAACCCTGCCTCGGGTCTACCACCGAAGGTCGCACCAAGCGCGCGGAACCACTATAAACTGGCCGCCATCATGGACCTCGACATCTTTGAGGCATTTCGCGCCGCTGGGGTACCCGACGACAAGGCACGCGGAGCGGTCGAGGCCATCAACGGACTGATCGATCGGCGGTATGCGTTGCACGCGGAACAGCTCGCGACCCGGGGAGATGTCGCTGTCATTCGCGCTGAGATCGTCGACGTACGCGCTGCACTTGGCGCTGAGATCGTCGGCGCACGCGCTGAACTTGGCGCTGAGATCGTCGGCGTACGCGCTGAACTGCGCGCCGAAATTGCCGGTGTACGCACTGAAATCGCCGACGCCAAGAGTGAGCTGATCCGCTGGTGCGTTGGCTCAATCTTCTCGGCGGTCGCGATGGTTTCGGTGATGACCAGGTTGCTGGCGCACTAGGGCGCAGCCCGCTCCTGCCGCGTCGGCCCGCATCACCACGTCGGAGGCAATCACGCCGCAATGAGCGCCACGGGCCGCTCTGCCGCAGCGGTTAGGCGCCGATTGGCATCGTGGCCAGCGTTCGCGCAGTGGGCGACGCTGCTGATGCTGTCCGGGGTCATCTCACTGGTGTTGTGGGGCGCCGGCCTGCCTGCGGTTCTGCTGCTGGGGCCGATGATCGGGGGCATCGTGTTCGGCGTGAACGACCTGCACCTGAGCGTGCCGCGCTGGCCGTACCTCGGCGCGCAGGCCGTGGTGGGCGCCCTGGTCGCTGCGGGCATAACGCCCGCCATCGTCGCCACGCTCGGCCACGATTGGCCGCTGTTTGGTGCCGTCATCGCGGCCACGCTGCTCAGCTCCGCCGCGTTGGGATGGTTCATCAGCCGATCCGGCCTCATCCCCGGGGTCACCGCCGTCTACGGCATCTCGCCCGGCGCCGCCAGCGCGATGGTGTTGCAGGGCGAGGCACGCGGGGCGGACGTGCGCCTGGTGGCGTTCATGCAGTACTCGAGAGTCTTGCTGGTGGCGTTGACCGCCGCGCTGGTGGCGCGTTTCTGGGGCGGTGCCGCGGGCGCACACGTCCCCGGCACGCCCTGGCTCGCGCCGGTCCATTGGGGCAATCTGGCTGCGGTACTGCTGCTTGCCGCCTTGGGTCAGCAAGCCGCGCGCCTGCTGGGACTGCAGGCCTGGGGCATGCTCGGGCCGATGCTGCTGCTGTCGGCGCTGCACGCCGGCGGCTGGCTCGGCATCGAGCTGCCGCGCTGGCTGATGGCCACAGCGTATGCCCTGCTCGGCTGGCACATCGGCTTGAGCTTCCGCCGCGACGTCTTGCTCCACGCCTGGCGGGCCTTGCCGGTGGTCGCCGGCGCGGCGCTGTGTCTGATCGGATTCTGCAGCCTCCTCGCCGGGTGCCTGACGCGCCTGGCCCACGTGGACATCGTGACCGCTTACCTCGCCACCAGCCCCGGCGGGATCGACTCCATTGCCATCATCGCCGCATCAACGCCGCAGGTGGATTTGCCGTTCGTGCTCGCGCTGCAGTCGTTGCGGCTGCTGTTCGTCATCGGCTTGGCGCCGCTGATTACAGAGCGGCTGGTGCGGCATTCGCCCCATTTGCGGCAAGCGCGCCATTGAGCTGTTCGCTTGTCAGTGCTTGGGCATCCACGTCCATGTCTAATGTCGCATCGACAGGATCTTGCGGCATGCCGGGAAATTCGAGCAGCCCCAGAAGGCGTTGCCACCCTGTCGAGGGGCTCTTTCCACCATCTTGTTGCCGCAACTGGCGCATGTGGGCCGCCAGTAATCGCCCTCCAGGGCGACCTCGAGCAGCGCCTGTTGGTGCTCTGGCGTGCGTTTGGCGATCAGCGCGAGCAGCCTGTTGATATCCAGCAGATCGATGCCGTTTTCGCGAGCGAATTGCGCGGCGTCCGAGGTGAACGTGGTGGTCGTCGCAAAGACGCCCCGACCCACCTTCTTCGCCGCCATCACTCCCAGCAGTTCCCGGATCCTTTCCACGCTGATGTGCCGGCTCGACCAATGCTTGCACTGTACGAGGCCGACCGGAACTTCAGGGTGCTGGCGGGAAAACAACCAGACATCCACACCGCCGTCGGCACCGTGTGACCGGGACTTGGTGTCGAAGCCCACCTGACGGAACAGAGCTTCGACGACCGCTTCGAAGCGCCGCCATTCGATGAGGTTGAAGAGGTCCGGGCCCCAGGATGTCGGCCTTGCAGACGGAGCCCCGCGCGCTGTCCTCGCCTCCTGGCTGGCACGCTCGAAATCTTCGATCGCCTGGCCGACCGCAGGCGCGTCCTCGGGGGCCACAAGCACCGTGTTCAGCGTTGGCACATCCGGAACGCGCGCAGCGCCGGAAGCACGGCCTTGGGCCGGCACGCGACTCAGAAAGAGAAGCAGGCCACCGATGGTCAGCGCGACCAGGCCCAGCGGAATCGTCAGGGACAAACCGTTGCCTAACGGTGTTCCCCGGAAAAAGAGGGGCAGTACGCCCACCAGGGCCCCAGCGGCGAGGAAGCTGAAAGCGGCCTCCTCACGACCACTGGCCGCACGCGCTGCTCGCTTCGATCGTTTTGCCACGAGTCCTTCCCTTTCCGTGAAATCATCGGGCGGAAACGAGGTGGACCAGGGGTGGAGATCTCGGTCTGTCTTGCCTCTCATTCGGCGATTGGGGGGCACGCGACGCCGCCGCTCTGATCGCCCTACCAAAGACCTGGGATCAGTCTCCCCCGAGTGCGGCGCGCGTACGCGTCATATCCGGACAGCTCCGATCGCAACAGCTCAATCCTGGCTACCCCAGCCGTTGGCCGAGAAAGCGCAGGGTTCGATCCCATGCCTGCTGCGCCCAGACGGGGTCGTACTGAGTGAATGGAATGCGGCCCGGACCGATCGCCGTCTCATTGGCAAAAGCGTGATGCGCCAGGT
>DATBCI010000426.1:0-3852 GCA_036270555.1 Burkholderiaceae bacterium
CTTCATGATCGCCGGTATGGGCCTGTTCGAGCGGCTCGAGCGGCGAGCGGGTTGAACCGCTCGCCCGTCGCACGACACATACCGAGATAGCCACATCCTACGTTCGTCGAATAGTCGGAGCCGAGCGCTTGCAAGATTCGACAGCCAAACGCAACCGCCGGCGCCACACTGGCCCGGTCGGATACCTGCTGCAAGGAGCGACCATGCCGGTGCAAGGCGATCAGCCATCGGACCTGTGGCCCAGCGACGCCGCGGCGGTGCCGCAGTCGGCCGAGTTAGGCCGCCTGCTCGCCGGTGGCGTGCATGCGCACTCCCGCCTCACGGATCGGCAGATTGACCAGGGCAGCGCCCAGCGCGAGCACGATGTCGGCGTACCACATCCACGAATAGTCGCCGAAGCGCGTCAGGGCGATACCGCCGAGCCAGGCTCCGAGAAATCCGCCGATCTGGTGCGTTAACAAAGTCAGGCCGAACAGCGTCGCAAGATGGCGCGTGCCGAATAATTTGCCGACCAGCCCCGCGGTCGGCGGCACGGTCGACAGCCACGACAAACCAAGCCCTGCGGCAAAAACATAAAACGTCAGCGGCGTCTTGGGCGCCAGCAGATACAGCGCGATAAACATCGCCCGCGAGAAATACACCCAGAACAGCAGGTACTTCATGCGGAACGTGCTGCCGAGCGCACCTGCGCTCAGGCTGCCCGCGATGTTGGCCAGGCCGATGATGCCCAACGAAACAGCCGCGACGCCGGACGTCAGCCCGCAAAGGTTGACCTCGGTCGGAAGGTGGGTGACCAGGAAGGCAATGTGGAACCCGCAGGTGAAGAACCCCGCATGCAGGAACCAGTAGCTGCGGTTGCGCGACGCGGCCAATAACTGAGCGCGCAACCCATGTGACGGCTCCCCGGCATCTGCCGCGTGCTCATGCGCGGAGCTCGCGGGCCTTCCTGCCGCCGTCAACAGCCGGGCCAGCGGAAGCGTGGACAGGGCGATCACCGCCATTGCCAGCAGCGCGTTGACCCAACCGAACAGCCCGATCAGTACCTGGTTCAGCGGCGCAAACACGAATTGGCCGAAGCTTCCTCCGGCGTTGATGAAGCCGGCCGCAAAGGCCCTGCGCTCCGGAGGCAGGCTGCGCGCGGTGGCCCCGATCAGGATCGAGAAACTGCCGGCGCCCGCTCCGGCCGCCATCAGCAGCCCCAGCGTGATAATGACTCCGGCTTCCGAGCTCACGAACGGCGTCGCTGCGGTGCCGGCAGCCAGCAGCAACCCGCCCGCTACGATGACGGCTGCCGAGCCGCGGCGGTCGGCCAGCATGCCGAACAGCGGCTGAACCGCTCCCCACACAAATTGCCCGATCGCCAGCGCCAGGCTGATGCTCGCGATGCCCAGCCCGGTCGATGTGTTCAGGGGCGAAACATACAGCCCGATCGACTGCCGCACTCCGAACGTGACCATCAGGATCGCGGCCGCCGTCAGGATCAGCGGCCATCCGGCGCTGCCGGCTTTCGCCTCGGCGCCAGGCGCGGCGGGGGTTGAACCCATCTCTTACTCCTTCTCGACAGGACTGCGCAGTTGCGACAGGTAGCGTTCGACGCGCTGATGCAGCCGCGCCACTTCGGATTCGCCCAGCGTCGAATTGACGGCGTTCTGCGCCACGCGCCAAAAGCGCTTGGCCCGGGTCCACTTGGCGTGGCCCGCCGGCGTCAGGCGGGCTTCGCGCCTGCGCGAGTGCGCGCGGGCTTCCACCCGGACCCAGCCGGCCGCGATCAGCGGGCGCAGGTTGCGCAACAGTGTCGTTCGTTCCATGTCCATCGTCTCAGCCAGCTCGGCCAACGTGGGTGCCTGCAGCTTCAACAGGGCGGACATCAGGGAGAACTGGGTTACGCGCAGCCCACACGGCGCCAGTGCATGGTCGTATACGGCCGTGATCCTGCGCGTGAGGCGGCGCAGCCGACCGCAGGTGCACCCGTGAATCGAAGGCTGAACCTGCCGCTGGGGGTCGGGTAGACGGGGCATGCGCCGCCCATTGTATTGTGCATATACACACACGGGCAACCCGGCCGGCCATGGGTTAACCTTGGCGCATGCCCAACCGCCTGGCTCAGGAAGCATCGCCCTATCTAAGGCAGCACGCCGACAATCCGGTCGATTGGTTCGCCTGGGGGGAAGAGGCATTCGCCCGCGCGCGCGATTTGAACCTGCCGATCCACCTATCGATCGGCTACGCGGCCTGTCACTGGTGCCACGTAATGGCGCACGAGTCGTTCGAGGATCCCCAGGTTGCTCGCCTGATGAATGAGCGCTTCGTCAACATCAAGGTCGATCGGCAGGAGCGACCGGACGTCGACGAGGTCTATCAAAAGGTGATCCAGATGATGGGGGAGTCGGGCGGATGGCCGCTCACCGTGTTCCTGACGCCCCAGCGAGAGCCGTTTTTCGCGGGGACCTACTTTCCCCCGCAGGACCGCTACGGACGGCCGGGCTTCCCACGCCTGCTGGTCGCCCTGAGCGATGCCTGGGGGCGGCAGGACGGCAAGCTGCTGCTGAATGTCGACCAGTTCAAGCGCGGCTTCGTCGAGCTCGATCAAAGGGTGTTTGCGCGCGAGGCGGAGCCACACGATGACCTGCCGCGCGCGGCGGCCCTTGCGCTGGCGCAGCACTCGGACCCGGTGTACGGGGGCCTGAAGGGCGCACCCAAGTTCCCCAATCCAAGCGCGCTCGATCTGATGCTGCGCGTCCATGCGCGCACCGACGACGCATCGCTGCTGAGCGCCGTCGAGCTCGCCTTGGATCGGATGGGTCACGGCGGCATCTACGATCAGCTGGGGGGCGGGTTTGCACGCTACAGCGTCGACGAACGCTGGGCTGTGCCTCACTTCGAAAAGATGCTGTACGACAACGGGCAGCTGGTCCGCCTGTACGCCGATGCCTATCGGCTCACCGGAAAGCCGTTCCTGCGCAGAATCTTTGAAGAGTCGATCGAATATGTCGTGCGCGACCTGTCGCACCCGTTGGGGGGCTTTTTTGCGAGTGAGGATGCCGACAGCGAAGGCGAAGAGGGGCGCTTTTACGTGTGGACGCCGACCCAGATCAACGAGGCGCTCGGGCCGCAGGACGGCGCGTTCGCGTGCCGGGTGCTCGGTGTCACCGATGCGGGTAACTTCGAAGGCAGCCGTACGGTCCCGTACCGTGCGCTCGACCTGGAGCCAGCCGATCAGGCGCGGTTCGATTCACAGCGGGCGACGCTCTTCGAGCAGCGCAAGCGGCGGGTTCGGCCCGGGCGCGACGAGAACATCATCACGAGCTGGAACGCGCTGATGATCGAAGGGCTGTGCGCCGCCTACCAGGCGACCGGGACCGATCGGTACCTGCAGACGGCACGGGCCGCAGCAGAGTTCGTGGCGGCGCACTTGCGCATGCCGGACGGCGACGTGTATCGGGTCTGGCGTGACGGCACGGCCCGCGTGGGGGGCTTTCTGGACGACTATGCGATGCTGGCCAATGCGCTGCTCGATCTTTACGAGTCGTGCTTCGATCCGGCGTACCTCGCGCGCGCAGACGAGCTCGCGGGCCTCATCCTCCAGAAGTTCTGGGACGACGGCCTGTACTTCACGGCGTCCGATGCCGAAGCGCTGGTACACCGGCCTCGCGCCCCCTACGACCACGCCTGGCCGTCGGGCACCTCGAGCGCGACCTTCGCGCTGTTCAGGCTGCACGAGCTCACCGGCAAAGCCCACTATCGCGAGCGCGCAGATCAGGTCGCTCGCCAGTTGCAGGGCGCTTCCGCCGGCAACCCGTTCGGCTTTTCGCACCTGCTTGCCGCCGTCGATTACTCGGCGCAAGGGCCGGT
>DATBCI010000427.1:0-6367 GCA_036270555.1 Burkholderiaceae bacterium
TTCATGAACACCCAACCGCGCGCCTGGCTCAACGTGGCGGCGTGTTCGGGCCGATGCTATCGGGCCAACGAGATCGCCGGCCTGGTGGCGTCCGCCGGCCTCGTCAATGCGCCCGGCTGGGTGCCGCAGGTCGTGCGCGAGTCCGACAAATGCCTGGCCGTGCCCTACCCGCGCAAGGGGCGTCATCTGCACCTGGTGTTCTTCCCGAAGCGCGACATCCGGGACATCACTGACCTGACGGCCGAGGATCAGCCGTACGTGATGGACTGCTTTGCGATCATGCGGGCGATCGTCAACGAGCAGAACCTGACGGACTATCGCGTGTACACGAACGGTCCCGGCGAGCAGGAAATCTCCATACTTCACTTTCACCTGGTCGAGTGGTGAGCCGATGGCGCTCACGATAGGTGGGTTGTTCGGTCTTCTCTGGTTCGCATGGTTCGTCTACTGGATGATCAGTGCGCGCAGCGTCAAGCCGGTGCAGCGACGCGAATCCGTCGCATCGCGCGTTGGCCATATCGTGCCGCTCGTGGTCGCGGTCTTCTTGCTGGTCGCCCCGGCGCTGCCGCTGCCTTGGCTGATGAGTCAGATCCTGCCGCAGTCGGCTGGCCTGGCGCTGACCGGGGTCGCCATCACGGCCCTGGGTCTGGCCCTGACCGTCTGGGCGCGGCGGACCCTGGGGAGCAACTGGAGCGGCACCGTGACAGTCAAGAAGGAGCATGAGCTGATCACGGCCGGTCCGTACCGCTACGTCCGACACCCGATCTACAGCGGTCTGCTGCTCGGTTTTGTCGGGTCGGCCCTGGCGTGGGGACAGTGGCGCGGACTGCTGTCGCTCGCGATCGCCACCTACGCGCTGTGGCGCAAATGGCGGATCGAAGAGCGCTTCATGGGCGAAACATTCGGGACCGTCTATGTGGACTACGCCGCGCGCACACCGGCGGTGATTCCGCGCTTGTTTTGATCTCGGCGCGCTGAGGGGCGGCAGCATCCGGGCTGCGGATACACTGCAGATTCGGTACCCGAAAAATTCGTCATTCATGGATGCGTTGCAAACTGGCGTGCTGACGGGCAGCGTCGGCGCCGAAGCGGAGCCGCCGGCGCGGCTGCGCGAGATCCCGTACAACTACACCTCGTTATCGGATCGCGAAATCGTGATCCGGCTGCTCGGCTCGGGCGCCTGGGATCTGCTGTTGTCGTTGCGCCAGCAGCGGCGCACCGGGCGCAGTGCGCGGATGCTGTTCGAAGTTCTCGGCGACATCTGGGTGGTCGAGCGCAACCCCTACTTGCAGGAAGATCTGCTGGAAAACCCGAGGCGGCGCGCCTTGCTGGTCGAGGCGCTTCATCACCGATTGGCAGAAATCGACCGGCGCCGCCAGGAGCGGGTCGAACCGGGCGGCGACGAGCGCGTGGTGCGCCTGCTGCAGGCGGCCCGGGCTGCCGTCGAGCGCTTCCAGGCGGGATTCGAGCAGACCCAGGCCCTGCGGCGGCGCACGCGCCGGCTGCTGCGGCGTCACACGCGCGAAGACAACATCCGCTTCGACCCGTTCGCGCGCGTTTCACATGTGACCGATGCCACCGACTGGCGCGTCGAGTACCCGTTCGTCGTGCTGTGCCCGGACGCCGAGGACGAGATTCCGGGTCTGGTGCGCGCCTGCGCCGAACTGGGCCTCACCATCGTGCCCCGCGGTGGTGGAACCGGCTATACCGGAGGCGCCGTTCCCCTGACCGAGCTGTCGGCGGTGCTCAACACCGAAAAGCTGGAGCGCTGCGGCAGCGTCGAGACGGTTCAGCTGCCTGGCCTGGAACGGCCGGTGGCGACCGTGCTGACCGAGGCGGGCGTCGTGACGCGCCGCGTGGCGCAGGCCGCCGAGCGTGCCGGGTGCGTGTTCGCGGTCGATCCGACCTCGGCCGACGCCTCGTGCGTCGGCGGCAATATCGCGATGAACGCGGGCGGCAAGAAGGCGGTGCTGTGGGGAACGGCGGTCGACAACCTGGCCTGGTGGAGGATCGTCGATGCCGACGGCAATTGGCTCGAAGTCTCGCGCGTGGATCACAACCTTGGCCGAATCCACGATGCGGAGGTGGCGCGCTTCGAGCTGGTATGGAAGGACGGCCGTGAGCCGGCGCAGCGTGCGCGTGAGCTCAGGCGCGAGCGCCTCGAGATCCCCGGTGCCAGCTTTCGGCGGATCGGGCTGGGCAAGGACGTCACCGACAAGTTCCTCGGCGGGCTGCCCGGAGTGCAGAAGGAAGGCTGCGACGGACTGATTACCTGCGCGCGCTGGGTCCTGCATCGGCTGCCCGCGCACACCCGCAGCTTCTGCCTGGAGTTCTTCGGACAGGTTCACAACGCGATTCCCTGCATCGTCGAAGTCAAGCGCTACCTGGACGGGCAGCCGGGCGGGGCCCAGCTGGCCGGATTCGAACACCTGGATGAGCGCTACCTGCGAGCGGTCGGATATGCGACCAAATCGCATCGCGGCACGCTGCCGAAGATGGTGCTGCTGGGCGACATCGTCGGAGACGATGCGGACGCGGTGGCGCGCGCATCTTCTCAGGTGATCCACCTGGCCAACGCGCGCTCGGGCGAGGGATTCGTGGCGGTCAGCGAGGAGGCGCGCCGCACTTTCTGGCTCGACCGGGCCAGGACCGCGGCCATTGCGCGCCACACCAACGCGTTCAAGATCAACGAGGACGTGGTGATTCCTCTGGCGCGGCTGGGCGAGTATACCGATGCGATCGAGCGCATCAACATTGAGCGCTCCACCGCGAACAAGCTCAGGATGCTCGATGCGCTGGACGAGCTGCTGGGGACGCCTTTTGCGCTCGGCCGTGGAACGGACCCGGACTCGGAGCGGCTGTCGCGCGGCGAGATTCTGGGCGATCGCCTCGAGCGCGCGCTGGGCCTGATTGCCGGCGTGCGGGGTCGATGGACTGCGTTGATGCGGTGGATCGACGCACCGGTCGACGCGGTGATGCCGCAGCTGGCGCAGGTCGGCGTGCTTCTGCCCGACCCCTCCTTCGCGCCCGGCCCTGGCGCGCCGAGCGCTGCGGAGGGCTCACCGGCCGCAGCGCCGCCCGGCGGGGCGCAGGCGGACAGGCTGTTCGATCTGTTGCAGCAACGTTCGATCCGGATTTCATGGAAGACGGAGGTGCGGGCGCCGCTGGAGCGGCTGTTCGGCGGTAGCGCGTTCGCCCCGCTGCTCGCAGCGGTGGACCGGCTTCACGCCGAGGTGCTGACCGGGCGGGTGGTGGTCGCGCTGCACATGCATGCCGGGGACGGCAACGTCCACACCAACATTCCGGTGAACTCGGATGACTACGCGATGCTGCAGGAAGCCAGCCGCACGGTCGACCGGATCATGCAGATCGCGCGCGAGCTCGATGGGGTGATCTCGGGCGAGCACGGGATCGGCATCACCAAGCTGCAGTTCCTGCGGGACGAAGAGCTCGCACCGTTTCGGGCCTATCGGCGCCGGGTCGATCCGCACGAGCGCTTCAACCGCGGCAAGTTCGCGCCGGGGGCGGACCTGTCGCGTGCGTACACGCCGAGCTTCAACCTGCTCGGCCACGAGTCGCTGATCATGCAGCAGAGCGACATCAAGAGCGTGTCGGACGCGATCAAGGACTGCCTGCGCTGCGGCAAGTGCAAGCCGGTGTGCGCGACGCACGAGCCGCGCGCCAACCTGCTGTATTCGCCGCGCAACAAGATCCTGGCCACCTCGCTGCTGATCGAGGCGTTCCTGTACGAAGAGCAAACGCGTCGCGGCATATCGCTCAAGCACTGGGACGATTTTTCCGACGTGGCCGACCACTGCACGATCTGCCACAAGTGTGCGGCGCCCTGCCCGGTCGACATCGATTTCGGCGACGTGTCGATGGCGATGCGAGATCTGCTGCGGCGCCTTGGCCGGCGGCGCTTCTCGCCCGCGACCGCCGCCGCGATGCTGCTGTTGAATGCGACCCGCCCCGAGCATGTGAAGCTGGTCCGCAAGGTGGTGGTCGACTGGGGCTACCGGCTGCAGCGCCTGGCGCACCGGCTTCTGACCCTGCCGGCCGCCGCGCAGCGGCGCCGGCCCCCAGCCACCACCGGTCAGCCGGCAATCCGCCAGCAGGTCGTGCATTTCGTCAACCGCAAGCTGCCGGGCGGACTGCCCAAACGCACTGCGAGGGCGCTGCTGGACATCGAAGACGCGCGTTTCGTGCCGATCATCCGCGACCCGGTGAAGAGCGCGGTGGATTCGGAGGCGGTGTTCTATTTCCCCGGGTGCGGGTCGGAGCGCCTGTTTTCACAGGTCGGCCTGGCCACGCAGGCGATGCTGTGGCACGTCGGCGTGCAGACCGTGCTGCCGCCCGGCTATCTTTGCTGCGGCTATCCGCAGCGCGGAGCCGGCCAGGCCGCGCTGGCCGAGCGGATCACCACCGACAACCGGGTGTTGTTCCATCGAGTTGCCAACACGCTGAACTACCTGGACATCCGCACCGTGATCGTGTCCTGCGGCACCTGCTTCGATCAGCTGCAAAGCTACCGCTTCGAGGAAATCTTCCCGGGTTGCCGCATCGTGGACATCCACGAGTTCCTGCTCGAAAAGGGGGTGCGGGCCGAAGGCGTCCAGGGTGTGCGCTACCTCTATCACGACCCCTGCCACAGCCCGATGAAGCAAAAGCCGCTGGAAACCGTCAACGGGCTGCTCGGGACGATTGACGGAGGCCGGATCGCGCGCACCGACCGCTGCTGCGGCGAGGCGGGCACGCTGGCGGTCACGCGCGCGGACATTTCCACCCAGGTGCGGATGCGCAAGGAGGACGAGCTGCAGGCCGATGCCGATCGGCTGCGCAGCGGCTTCGACGGCACCGTGAAGGTGCTGACGTCCTGCCCGGCCTGCCTGCAGGGGCTCAGCCGCTTCGAGGACACCAGCGCGGTGCAGGCCGACTACCTGGTGATCGAGCTGGCGCGCCACCTGCTGGGTGAGCATTGGATGCCCGACTTCGTCGCGCGCGCCAACGCGGGCGGCATCGAGCGGGTCCTGGTTTGAGCGCGCCGCCTTCCGGAGTGCCGCCCCGTCCGCCTGTCGATTGCGCGCTGTGCCAGGGCGATGGTGGCGCTTTGGTGGCACGCACGCCGGTGCTGCGCGTGGTGCTGATCGACGATCCCGACTACCCGGCGTTTGCAAGGGTGATCTGGAATGCCCACGTGACCGAGATGAGCCACCTCACGGTGCCGCAGCGTGCCGAGCTGATGAACGCGGTCAACGGGGTCGAGACGGCGCTGCGGGAGATCGTCGCGCCCGACAAGATCAACCTCGCCAGCCTCGGCAACCAGGTGCCTCACCTGCATTGGCATGTGATCGCGCGCTTCGTCGACGATGCGCATTTCCCGCAACCGATCTGGGCCACGCGCCAGCGCGACCCTGATCCGGCCCGTCTGGCGATATGCCGGCAGAAGCTTCCGGCGCTGCGTGCAAGGATCATCGAGCTGCTGAACCCGGACTAGCCGTGAACGTGGCACAGCCGGCTACCGGCATCGAAGGCGCGACGAAGGTCCATTGCCTGCATGAAGAGGCGACGCTTGCGTGGCACGGCCGGTCCCCTCTCCCACTTGCGTGGGAGAGGGGAGTTCGGCCCCGCTCACGGCGTCTCGGTGCACGGCTGTATCTTCTGCTGCGGGAAGTCCCTGGCGGCGTCTTCCAGCTGGCGCACCGCCGCGGCGTCGGCGCCGCGGATCAGCACGCGGGTCGACCGCACCGTGGTCGGATTGTCGGTAATGCGCGCGCCTCTGATGCCGCGCCGATCCAGCAGAGCAACCTGCTTGCGCGCCAGATCGCGGTCGCGGAACGAGCCGATGCCGATGGCAAAGCGAAGCGTGCCTTCCTTGAAGACCAGAAGATCCTGCAGCCCCTGCGCGCGCAACTGCTCGGTGCGCTGTTCGGCATCGGCGAACGTCCTCTCGGGCGGGAGATAAACCAGATACCAGCCGGGCCGATCCCGCGTCTGCTCGCTGGCGCGGTCCGTCAACCTCAAGGCGCTGAGCCTGTCTCGCAGCCGCGCCAGCTGGGCATCGTTGGCAAATTCACCGATTTCGAGGCAGGCCACCGTCGAATCCGCAGGCGCTGTGGCCACCGGCGCCGGCGCCGCTTTCGCGTCGCGAGCGCGCTTTTCGACCTGCCGGACCTCCTGCTCGTTCAGTACACGGATGCGCTCGGCCGCGATTTGCTGATCCACACGCCCGGGCTCGCGCCCGCTGACCGACTCGCCGAACCAGCCACGCAGCCAGCCGAACAGCACCATGTTCAGCAGCAGCAGCACCAGGAACAGTTGTCTCATCTCGTGCCAGGTTGTCCAGCAGCGGCCCGCAGCCACAGCCCGC
>DATBCI010000428.1:0-3704 GCA_036270555.1 Burkholderiaceae bacterium
CGGCCCCTGCGGCAGGTTGTCCCAGCCTTCGACGCGCCAGCGCAGCCCGCAGATCCAGCGCGCGCCCCAGGTCGCAAGACTGGGCCAGCCGATCGTCAACCAGTAGCGCTGCGTCTGCGGCAACCACGAGCAGCACAGCACCATGGTCGCGTACGGAATCACCGTGAGCACCAGGTACGCCAGGTAGATGCCCGACCGCAGGGCGGTCAGCACGCGCATCGGCAGGCCCATCAGGCTGCCGCCAGCAGCGACAGGTCGGCGATCCGGTTCATCAGCGCGCGCAGCTGCGCCAGCAATGCCAGCCGGTTGGATCGCAGCTTGACGTCCTCCACCATCACCATCACGTCGTCGAAGAAGCGGTCCACCGGCTCCTTCAGGGGCGCCAAGGCCCGCAGCATTCCGCTGTAGTCGGCCGCGGCCAGCATCTTCTCGGCGCGTGGCGCCACCTGTTCGAACGCGGCCCACAGGTCGCGCTCGGCCGGCTCGCACAGCAGCGCCGGATCGAATGCGAACGCACCGTCGCCCCCCGTGTGGGCCTTCTTCAGGATGTTGCCGATGCGTTTGTTGGCGGCCGACAGGCTCCCGGCTTCGGCCATCTGTGAAAACGCACGCACCGCGGCCAGCATGGCCGGCACCAGGTCGATGCGGGCCGGGGCCAGCGAAACCACCGCCTCGACTTCCAAGGTCGAGTAGCCGCGCTCCTGCAACAGGCCGCGCAGCCGGTCGAACAGGAAACTCTGCAGGTCGGCGCGGGGCTGCGGGCCGAAGCGATCGCCGAACGCCTCGAAGGCCGCCTGCAGCAGCATCGGCAGCGGCAGTGGCAACTCCGCCTCGACCAGCATCCGCAGCACCCCCAGCGCATGGCGCCGCAGCCCATACGGGTCCTTGTCGCCGGTCGGGCGCTCGCCGATGCCAAACAGGCCCGCCAGCGCTTCCAGCTTGTCGCCCAGCGACACACAGATGCCGACGGTGGAGGAGGGCAGGCGGTCGCCCGCAAAGCGTGGCCGGTAATGCTCCTCGATGGCGACCGCCACATCCTGAGATTCGTGGTCGTGGCGCGCGTAGTGCATCCCCATCGTGCCCTGCAGCTCGGGGAACTCGCTCACCATCTGGCTGCGCAGGTCGGCCTTGGCCAGGCGCGCTGCGCGCTCCACGTGCGCCAGGTCCGCCCCCAGCTCGCGCGCCAGGCCCACCGCGATGGTGGTCAGCCTCTCGATGCGCTCGAGCTGGCTGCCCAACTTGTTGTGGTAGACGACCTGGGCCAGCTGCGGCAGGCGCGAGTCGAGCGAATGCTTGCGGTCCTGCTCGTAGAAAAAGCGCGCATCGGCCAGGCGCGCCCGCACCACGCGGGCGTTGCCGGCGATGATGTGCGACGGATCCTCGGCCTCGATGTTGCTCACCAGCAGGAAGCGGTTCAGCAGCTTGCCCCGTACATCCTTCAGCGCAAAGTACTTCTGGTTCTGCTGCATCGTCAGGATCAGGCATTCCTGCGGCACTTGCAGGAACTCGTCCTCGAAACCCGACTCGTACACCACGGGCCACTCGACCAGGGCCGCGACCTCGTCAACCAGCTCGGAGGGCATCACGGGGTCGGCGCCGAGGCGGCCGGCCCGCGCCTGGATCATCGACAGCATGCGGAAGCGGCGCTCCTCGAAGGAGGCAATCACGTGGCCTTTCTGGTGCAACTGGGTCTCGTACGACTGCGCCGAGCGGATCGAAAGCGGCCCGTGGGTGTGGAAGCGGTGGGCGAACGTTTCGCGGCCCGCGGTCAGCCCCAGCGCCTTGACCGGCACCACGTGCTCGCCGTGCAGCGCCACCAGCCGATGCACCGGGCGCACGAATCGAACGGTGGTCACGCCATCGGCCAACTGGTAGCTCATCGGCTTGCCCACCGGCAGCTCGGCCAGCGCCCGGTCCAGCGCGCTTTGAAGTCCCACCGCCAGAGCAACGCCCGGGCGCACGCCCGCAGCCACCAGGCTTTCCTGCTTGCCGTCGGATTCGCGCTCGAGCTGCGAAGGCTCGGCCGCGATCCCCAGCGCGGCGAGCTTCTTGGTGAGGGCGAGCGTCGCGCGCCCCTGCGCGTCCAGCCCCACGCTCACCGGCACCAGCTTCTGGCGGAACGGCACCGGCGGGCTGCACTCCAGGACCGGGTCGAGGAACACCCCCAGGCGCCGGGGCGAGCCGAACACGACGTGCTCGTGCTCGCGCTTGACGAATTGCATCCGGATCAGCTCGTCGGTCAGGGTGCGGGCGAATGACTCGCTCAAGGCCTTGAGCGATCGCGGCGGCAGCTCCTCCGTGTTCAGCTCGACCAGCAGCGCGGCGTTCATGCGGCCCTCAGGGGAGAATCGGGCGGGAGCATCGGAAAGCCCAGCCGCTCGCGCGAATCGTAGTAGCTCTGAGCCACGGCCCGCGCCAGCGCGCGGATGCGCCCGATGTAGGCGGCGCGCTCGGTGACGCTGATGGCGCCGCGCGCATCGAGCAGGTTGAAGGTGTGGCCGGCCTTCAGCACCGTTTCATACGCGGGCAGGGTCAGCTCGGCGCGTATCAGTCGCCCGGCTTCGGCCTCGTACAGCTCGAACTGACCGAGCAGGATCTTGGGGTCGGACTGCTCGAAGTTGTATTTGGACTGCTCGACCTCGTTCTGGTGGAACACGTCGCCGTAGCTGAGCACGCGCTCCTGGCCGTGGGCCCGCCATTGCGTGTAGGTGAGGTCGAACACGTTGTCCACGCCCTGCAGGTACATCGCCAGGCGCTCCAACCCGTAGGTGATCTCGCCGGTGATCGGCTTGCACTCCAGGCCGCCGACCTGCTGGAAATAGGTGAACTGGGTGATCTCCATCCCGTTCATCCACACCTCCCAGCCCAAGCCCCAGGCGCCCAGCGTGGGGTTCTCCCAGTTGTCCTCGACGAAGCGGATGTCGTTGCGCAACGTGTCGATGCCCAGGGCGCGCAGCGATCCGAGGTAAAGGTCCAGGATCTCCGGTGGCGAGGGCTTCAAGACGACCTGGTACTGGTGGTGCTGGTGCAGGCGATTGGGGTTGTCACCGTAGCGCGCGTCCTTGGGACGGCGCGACGGCTGCACATAGCCGGCCCGCCACGGCTCGGGGCCGATCGCGCGCAGAAAGGTGGCCGTGTGCGAGGTGCCGGCGCCCACCTCGATGTCGATCGGCTGCAGCAGCGCGCAGCCCTGGCCGCTCCAGTATTCCTGCAGGCGCAGGATCGTCTGTTGGAAGGTGAGCATGCTCGAATTATGAGGGCGCGACGGCGGCGTCCAGGGGGCGGCTCAGGCGCCGTGCCGGGCTCCCCGGCGCCTATCGGTCCGCCTTGATGTCGTCCGTCTGGTCGTCGCCGACGGCTTGGGCGACGTCGGCACGGATCTGTTTCATCAGAGGTTCCATTTGCGCCATCATCAGGGCCTGGAACTTCTGCAGCGCATGCGGCATCAGTTTTCGCATCGAGACCTCCCCCAAGTGAAAAACGTGTCCGCGTCAGCGCGGCGCCGAGTATAGACGGGCTGCGCGCGAGGCCGCACCGCTGTGCGCTCGATTCACCTCGGCGAGGACGCCGTTCCGATCCGGTTCGCGTATCTGCGAATCCAGATTGCCGACTCGGTCGAAGTTGAATCCTGCCGCCGGCCACCGCGCCACTGGCGGGCCGAGCCGCCGGAATCCGGCAGCATGCGCTATGGATCGGCCTGGCTG
>DATBCI010000429.1:0-2909 GCA_036270555.1 Burkholderiaceae bacterium
GGCGCGATCGGCACCGGCCTGTTCTTCGCCAGCGGCGCGGCCATTTCGAAGGCCGGGCCGGGCGGCGCCTTGCTGGCCTACGCGCTGATGGGCCTGGCTGTGTATTGCATGATGCAGTCGCTGGGTGAGATGGCGACCCAGTTGCCGATCCCGGGCGCGTTCGAAGCGTACGCGGAGCGCTTCATCGACCCGTCGCTGGGTTTCGCCTTCGGATGGAACTACTGGTTCAGCTGGGCCATTACGGTGGCGGCGGAGTTCGTCGCCAGCGCCCTCATCGTCCAATTCTGGTTTCCGAACACCAACCCGACGGTCTGGGTGGCGGGGTTCTTCGCGTTGCTGATGATGATGAACCTGCTGTCGGTCAGGGTGTACGCGGAAGCCGAGTACTGGTTCTCGGGCATCAAGGTCGTGACGGTCGTCATCTTCATCGTGGCCGGCGTGTTGATGATCTGCGGGTTGCTGGGAGGCGGGGCGGTCGGTTTTCGAACCTGGGGCCTCACCGATCCGCAGACGGGGCTTCACGCCCCCTTCGTCGGTGGCCTGCCCGCCGTGTTGCTCGTGTTCCTGGTCGCCGGCTTTTCCTTCCAGGGCACTGAAAGCGTGGGCCTGGCTGCCGCCGAGACCGCCGATCCGGACCGGTGCGTGCCGACCGCGATCCGCAATGTGTTCTGGCGCATCCTGATCTTTTACGTCGGCGCTATTTTCGTGGCCGGCACCCTGATCCCGTTCACGGACCCGAACCTTCTGCGCGGTGACGAAAGCATCGCCTTCTCGCCGTTCACGATCGTTTTCCAGCGCATTCCGCGATTCGGCTTCTACGCCTCCAACGTGATGAACTTCGTCATCCTGTCGTCCGTTCTGTCGTGCGGCAATTCGTCGCTGTACGTGTCGTCGCGCATGCTGTATGCGATGTCGCACACTGGCCAGGCCCCGAGGTGGCTCGGCAAGTTGAACCGGCGCGGAGTACCGGTGGCAGCAGTCTGGGCGACCGGCCTGGTGGGAGGGCTGGCCTTCCTCTCGAATGCGGTCGGGGGGCAGAAGATCTACCAGATGCTGTACAACTTCTCGAGCCTCACGGGTTTCCTGATCTGGCTGGGCATCGCGCTGTGCCACCTGCGATTTCGGAAGGCCTGGGCGGCCCAGGGGCGGCGTGTGGAGTCGCTGAAATTCCGGTCCCGCTTCTATCCTGCCGGTCCGTGGCTCGCAATCGTGCTGTTCCTGACCGTCCTGTTCGGCGCCAACGTCGACCTATTCCTGCAGCCAGCCTTCTCCTGGTTCGATTTCGTCACCAGTTACGCCGTCGTTCCGATCTTCCTGATGCTCTATCTGGGCCACAAGCTGGTCAAGAAAACGCACGTGGTCCCGCTGACCGAGTGCAAGCTGGATCCGGACTCCGGCTCATCGCAGCCCTAGAGCGGCGCGCCGGCCGAGTGTCTCAGCAGCATGCTGACGCCGCTCACCAGATAGATCGCCCCGAGCGAGGTGACCGTCCATCGGGTCCAGCGGCGGAACGACTCATCGGTCATGCGCTCCAGCACCTGGCGCGACAGCTGCGTTCCGGCGAAGGCGAGCGGCACCAGGGCGGCTGCGAGCCAGAGGCGAACCTCGGTTCCCTGCACGGCGACGACGCTGCCAAAGTAAACGATCTTGATCAGGTGGCTCAGGCTCTGCGTGGCGGCCTTGGTGGCCACCGTTGCGTGGCGGCTCATCTTCGAGCGCACGAAGAACAGGTCCAGTATCGGGCCGGCGATCCCGGCCGCCAGCGAGAGCCCCAGGCACACGATGCCGCACGCGAACGGGTGCCAGCGCCGCTCGACGTTCAGGTGAAGGCTTTCGGGAAGCGCCAGCGCGACCAGCGGTGTCAGGCCAATCACAATGAGCGCCGCAGGTTTCCCGACCACCAGCCGCGCCACTGCGAACAGTCCCAGCGCAACGGCAGCCCCCGCCGCATAGCCGGCCGCCACGCGCCAATCGATCTGACGCCTGAGCAGCAGCGCTCGCCCCCCATTGGCGCTCAGCTGCGCGATGCCGTGCAGCAGCATGGCGCTCGGAACCGGCAGGAACGCCAGGAATACGCCCATCAGGATCATCCCCCCGGCCATACCGAGGATGCCCGATATGAAGGACGTCACCAGCGTGGCGAGTCCAAGCGCCGAAACGATGAGCACCGACAGCGTCATCGCAGCCTCAGCGCGGCGACCACCTTTTCGCGCGCGGTCGTCATGGCCGGATCGCCGCTGAGTTCGAGTTTCTCTACGAAGGCACGCACTGCCGTCCGCCATGCATCACGCTGCAGCGCGTTGCGCAGGGCATCCAGGTCGTTGGCGCGCCGCACGTGCCGGAAGGCCGCGTCGCGCTCCTCGATGGCCTTGGTCAGCTGCTCGTCGCAGCGCGCGATCGGGCGCGGGTAGATTCGCACCTCCTCGTACAGTTCACGGCTTCGTACCTGCAGACGGCTTCGCAGCGCGTTCCAGGCGGCGTCCATGGCATCGGGCATCGCGCACTCCTGGGCTCGCATTGTCGATGTCGGGGAGTATTCAGTAAAATGAATTTATTATTCATATTGATGCCATATTTGCATGAAAATCGACGTCCTGGGAGTGCAGGCCTTCATTGCGATCGCCGACCAGGGAGCGTTCCACCGCGCCGCCCAGTCACTTCACATCACGCAGACCGCGCTTTCACGGCGCCTGCAGAACCTCGAGACCTTCCTCGGGGTGCGACTGGTGGAGCGCACCACGCGCTCGGTGTCGCTGACACCGATCGGCCGCAACTTCCTGCCGCAGGCGCGCCGCCTCCTGACCGATCTGGGGATGGCGCTGGTCGAGATTCGCGAAACCGGCAAATCGCTGCGCGGCGACGTGACGATCGCGTGCGTGCCGACCGTCGGCGTGCACTACCTGCCCCGC
>DATBCI010000430.1:0-2004 GCA_036270555.1 Burkholderiaceae bacterium
CGGTTCGACATTGCGTAATTATAGGTACCGGCTGCACCGGAGCAGATTTGCGGGGAGGGGCGGCCACATTCGGATGTACCCTACCGGCGTTCTGATTACCCATGGATGGTGCAGCTTCCGCCTAGCGTGCTACTGGCAGCCCTCACAAATCCGGATGACGCATCACGGTGATTGTTCAGGGTCCCTCGATCCGCGAAGCTGGCTTCACCAGGAGGGTTTCCTAGTTAAGGAGAAGCACACAAATGCAAGTGGCCATTACGCTGACTCGTGACAAGGAGATGCAGCTGCTGGAGCAGGCGGTGAGGCGGGCGGAAAGTGAGGGCCTGCAGGTGCTGCTGCGTGATCCGGAGTCGCGCGCACTGACGTGCGCGTTGTGCGGAGCCGAAAGCGATCATCCATCGATGATTCGCCATCTGACCGGTTGCTCGTACGCATCGAAGAAGTAAACGATTTCTGACCTGACGCAGGCGGGCCGCGGGCCCGCCTCTTTTTTGCGCCGAATACAACGAAACCCCATAATTGCGGCAGGTGGGTGCCCGGCGCTTCGCCCCCATATATTCGCTCTGACAAGCCTGCTGCGATGAGGCCCACTGCAATGACCCATTCGTCACACTCGAAACCCGCGCGTCATTCGCGCGTGCTGATCCTCGGTTCGGGCCCGGCCGGCTACACCGCCGCCGTGTACGCGGCGCGCGCCAACCTTTCGCCGCGGCTGATCACGGGGCTGGCGCAAGGCGGTCAGTTGACCACCACGACCGACGTCGACAACTGGCCAGCCGACGCCGAGGGGGTGCAAGGCCCCGACCTGATGGAGCGTTTCCTTAAGCATGCCGAGCGCTTCAACACCGACGTCGTGCTGGACCAGATCCACCAGGTCGATCTGGGCAAGCGGCCGTTCCGACTGGTCGGCGACATGGACGTTTACACCTCCGATGCGCTGATCATCGCCACCGGCGCCTCGGCCAAGTACCTCGGGCTGCCGTCCGAGCAGTCCTTCATGGGGCGCGGCGTATCCGGCTGCGCGACCTGCGACGGCTTTTTCTTCCGCAACCAGGACGTGTGTGTCGTCGGTGGCGGCAACACAGCGGTCGAAGAAGCGCTGTACCTGGCCAACATCGCGAGCAAGGTGCATGTGATCCACCGACGGGACCGTTTCCGTGCCGAACCGATCCTGGTAGACAAGCTGAGGGCGCGTGCGACCGAAGGCAAGGTGACGCTGCACCTCTGGCACGAGTTGGACGAGGTGCTGGGCGACCAGAACGGCGTTCACAGCGTTCGGATCCGCAACAGCCGCAGCGGCGAAACCGCGCAGATCAACGTGCAGGGCTGCTTTATCGCGATCGGCCACCAGCCGAATACGGAAATTTTCGCGGGGCAACTGGACATGACCGGCGGCTACGTCCTGACCCGCGGAGGCGCGACAGGACTGGCCACGATGACCAGCGTGCCGGGCGTGTTCGCCGCGGGCGATGTGGCTGACCCGATCTACCGGCAAGCGGTCACGTCGGCCGGCAGCGGCTGCATGGCCGCCTTGGATGCCCAGCGCTGGCTCGAAGCCGAAGCGCCGGCGCATGCCTCCAAACCCGTCGCTGTCACGGCCGGCTAGGAGCTGCCGTGAAGCGGCCCGCCTCCGCGCTGCGCGCTACGGCGGGCAAGCCCGGCCGACTCAAGGGCCTGGCCGAGCTTAAGTCGGTTCGAATCACGCGCCCGCCACCTGCCACGCCGGTGATCCACGGCGACCCGCCAAATCGTAAGCCGGTCAGGATCGAGGCGGCGGCGGAATTTCGCGAAGCGGTTCGCGACGTGAGGCCGCTTGCCGTCGGAAGCCCGCCCGCCCACCGAAGCGCACGGCGCGAAAGTGGGCAGGGCGAAGCAGGGCACCCGGCCCAGCGCGAACGCGACAACCGCGCGGTGCTCACCGAATCCCTGGGCGAGGCCATCGACCTCGAGACGATGCTCGAAACCGATGCGTCGCTGTCCTACCGCCGCAACGGCATCAGCGCC
>DATBCI010000431.1:0-2907 GCA_036270555.1 Burkholderiaceae bacterium
CGCTGGGTGCGCGCACGCCATTCCAGCACCCCGAAGACCGCGGTCAGGGATTCGAGCAGGCGATGCTGGACCACCTCCGGGTCGCGCAGGCTCTCCAGTAGTCCGATCTTGCCCATTGGCCACAGTTCCGGATCGGAACGCACCGACAGCGGCACCGCCAGCACCAGCAACGCCAGCGGCCAGTGGCGCGCCCAGGGCGCACGTCCGGTGCGCTCCAGCAGCGCCAAAGCACCGATGGCAAGCACAAACAGCCCGGCCCAGTGGTGATTGAATTCGGACCACGCGATGTCCATCGCGTTGCGCGGCGGCAAAACGCCCTCGCCGGGCACGAAGGCGAGGGGGGCCGCCTGATGCTGTGCCGAAGCAGTGACGATTTGCGCGTTCAGCCGCGAGATGCCCAACGCGTCATGCTCGGGACTGGCTAGGCGCGGCCATCGAGGCGCGATGCGCTCGACGACCTCTCCCCAGCTGGCGCGGTTCGCGATCAGGTCGACACCCGGCGGCTGTGACGTGAGCGATGCGGCAGCAAACAGCACCGTTACGCCGATGCCGAGTTCGGTTTCCGCGAAGCGCCGCAGGGGCAGCACCGAGACCGGCACGTCCGCGGCCAGCCGGCGCACCAGCCGAAAATTCATCGCCCCCAGCAACAGCAGGCCGCCCAGCAGCAGCGCCTTGGTCGCCACCATCACGCCGTAGGCGGTACCGTACATCGCTTCGGGCGAACCGACGTAGGCGATCGTCATCGCGACACCGCCGCCGAGGAGCGAGGCCACCGACACGATCGACATCAGCGAATAGCGGCGCCCGATCAGGCGCCAGCCTGGGCCATCGGTCCGGGCCAGCGCCGCCAGCAGATAAGGCAGCCCACCGATCCACATGCCCGCCGCCGCCATGTGGATCAGTCCGACCGCGCCGAGCGCAAGCCGGCCGTCGATCTGTGCGGCCGCATGGCTTGTGGCAACCTGCGCGACTAGGATGACCACGGCCGCCGACCCGAGAACACGGGCGCGGGCGACAGGGCTTGAGCCAGTGGCACCGATCGCGATGGCGACCGCACCGGCGCCGACCATCAGCGTGGCTGCCGCAAACGACGTTGTGGCCGCGTCTTTCGGCGAGACCTCCAGCGTGCCTGCCAGCACCAGTACCTGCAGCGCCAGCGTCAACAGCTCGATGCCGGCCAACGCCAGCGCGCTCCACACAAGCAGCCGGCGCGTGCGATCGACGATCTCACGCCCGGACGCACCCAGCGCCGGCGCCAGCGGCTGCGCCAGCAGCAGCAGGAAAGCCACTCCACCGACCGTGAACGACTGGGCGCTCAGCGCGCAGCCGCGCAACAGCACCGACAGGAAGCCGAAGACGTCGACCAGCAGTGCCATGGGCGCTCAACGTTGGACGTCAAACGGGATATCGCCCCGCGTGATGTGGCCGTCGACGCTCATCACCTGCCAACGCAGCCGATAACTGCCGGACTCCAGGGCGGCAGCACCGGCCGCCACCACATCGGGCGGCCTGTCTTTCGCGATCGCAAGCGAAGTAGTCCTGCCGCCCGGCCCGATCAACTGAAGGCGCGAGCGGCGCGGATCGATGCGGCTGTTGAAGCGCAATTGAACCGCCACGTCGGGCTTCGCCAGGGTGGCACCGATGGCCGGTTGAGCCGAAACAATGATGGCGTGTGCGTGCGCGGCGGCGCCCACAAGCGCGAAAGCGGACGCGGCTATCCACTGGAGTCCGGTGACCTGACGTTCCAAAGGCGGCATTGGTTTGCGCTCCATGGACCGAATCTGCCGCAGGAGGCGCTCGGGGTCTTGTAAAAATCTGCCCGGATTGTCCAAACGAATGGCGAGACGTTTAGAAGCGGAATGCAACATCGGCGCTGACTGTCCAGCCGGTAAAGTTGTCGCCCCACAAGTACGATCCGCCGATTCCGATCCATTGCGCCTTCCAGAACTGGTTCAGAAAATCCAGAACCAGGCGGCCGTTGGCCTCGTACAGATGCCGCGTGTCGAGTCCGTCTCCGAGGTCGCCGAACAGCTCGGTGCGGCTGAAGTACCCGCCGGTGCGCAATTCATGACCGTACAGCTGTATGCCAAGCGGGATATCCACGTCGAACGTATTTCTGAGGGACTCCGAGTTGCCGCTAACGGAATTCCTTGCGGTGGAGCTGCTGAACGTCTCGCAATGAAAGAAGGTCGGATCTGACGACAATGTGAAGATGGTGCGGTCCCAGGTGAACGCGTACTGGATGTTCACTGCCGGCCGGACCGTCCAGGTGTCCTCGCTCCAGCCGATCAGGCCCGAGCGAATCGCCTGCGCTAGATCTGCCGGCGAGACAGCGCGCGTGGGCGTGTATTCGTTCGAGGTCCACCCGTACATCCCCGTCAGGGTTGGGGCCAGGCTCAGGCGGTTGGTCAGCCAGAAGCGCGCGCCGGCGCCAAACTGGATGGCGAAGGTCCTGAACTTGCTGGTACCGCCTTGCAGCGGCCCGGACTTGACGTCGTCTTTCGCGTCGACGTAACCCATGCTGCCTTGCAAACGAGGCTGCCACGCGATGTCCAGATCGCCGAGCTTTTGCGGATTGCCCAGGTCGCCGGATCCCCCGAACTTGGAAACGTCGATTTCCATGGCGTCTGGGCCGGTGAACCGGTAGTTGCCGCCCGAAAGTCCGAAATCGCCCCCCAGGATAGTCAGGGCTTCGACGCGGTATCCGTTCAACGATCTGATCTTGTTCGTCGGGGCAGGCGTTGTCTTGCACTGGACGGAATGGGGAAGCAGTCCCATCAGGAACGACCCCGCCACGGCGCTCGCGCGAAGGCCGGAATGAACAGAACAGCCCATCTAACGCGTCAGCACCTTAAGGTCGACCGCCGCGATGGTTCGAATCACGACGGCGTCACCCGCTTCCATCTG
>DATBCI010000432.1:0-2472 GCA_036270555.1 Burkholderiaceae bacterium
TTTGCCTCCGTGTTCGTGGGCACCTGGGCCGGCTTCGTGCTGTACCGGTTTCACAGGTTCCGCGGCCTGACCCTCTTCACCGCCATGATCAATGCGCCGCTGGTGATACCGGAAGTCATCCAGGGGATCTCGTTGCTGCTGCTCTTCGTGGCCCTGGAGCAGGCCACCGGCTGGCCGGACCGCGGCTTCTTCACCATCTGGATCGGGCACACGATGCTGTGCGTGTCCTATGTGGCGATCACGGTGCAGGCGCGACTGGCCAGCATGGACGAGTCGCTGCATGAAGCGGCGGCCGACCTGGGCGCGACACCGCTTCGCGTCTGGGTCGATATCACGCTGCCGCTGATCGCACCCGCGCTGCTGTCGGGCTGGCTGCTTTCGTTCACGATCTCCATCGACGACGTGCTGATGACGGCGTTTCTGTCCGGTCCCGACACCACCCTTCTGCCGATCGTGGTGTTCTCGCGCGTGCGCCTGGGGTTGAACCCCGAGGTCAACGCATTGGGCACTCTTTTCATCGCCGCGGTGACGGTCGCGGTGGTGCTGAACAATCACTGGATGTTGAAACGCCAGCGGCGCCGCGACCGGCAGATGGCGCAGGCGCTGCGCACGGAAGACAGCACCCGTGTCGAGGTGCAGCATGTCGCCTGAGCATCGATCGGGCGCCGGCGCGCCGGGGCCCTCCCCCGGCGAGGTGCGGCCGATCGAGCACAGCCGTCTCGCGCGTCTGGGCAGGATGCTGAACCCGGCCACCGTCGCCGTCGCAGGAGGCGAGGTCGCCGCCGAGCTGATCCGCCAGTGCCGCAAGATCGGCTTCCGCGGACAGATCTGGCCGATCAATCCGCGGCGGCCGCAGATCGAGGGAATCCCGACCTTCCCGGACGTCGACGCCCTGCCGGCAGCGCCGGATGTCGCGTTTATCGCGGTCCGGCGCGAGGAGACGATCCAGCTGGTCGCCGCCTTGGCGCGCCGCGGCGCGGGCGGCGCCGTGTGCTACGCGTCCGGTTTCGCGGAGATCGGCGGCGAAGGAGTCGAGCTGCAGGACCGCCTGGTCGAGGCCGCGGGTGACATGGCCCTGCTGGGTCCGAACTGCTATGGCGCGATCAACTACCTGGACGGCTGCGCGCTGTGGCCCGATCGGCTCGGAGGCGGCCGGGTCGAGCGCGGCGTCGCCATCCTGACCCAGAGCGGCAACATCGCGCTGAACCTGACGATGCAGGGTCGACACCTGCCGATCGCCTACGTGATCGTGGTCGGCAACCGCGCGGTGTCCGACATCGATGACTGCATCGCCGCCTTACTGGACGATGATCGCGTCACGGCGATCGGCCTGCATCTGGAGGGCTTGACGGACGTGGCGGCCTTCTCGCGCGTCGCGCACGCCGCGTTGCTGAAGAACGTTCCGATCGTCGTGCTGAAGGCCGGATCGTCCGACCTGGGCGCGCAGCTGACGGCGACCCATACCAGCAGCCTGGCGGGCCCCGACGTGTTGTACGCGGCCATGTTCGACCGTCTTGGCATCGCTCGCGTCGACGATCCGTGCGAGTTCCTTGAAACGCTCAAGTTGCTGCACGCCTGCGGCACGTTGCAGGGCGCGCGCGTCGGCTCGCTGAGCTGCTCGGGCGGCGACGCTTCCCTGATGGCCGACCTGGGCCACTCGCACCGGCTCGACTTCCCGCCGCTTGCGCCGCAGGTTGCCAGCGCGCTGACGGCCGTGCTCGGGCCTCGTGTTCCAATCAGCAACCCGCTCGACTACCACACCTATATCTGGGGCGACCAAGGGGCGCTCACCGACTGCTTCGCGGCGATGATGAGCGCCGATCACGACGTGTCGGTCATCGTCCTGGATTTTCCGCCGTCCGACGGCGCCATCGCCGACGGATGGGATCAGGTGCTGAACGCATTCATCGCCGCCCATCAGCGCCGCGGCGGACCCGCCGTCATGGTCAGCTCGATGCCGGAGCTGATGCCGCAGCTCGCGGCACAGCCGTTGCTGTCGGCCGGGATCGCACCGATGCAGGGGCTGCGCGAGACGGTGGTGGCGATTGCCGCGGCGGCCCGTGTCGGCGCGCGCCAGCGCGAGGCCGCGCGGGTGGCGCCGCTGTCCACGCCGGTGGCGTTGCGCGACGGCCAGGCCGCCCTGCTGGACGAGATCGCGTCCAAGGCGGCGTTGCAGGCGTTCGGCCTCGGGATCCCGGCGTTCGGGCATGCGACCGATGCCGACCAAGCGGCCTCGGTGGCCGAAGCGATCGGCTATCCGGTTGTGGTCAAGGCCGTGTCCGCATGCTTCGCCCATAAGACGGAGCAGGACGCCGTCAAGCTGAGCCTCGCCAACTCCGATCAGGTGCGCGCGGCGGTGCGCAGCATGAGTCAGCGGTTCGATCGCTTTCTGGTGGAGAAGATGATCACCGGCGCGCTGGCCGAGTTGATCGTGGGCGTGACGCGCGATGCCCAGTTCGGCCTCGCGCTGAC
>DATBCI010000433.1:0-6748 GCA_036270555.1 Burkholderiaceae bacterium
GCCGGCGATGCGGCCAAGGGCCAGCAGATCGCAAGCACCGTGTGCGCGGCCTGCCATTCGGCCGACGGCAACTCGACGGTGGCGGCCAATCCCAGGCTGGCGGGGCAGAGCGCCGAGTACCTCGTCAAACAGTTGACGGACCTTGCCAAGCCGGCCGGGGACAAGAGTGGGCGTGAGAACCCGGTGATGACCGCGATGGCGATGACGCTTTCGGAGGAAGACCGACGCAACGTGGCCGCGTGGTTCTCGTCGCAGCCACCCAAACCGTCGCTGGCGCGTGACAAAGACGCTGCAGAGCAGGGGGAGCGGATCTACCGCAGTGGCATTCCTGACAAGGCAGTACCCGCTTGCGCCGGCTGCCACGGCCCAACGGGCGCGGGACTGCCGGTGCTGTATCCGAGGATCGGCGGCCAGTTCTCCGAGTACCTGGTGACGCAGCTGAAGGCGTTCCGCGACGGCACGCGGCGCAACAACGTGCCGATGCAACAGATCTCGTTTCGCATGTCGGATGCGGAAATGAACGCCGTGGCGGATTTCATTGCGGGGCTGCGGGCCAAGTAAGCCAGGCGGCTAGCCCTTGAATACTTCATTGGCCTGCTGAGTCACCCGCAAGAACGTCGTTCGTTTGGACAGCTCCTTCAGACGGCGCGCCCCCACATAAGCGCAAGCCGAGCGCAATCCGCCGACGAGCTCCTGCACCGTCGGCGTGACCTCGCCTCGGTACGGCACCAGTACCTCCTTGCCCTCGGCGGCCCGGTATTCGGCCACCCCGCCGGCGTGGCGGTCCATCGCGGTCTTGGAGCTCATCCCGTAGAAACGCTGGAAGCGCTCGCCGTCGCGCTCGACGACGTCGCCGGTGCATTCCGCGTGCCCTGCCAGCATCCCGCCCAGCATGACGAAGTCGGCTCCAGCGCCGAAGGCCTTGGCGATGTCCCCCGGTGTGACGCAGCCGCCATCGGAGCAGATGTGGCCTCCCAATCCGTGGGCGGCGTCGGCGCACTCGATCACGGCTGACAGCTGCGGGTATCCGACGCCGGTCATCACCCGGGTGGTGCACACCGAGCCGGGGCCGAGGCCGACCTTCACGATATCGGCGCCGGACAGGATCAGCTCCTCGGTCATCTCGCCGGTCACGACGTTGCCTGCCATGATCACCAGCCGCGGGTAGCGGGCGCGGATCTTGCGCACGAAAGCGACGAAGTTCTGGTGGTAGCCGTTGGCGACGTCGATGCACACGTATTCGATTGCGCCCTCGGAGGCATCGACGACCCGATGGAACTTCTCTTCGTCCGCGGTGGTGATTCCGACCGAGAACAGGGCTGCCGACTTGCGCTTCAACGTGCGGAAGAACTCGAGGTAGCGCGCCGGTTCGTAGTGCTTGTGCAACGCGACCGAAAGGCCGAGGCGCTCCAGCGCACCGGCCATTTCGATCGTCCCGGTCGTGTCCATGTTGGCGGCGACGATCGGAATGCCCCGGTATTGCGCGGCACCGTGCCGGAAGCGGAATTCGCGCTCAAGGTCGACGTCGGCGCGCGACGTCAGCGTCGACCGCTTGGGCCGAATCAGTACATCCTTGAAATCCAGTTTGACCTCGTGCTCGATGTGCATGATCGCCTCTCATTTGGGTTCCCGGCGAAGCCCGGGAAAGTCAGGGCAGCATGGACTCGTCCGCCATCAGACCGTCGATGGTCTCCCGCCGCCGCACGCAGTGGACCTCGTGACCGTCGACGATGACCTCGGCGGCCCGGCAGCGACTGTTGTAGGTGCTCGCCATGCTCATTCCGTACGCGCCGGTGCCGAGCATCGCCAGCAGATCGCCGCGGTGGACGGCGAGCGGCCGCTCGCGCGCCAGCCAGTCGCCGCTTTCGCAGATCGGGCCGACAATGTCGTAGGTACGTGGCGGCAGATCCCGCAGCTCGACCGCCTCTACCTTCACCCACGCGCCGTACAGCGCCGGTCTCATCTGGTCGTTCATCGCCGCGTCGACGATTGCGAAGTTGCCGCCGTCGCGCGCTTTCAGACCGATGACCCGGGTCAGCAGCAGCCCCGCGGGTCCGACGATCGAACGCCCCGGCTCGACGAGCAAGGTTTTGTCCCGGTGGCCGCGCGCGTCGACTCGGCGCGTGATGGCGCCGATCCACTCACCGATCGTCGGCGGCGTCTCGTCGCGATAAGCGATTCCCAGTCCGCCGCCCAAATCGACGTGATGCAGCTGCACGCCTTCGCGCTGCAGCCGATCGACCAGGTCCAGCAGGCGGTCGACCGCCTGTTCCATGGGAGTCACCTGCGATATCTGCGAGCCAATGTGGCAGTCGATCCCGACCACTCGCAGGTGCGGGTCGGCCTGGGCGCGGCGATACAGCTCGAAGGCATCGGCGTAGGAGACCCCGAACTTGCTGGATTTCAGGGCGGTTGCGATGTACGGATGGGTGCCGGCGTCAATCTCGGGGTTCACGCGCAGCGACACCGGTGCGCGCCGGCCCAGTGCCGCCGCGACACTCGACAGGTCCTGCAGCTCGAATTCGGACTCGACGTTGAAGCACAGGATCTCCGCTTGCAGTGCCGCTTCGAGCTCGGGCCGCGTCTTTCCCACTCCCGAAAACACGACGCGCGAGGCTGCGCCGCCAGCGGCGAGCACGCGCGCCAGCTCTCCGCCCGAGACGATGTCGAACCCGCTGCCGGCGCGCGCCAGCAGGCTCAATACGCCCAGGTTGGGGTTGGCTTTGACCGCGTAGCAGACCAGCGATGGCCGACCGTCGAGCGCAGCCAGGTATTGGCCAAGGGCCTCCAGGATCGACCGCTTCGAATACACGTACAAGGGCGTGCCGAAGCGCTGCGCCAGATCCGTGAGGTCGACTTCCTCGCAGGTCAGGCGGCCGTCGCGTCGCACGAACCGGGTGTCGCCCGAATGGAGCGGTTCGGCCTCCTGGCTCACTTGGTTTCCGGGGCCGGCGCGGTCGTTGCGGTCGCACCCGAGCTGTCGGACGCCGGTGCCGGGGTCGCCGGGGTCGATGAAGCCGGCGCCGGCGAGGTGGGCGCTTGTGAGGCGGCGGGGGCGGGCTTGTCCGTCTTGTACGGCCAGGGCGCGTCCCTGGGAACGTTCGGCAGGTAAAGCGGTCCCTTGATGCCGCACGCGTTGGTCAGCATTGCGGCGCAAACTAGAATGCCCGCATTCACCGCTTTCATCATGGCGAATCTAACATGACCGAATCCGAGTTCAACGAGCACGCGGAGGCCGCGCTGCGCGAGGTCGAACTGGCTGTCGACGCGGTGGACGTCGGGATCGACTGTTCGCGCAGCGGCAGCGTGCTGACGCTCGAATTGGACAACGACACGAAGGTCATCGTGAATACGCAGGCGGCGATGTGCCAGATCTGGGTCGCCGCGCGCAGCGGCGGCTTCCACTTCGGGTACGACAGCGGTCAGTGGCGCGATACGCGCGACGGTAGCGAGTTGTTCGCCTCCCTGTCGAGGATCATTTCGTCTCAGAGCGGGCACCCAGTCGTTCTGCGCCCGGCAGAAAGTTAAGCGCCGATCTAAAAGACGTTTTCGTCGTGCTTGGCCTGTTCCGGCGGCGGCGGCTGCGGCTGGCCCTCATCCAGCCCCAATGAGGCGATCCCCTGCCCGGGCGGGAACTGCTCCAGGTAATACTCGCCGTCGATCGTAACGACGCCGGGAGGCGGTTCACGGTCCATCACCGGCAGCCCTTTGAGAGCGGAGGCCATGTAGTCGAGCCAGATCGGCAGCGCCAGGCCGCCCCCGGTCTCGCGCTCGCCCAGGTTGTGCGGCTGATCGAACCCGAACCACGCCACCCCCACGATGCCGCCGCCGTAGCCCGAGAACCAGGCATCGTGCGAATCGTTGGTGGTTCCGGTTTTGCCCGCGACGTCGGCGCGGACCAGGCTGGCCGCGCGAGCCCCGGTGCCGTAGTGAGCGACGTCGCGTAACAGGCTGTCCATGATGAACGCAGTACTCGCGTCGATCACCCGCAGCGCCGAATCGCCGGCGACCCTGGGGGAGGCCTCCATCAGGACCTTTCCGTTCGAGTCCGCAACCCGCGCGATCAGATAGGGGGCAATCTCGAATCCGCCGTTGGCAAACACCGCGTAGGCGCCCAATTCCTGCCAGGGCGTCACTGATCCGGCGCCCAGCGCCATCGTCAGGTAGGGCGGGTGGCGCTCCGGATCGAACCCGAACCGCCCGAGGTACTGCTGAGCGTACTGGGGACCGATCTGCTGGAGCACCCGGATCGACACCATGTTTTTGGACTTCGCCAGTCCCTGACGCAGGCGCATCGGGCCCTCGTATTTGCCGTCGTAATCCTTCGGGTCCCACACCTGCCCGCCGGTCTGCTCCGGATCGATCATCAGCGGCTCGTCGTTGACCAGGGTGCTGGTCATCACTCCCTTCTCGAGCGCGGCCGCGTAGATGAAAGGCTTGATGCTGGAACCGGGCTGACGCCAAGCCTGGGTCACATGGTCGAACTTGTTCAGGGTGAAGTCGAATCCGCCGACGAAGGCGCGCACGGCGCCGTCGCGCGCGTCGCAGGCGACGAACGCGGATTCGGCCTGCGGAATCTGCGTGATCACCCAGGAATCCTTGGGGCCGCGCGCCAGCCGAATCAGCGCCCCGGGCGCGATCCGCTTGGGCGCCTGCGCCTTGGGCAGAAGCGAAGCAGCGCCAAATCGCAGTCCTTCACCTTCCACCTTGACGGTCTGGCCGTCGCTCAGGACCGCACGCACCAGCTTCGGCGTCGCCTCCAGCACGACTGCCGCAATCATGCCGTCGACTTCAGGGGCGTCTGCCAGCGCCTCGTCGATGTGCTGCTGGCGCACCGGGCCTTCGGGCGGCAGCTCGATGGACCGCTCCGGGCCCCGGTAACCGTAGCGCCGGTCATAGGCGACGACCTGCGCCCGCAACGCGTCATAGGCGACTTGCTGCTCGCCGCTGGAGATCGTCGTATAGACATTCAGACCGCGCGAGTAGGTCTCGCCCTTGAAGACGTCGAAAACGAGCTGGCGGGCAATCTCAGCGGCGTACTCCGCGCGCACGCGTGAATGGGTCAGGTTGGTGACCGCCGCCGCCTCCTCGGCGCCACGCACCTTAAGCTCGGCTGTGACCGACTTGTCGAAGTCCGCCTGCTTGATGTAACCCAGCGCCAACATGCGCGACAACACATAGCGCTGGCGCACGCGAGCCTTGTGCAGATTGGCGGTCGGGTTGTAGGCGCTCGGTGCGGCCGGCAATCCTGCCAGCATGGCGCATTCACCGAGGGACAGATCACCGAGCGCCTTGCCGAAATAGGTCTGGGCTGCCGCCGCGAATCCGTACGCACGTTGCCCCAGGTAGATCTGGTTGATGTACACCTCGAGGATCCGGTCCTTCGGCAGCGAGGACTCGATCTTGTAGGCAAGCGCGATCTCGTAGAGCTTGCGGATGTACTTGCGCTCGGAGCTCAGGTAGAAATTGCGCGCAACCTGCATCGTGATCGTGCTGCCACCCTGGCCGCGCCGGCCCGATATCGCGTTGGCGGCCGCCGCCCGTATCAGTCCGTAGAAGTCCACGCCGCTGTGCCGGTAAAAGCTTTCGTCTTCCGCCGACAGAATCGCGTCCTTCAACGCCTGAGGAACTTCGCGGATCGGCACGTAGCTGCGCCGTTCCTCGCCGAATTCACCCAGCAGGACACCGTCCGAGCTCCAGATCCGCAGAGGAATCTTGGGCCGGTAGTTGGCCAGCGAATCGATCGGCGGCAGGTTCACATAAGCGATCGAGAACATGAACATCACGAACATGAGGGCGCACGCCGTCCCGGCCACCGCCAGCGCCGTGGTCCAGACCGTCAGCCGGCGCCAGTGCTGGCGCAACCATGCGCGCAGGGCCCTTAAACGGTCCGGCTTCGATTCAGGTTGGATGCTCACCGCACAGTCGGTCAGGTGGGGTTGAACGCCGTTGCAGGGGCGGGAATGTCCCCAGGGACGGCTGGAAGGATGCCAGTTTGACTAGGGCGCCGCAGCCGCCCGAAGTTGCGATTGTGCAAAAGAATCGGGCTCAGCCGTTGTGCTGCGCGCGAAAGGGCGATCAAGAAACAGTCCCTCGTGACGATTGTGCCGTAAAACCGCCGCTGTTCCCGTGTTCGAAGGGCTTGTGCGGTCTTCTGAAAGGTTGTTAGCATCTTAAGGTCGATTTATCAAGAAATCGCGATAAAGCACAGAAACATAAGGAATTTGCGGGCGGTCGAGATCTGGTCGTCGGGGAGTCTTGGAGTCAGACACCCACCCACGGCACTGGTTCTTCATCGAAGCCACGCACCTTCGTGGTCTAGTCGGTAATCAGCGGGAGCGTCGCTTTGGCCTTCGAACTGCCGTTCTTCTCGTCCAAGACACCACCGTTGGTTGGATTGGATATCGGTTCGTCCAGCGTGAAGCTGGTGGAGCTTTCGGATCCGGGCGGCGGCGTGCTGCGCCTCGAACGATACGCGATCGAGCCGATACCGCGCGGTGCTGTGGTCGATGGCAACATCGACAAGATCGAAGTAGTGGCCGATGCGGTCAAGCGTGTGTACCGCCGCTGCGGAACACGCATCCGCAACGTTGCGCTCGCGTTGCCTGCGTCCGCGGTGATCACGAAGCGCATTGCCTTGCCCGGCAACCTGCGCGAAGAAGAAATGGAGATGCAGGTCGAGAGCGAGGCGAATCAATATATACCGTTTGCGCTGGAGGAAGTCAGCCTGGACTTCCAGGTGATCGGG
>DATBCI010000434.1:0-11961 GCA_036270555.1 Burkholderiaceae bacterium
GATCATGCCGGGCAAGGTCAACCCGACCCAATGCGAGGCGATGACGATGGTGTGCTGCCAGGTGATGGGCAACGATGTGGCGCTCGGCATCGGCGGCGCATCGGGCAATTTCGAGCTGAACGTGTACAAGCCGCTGATCGCATATGACTTCCTGCAGAGCCTGCGGCTGCTGACCGATGCCATCGCCAGCTTCGACGAGCACTGCGCGCGCGGCATCGAGCCGGATCGCGCGCGCATCGCCGAGCTGCTGGACAAATCACTGATGCTGGTGACGGCGCTCAGTCCCCACATCGGCTACGACCGCGCCGCCCGCATCGCGAAGCACGCGCATACCCAGGGCCTGTCGCTGCGCGAGGCGGCCGTGGCGCTGGGCGACGTCACCGCCGAACAATTCGATCAATGGGTGCGGCCCGAGCAGATGGTCTGACCGGCTGTCCGTGAACCCGGAACACTTCCCGCCTCCCACTGCGTGGGAGAGGGGTCAGGGGTGAGGGTCTTTCCCCGTGGAGAGTTGCTGAAGTTGCAGCAACTGCCGCCTCTGCTGCTCGATGGCCCGGTGCTGCCGATCGATCTCGCGTTGGCGCTCCGCGAGCTCGAGGTGTTCCTTCCGGTCGAACTCCCGCTGCCTGCGGCGATCTTCCACCCCCACCGCGCGCTGCATGTTGCGCTGCCCACCGTCCACGTTGGCGACCACCGCCGCGCCCGGCGCCGGGTACGGGTCGGGAACGACCCCAATCGCCTGCCCATGCCCCGCGAGAGGAAGGACCACGAAGAGTATCGACGCTGCAAGCCTTACAGTCATGGAGATTCCTTTTCGAACCGATCCCAGGTCATTCGGCGCACGTGTCAGAGATCTTCATGCACCGCTCGGATTAGTCTCGATGAATTAGCCTCGGTGAATATCGGACCCGGTGGCATAGAGTATTTCCGTCGTGATCGCATTGAAGGCGGCAAAAACCACAGAAACCCCGGATTGCCGATGTCACCGGGCGTCACTGGCGCCAGGCGTACAGTGAGGACGCTCACGCCACGAGGCCTGCGGGCCTCATCCGGGTGTGTCCCCAAGGCAGAGAGAAAGCTGATGAACGCTGAAGACCTACGTTCGGCCCAAGCGCCGCTGAAGGCGCGCTACCGTGATGAGCCGAAAGCGGCCCTGATCACTTTGCGGGCGCAGGGACGCCTCGCGGACGGCGTGACCTGCAAGATCGAAACGGGCAAGGGGCTGGTGGCCGCGGGACTGCACCCGGCGACCGGCGGCGACGGCCTGAGCGCCTGCTCCGGCGACATGCTGCTCGAAGCGTTGGTGGCCTGTGCCGGCGTCACGTTGAACGCGGTGGCCACCGCGTTGGGTATCTCACTGCGCGGTGCCGCCGTTCACGCCGAGGGTGACCTGGATTTCCGCGGCACACTCGGATTGTCGAAGGACGTTGCGGTCGGTTTTCAGCAGATCCGGCTGCGCTTCGATCTGGATACCGACGCCGGCGAAGAGCAGTTGGCCACGCTGATGAAACTCACCGAACGCTATTGCGTGGTCTACCAGACGCTGGCCCGCCCGCCCTCAGTGCAGGTGACGCGCCGCCTAGCGCGCGCGGACCGCGACTGACGGTAAGGCTCAATCACGCTCACCGCCCTGCGGCTCCTGGCCCGGGTTGCGGTGACAGCGGACGCAGTCCGCGAAGTCGCGGATGCCTTCGTCCATGTGCACCGCGCGGATCCGGTCCGGCTGGTGCGCGTGGCATCCGTAGCAGGTGAAATGCCGCACATCGCGGTTCAGATGGCAGGTTGAGCAGCGCGCGCCGTGATCGGCGCTGTGATCGGCGTCCAGCACGAACACCTTGGCGTGGTCGAAGGTCGCCGGCTTCCAGTGCTTCTGGCTGTGGCACCGCTGGCATTGGTCTGGAAGAACCTGGTGCAGATCGTCGGACGGCGGCCGGTGGCAGCCCTCGCAATGCTGCTGCTCGATCGGGGCAAGCGCCGCGTGGTCGAAATCCGCCGGCTCCCAGCGCTGCGTCCGGTGACAGCGCCCGCAGCCGACCGTCAGATCGCCGTGTGTGGTGTCGGCCGGCGCAGCGTGGCAACCTTCGCAGACCGTACGCACCGCCGCGCGCAACATCGCGTGTGAGAACGGGTTGCGTTCACCGCCGGCGTGATCGGCAACGTGGTCGCCGGCGTGATCCGTATGGCACGCCATGCAGTCCTGTTCGATCAACTCCTGGTGAAACGGGACCTTCGATCTTCGCCGCGTCAGCGCCACGCCGTGCGTCGTGCGCAGCCCGATGTCAGGCAGCCGGTGGCATTGCGTGCAGCGTTGCCAGGCCGCTCCGCGCCACGGGGCATGGCAGGCAAAGCAGTCCGCCTCGATCCGGCCGTGCGCGCTGATCAGGGGCCCGGGGCTGAGCATGCGCCGCGGCGCGGCGAACGACAGCGCGATCACCGCCAGCACGCCGCCGACGATCAGCACCCACATCAAGGACAGCGCGCTGCGCCTCAATGCCCGCTCCAGAACAGCAGCTCGGCGACGATGTGCGCTGTTGCCAGGGCCGCGAACGCCAGCGTGATCGGCAGGTGAACGGTTCGCCATTGCTTCACGACCTGGAAGGTCAGGCTCTCGCCAAGGAGCTGCTCTTCGAGCTCACGCGCGGAAGGCCCCGGCCCGATCGGCTGCATTGCGGCCTGCCGCGCCTGTTCGAGCCTGCGCCTGGAGCGGCTCAGCAGGAACTGGCCCGTCAGGCCGCTCACCACGTTGATCAGCATCGCGCCCAGTGCCAGCCAGGCGAGCACGGCGTGCAAAATCAGGCCCGAGTGCACCAGCACCAGCGCCGAGCCGAACCAGGCCATCGCTTCATGCACGCGCAGCCACTGCGCCGGCCGCCCGAATCGAATCGCCTTGCGCTTGCGCAGCGAATAACCGAACGACGTCACGATCAGCAGCGCGCCGGGTATCCCCAGGTAACGGGCGATCCCGCTGCGGCCGGTCGCGTGCAACAGCGCGTCCGACACGAGCGCCACCGCGGCGAGCGCGCCGAACATCAGAAGGAACGGCAGCACCTCGCGGCGCTGCGATCTGGCCTGCATCAGCCTTCTAACGCCACAGGCTCGAACGCGCGCAGCCAGGAACGTACAGCGGATGGCGCGGCTGTCCTTGCTGCGTCAGCGACAGCACGTACAGCGGGCCCAGCAGCGCGCGGACCTGCTCGGCCCTTCCCATCAGCGAACCGTGATTGCCCCAGGCGGCGATCACGCGGCTCGAGTCCGCGGCCAGACGCTGCAGCCAACGGTCGTTGCTGCGCCCGATCGGTTGCGCGGCCTTGCGCAGCACGCTCGGCGAGGGCGTGCGGAAGGCGAACAGGTTGCCCACGGCCACGCTGCCGAAACCCCAGCTGGTCGCGAACCCGATGCACCGGCGGATCGTCGGATCGTCGTTTCGATCATCGGCGGTCGATGGATTCAGCATCACGAACAGCACCTGCGGTCCCGCGGCCCATTGGCGCCACAGCGCGTATCGATACGTGCCGCAGCGTGATATGAAGGCGGCAGTGGTCACATAATCTGGCGCGGCCGTGAGTTGCGCAACGCTTAAGCGCAGAGGGGTAGGACAAACGGACGTTTACAGATCCCCTCCTGCGGGGACACGGTACGCAAAAAGCGGGGCATCCACCTATTTACGAGGTTACTGAAGGGAAGTTACTTTACGCGGAATGACTCCGCATCGACCCAATGTCGTGTCCGCTTCACGGATATCGTCTAGGTCAATGCAGTGCAACATCAGTGCGGCACTCTTTTTTAATAGCGCGTTGGATGCACCTGTAATCGAACGTTCGAGACGACCCTCGGCGTTCGATGCTACAGCTTCGGGGGGTTTCGACTCGTTGAAGATGAGCATTGGCCGCATCATCATTCTGATGGCTTTGGCACCGGCGGTGCACGCGCAACTGCCGCAGGCGGAGCAACCGCTGACCGCCGATCCAAGCGCGATTGTGTTCGGCGTGCCGTTTTCGATGCGGCTCGAGCTGGGCTCGCCGCTGGTGGCGTCGCGTTCGTCGGTCTTCACTTCGGATTACTGGTCGCGTGCTTACACCGAGCGCGCAGAGCTGGAGAACCGGTTTGGCATCCACCTGGTGGACTCGGCCATGCGACCGTACCTGGTGCAGCGGACGCCGATTCCCGGGCATCCTCATTTCAATTTCGTGCAGGAGTTGCGCTGGCCTGGCGGCAACCCGCTGACCGGACTGCAATTCGAACGAAAGGACTTGCTTTTCCTCGGGGACCGGCTCAGCATCCGTGCCACCAGCGACCTGCAAACTCTGATACGAGGGGTCGGGTTAGCCGGTTCCGAGACTGAAGTCGATGTGCTGTCCCTGCTGGGGTGGCGTTCGCATTCGCGTCTGGTCTGGGAACTTGGCGAGCCGACGCGGGAGCTTAAGTGGCAATTCAGCGCAGGCTTTGACCGGCGAGCTTATGTTCGGAGCAGCAGCGTCGATCTGCAGGTGCTGCGGCGCTTCTAGCGCCGAGGCACATCGCCGCCTGCGATCTCTTTAAGTTTCCCGCAAAAAAAATCCACACGATCGATCGTGCGCGCGCCCTCTTTTGCTCCGTTGTTGGCGGGATCGCTGTCAGCCCTGCTGCTGCCCGCGGCCTGGGCGCAAAACGTCGCAGCGACCGGCATCATGGGGCAGCGGGCGCTGCTGGTGATCGACGGCGCTGCTCCGGCGATCCTGGCGCCGGGTGACAGCCGTGACGGTGTCACCGTGATTTCGGTGCAGGGCGACCAGGTGCTGGTCGAAGTGCACGGCAATCGCCAGAGCGTGCGCGTCGGCGATGTGCCGGTCAGCGTATCGGCCACGCCGAACTCGGCCAGCGCGACACGCATCGTGCTGAATTCCGGCCCGGGCGGTCACTTCATCGCCTCGGGCCAGATCAACGGCGCCAGCGTGCAGTTCCTGGTCGACACCGGCGCCACCGATGTCTCGATGAGTGTGCAGGAGGCCGATCGAATCGGACTGCAGTACCGCGCGGGGCAGCGGATCATGTTGAACACCGCGAACGGAGCCGTACCCGGATACCAGGTCCACCTGGACACGGTGCGCGTTAGCGGCGTCGAGGTGTACAACGTCGAGGCGATCGTGAGTGCGACCTCGATGCCGTTCGTCCTGCTCGGAAACACGTTCCTTACGCACTTCCAGCTGAAACAAGAAAACGATTCGCTGACCCTGGAGAAGCGGTTCTGATAGGACTTCTGCCGCTGCGGCTGTCTCGCATGCTCACTGCGGCGCTTGCGCTCGCGGTCGCCGTGCCGGCGTTTGCCGTGCCGACCTTGCGTGCTGGCGAGAACCTCGACCAGAGGCTGTCGCGCCTCGAAACGCTGGCAGCGCGCCAGCCGGCCCGGGCCGAGGCCGAACTGAAACCGCTGCTGGACAACCTGTCGCAGCTGGACCCCCACAGCCAACTCAGGGTCAACCTGGTCGAGTTGCTGATTGCCGATGCCCAGTACCGGCCAGACGACGTGCTGGCGCTATCGGGTCGAATCAAGACCGCAGCGCACGAATCCGGCGACGCCCGTATCGCCGCGCTGATCGCCCACGCGCGCGCCGGCGCCTACTATCAGCTCGGCCGCAGCGACGAAGCGCTGGTCGCGGTCGAGGAAGAGCTCGATCAGGCGCGGCTGACCCGGCAGGACGATCCGGTGGCGCAGGCGCTGGTCGATCGAGCCCGCTTCCTGATGAAGCGGGGTGATTTCGAGCAAGCCTGCGCGGCGGTCACCGATGCGCAGCGACACGCGAGCGGCGCCCAGACGTCGGCCGAGGTCGCCTTCTCCAACGCGCTGCTGGCCAACGCGATCGGTGACGTCACGCTGGCGCTGCGCTCGTACACGGATGCGTACGACAAGTTCCACGCGGTCGATGACCGCACCGGCGAGGCCGACTCGCAGGCCGGAATCGGCGGCGCCTTGAACCAGCTGGGTCGCGCATCGGATGCAGTCGAGCCGCTGCAGCGGGCCATTGCCGACTATCGCGAGGTGGGTGACCGCGAAGGCGAGGCGATCGCGCGCGATGAGCTGGCACTGTCCGAGGCGGGCCTCGGGCGGTTGGAGCCTGCGCTGGCCGACAATGCGACTGCGCTGCGCATGCTGTCGCAGCATAATTCGCCAGCCCGCCTGACGCAGCTCCAGATCGACCGCTCGCGCTTGCTGCTGCGCCTGAACCGTCCCGGCGAGGCGCTGGCGCTGATCGAGCGGGCGCGCCCGGTCGCGACGACGACCGACGATCTGAGCCTGCAGGTTCGCTTCCACCAGGTCGCGGCCGACGCGCTGGGCGCGCTTGGCAGTTACCAGTCCGCATTGGAGGAAAGCCAGCGCGCACAACAGGCGCAGCGACGACGCACCGATCAGCTGGTCGCGCGGCAACTGGCGGCCCAGCGGGGGCGTCTCGAAAGCGAGTTGCTGGCGCGCGAGAACTCGCTATTGCGCAACGAGGCCGAGGCCACGCAGCGGGCCTTGGATCAGGCGGAGCGCGCCGCCCGGCTGCGAGGCATCGCGATCGGCCTGGGCGTGCTGTTGTTCCTGTGCGCCGGCTACGCCCTGGTGCGCCAGCGCACGCTGCTCAAGCACATCGAACGGATGGCGGAGACGGATCCGCTGACCGGGGTGCCCAACCGGCGACAGGTGATTGAAATGGGCCAGCGCCTGATGATGCGCTGTCACCAGGACGGCCGTCCGTACGCGATGTTGCTGCTCGATCTGGACGGCTTCAAGCAGATCAATGACCGGCACGGTCACGTAGCCGGTGACAAGGCGCTGTGTTCGGTGAGCCAGGCGTTGCGCCGCAGCCTTCGCCCCGGCGACCACCTCGGCCGCTATGGGGGTGAGGAATTCGCGGTGATCCTGCCCGATACGGATGCCACCGAGGCCGCGCGCGTCGCCGAGCGGCTGCGCGACGCGGTCGCATCACTCGAGCCCGACTGGGCGCCGGGAGCCGGCCGCGTCACGCTGAGCGGAGGCATCGCGTTCTCGACGCCGGGTCGCTCGGACTTCTCGCAGTTGATGGTGCGGGCCGATCAGGCTCTGTATCGCGCCAAGGGCGCGGGACGCAACCGGATCGAGGTTGCCGCGGCAGCCTGAGGCGCCTGCGCGCTGCGCGCTTCGGCGGGCTTGCCCGCCGTAGCCCCGCAGCGCGGGGCGAAGGCGGGATCTACTTGGCGCCGAACACCTTGGCGTACAGGAACTCGTTCTCTTCGAGCATGCCGTTGTGGTCCTTGTCCAGCATGTCGAAGATCTTGTCCATATGGGCCATGAATTCGGTCTTGGTCACCATGCCTTTGCCGCTCTTGTCCATCATGTGCATCATGGACTCGGTCTTGAGCGTCCTCAGGAAGTCCGGTGTCCAGGGGTTGTTGGAACCGGCGGCCCCTTCCTGCGTCAGGAAGGCGTCCTTGTCGAGCATGCCCTTGTGTTTCTTGTCCATCATGTCGAACAGGTTCCCCATGTACTTGTCGTAGTCGGCGCGCGTGACCATGCCCTTTTTGCTCATGTCCATCATGTGCATCATCTTCTCGGTCATGAACGCCTTCTGGAAATCGGTGTTCCAGAGATCGGTGGTGGCGGTGCCCATCGTTTGAGCGTTGGCCGCGGTCGCTGCCAGCAGCGCGAATCCCATTGCGAGCGCAGCCCTACATAGATTTTTCATTGTCATCATCGCTTGCTCCTGAATGTCGTTGAATGTCCGATGCCACGGAACTGAACGACCGTCCCCCGAGGGGTCCTGCCAGCCCCGCGCGCATGTTAGCACTCACGAATTTCGCAAACCGCCTGGCTGGCAGGGATGGGTCGTTCGGCCCACGTTGGTCGGGCGAGCCTGAGAATTCTTACCGGCAGCGATCGCTCAACCCGCGGGGCGCGAACGCGCGTGGCAGGGCAGCCCGTCGCCCGGCCGGTCCCAACTGGCAGCGTCCTCCATCCAGATGTGATCGGCCGGCTTGAGGCGGTCAGGCTCGTCCAGACTGCCAATCGTCACGTCGACGTGATCCGGCCATTGCTCGTTGCGATAGGTCAGTTGCGTGCCGCAGCGCCCGCAGAATCCACGCTGCACCGGCGGCGTTGAGCGATAGATCGCGGGCTGCCCCTGCGTGAATACCAGCGACGACGCGGGAACGGTGAACCAGGCAACGACGTGCGCGCCGGCCGCGCGCCGGCACGAAGTGCAGTGGCAGTAGGCCGCAGCCGACTGCGGCATGCCGCAGCGGAATCGGACGGCGCCGCACAGGCAGCCGCCGCTCAAGGACTCCGGGCTGGCCATGGTGTCGGGAACTCCTTGATTGGCGGCCTTGACCCGCAGATCATAGATTACCTGGCGCGCCAGAGCTCACGGCAGCAAGCCGAACACCGCCACCGATTGGGTCGTGCCGACCAACACCTTGCCGGCAGCGATGGTCGGCGTGATGAATTTGTTGCCGGCGCCCAGGTTGTCACGCGTCGGATTCTGGTTGCTGTTGTACAACTCTCGCGTCAGGTCCGCCGCATCGTAAGCGTGCAGCACCGAGGGCGATCCGTTTTCGACGGCCCACACGATCGCGTTGCTGGATCCGTTGGCCGACAGGCTGGGTGTCGTGCCGGGGTAGGCGAACGAAGTGCTGCTTTGACTGGAGGCCGTAGGGGCGACCTGCGCATGGCTGATGGCGAAGCGCTGCAGCGGCGCGCCGACCGATCCGTAGTAGAGGGCACCGTTGAAATACGCGGGCGACGAAAACACGCCTCCCGGCAACGCTCCGACCAGCACCTGATAGGCGTGGTTGGCGGACGGATCGAACCTGCCCATCGAGTCGCGATCGACCACGTACAGATTGCCATCCTTGCCGGCACCGACGGCCAGGTGACGCGTGGCACCGCCGGCATCCACCTGATCGGGCACCACCATGGCTCCGCCGGAGCCGAAGTCGGAATCGGCGTTCGATTGTGCGACCGTATCGGACGTAGCGAAGTAGTCGGTGACCGCCAGCGGAATCGACGTCGTGATCTTCAGGAAACCGTTGCCGAAGTCGCCGCTGGCCGGGAAACCCGAGGCCGTCAGCGTCGTATCGAATGTCCCATTGCCCGCAAGCACGTACAGCGAACCCGAGGCGTCCAGGGCCGGGCCCGCGCCGGCGTTCCAGAACGCGCCGCGCTGCCCGTTGGGGGTGATGTTCAGGATCGAGCGCACCGAAAGCGTTGCTTCGTCGAAGGCCACGATCCAGCCGGTATAGGGATCGGCATCGCAATGCGACCCCCAGGCGGTGTACAGCACGCCGTTCGAGACCAGCAACGCGGCCCGCTCGTTGTAGTAAGCCGGATCGAACACGACGACCCCGTTGGTGCTGTTGGCGCCGGCGCCGGGATAGGTCGCTTGCACGACGATCGGCGAGCCGCTGCGCTCGGAGCCGCTGGCCAGATCCAGCGCGTGGACGCGCTGAACGTAGTGACCCGAGGCGTCCTTCGACGAGGCGGTCACGAACACGCTGCCGCTCGCGCCAAGCGTCCGATCGATCGCCGGCGTGGCCGTGATGCCGATCTCGGGCGAGACCTGGTTGCAGTTGCGTGAATCGCTGGTCGTCTCGCCGGCGGCCAGCATCGATTTTTGCCAGAGCACCGCTCCGCTGGTCGCGTCGAACGCATAGACGCTGTCGTGCTCGGTGGCCGCCAGCACCAGGTCGTGCATGCTGCCATCGGAGAGCTTGACCGAGGTTGCGAACAACGGCTGCGCGTTGACCAGGCCGTCCACCGGCCACATGGCGGCAAGTCCGAAGCCGGTCGAGCTGACGTTGGCCAGTGTCAATTTCGTCTCGGCCAGATACTGCCCGGTGCGCCCGGCGTCGTTGTGCCACGTCAGCACGTCGGCTGCCGAAGCAGGACCGGGCGTTGGAGCGGGGGCTGGCGCGGGACCTGGCCCTGGCGCGGGAGCCGGAGCATTCGAGGCAGACCCCGATGAGCCGTCCCCACTGCAGGCCACGATACCGGCCGCGGCGATCGTGAACAGCGAGCGCCTCAGCAACAGGGTTCCGCCACGACCGCGATGCATCGGTCCAGCATGGCATAAGCCGGTTTCAAGCGTCATACTTCGTGCCCGCTCGGACGATCGGATGGGTGCCAAATGGCGATATTGGTCCTCGGGTTAATCGCGTTTCTCGGACTGCACTCGTTGCGCGTGGTGGCCGAGCCGTGGCGCGTCCGGCAGATCGCGTCCTGGGGCGAGGTGCGATGGAAGGCGCTGTACTCGATCGCGTCCATCGCCTCCCTGGCGCTTGTGATCTGGGGCTTTGGGCTGGCGCGCGCGACGACGCCGGTTGTCTGGACGCCGCCGATGGCGTTGCACTACGTGACCGCGCTGCTCATGCTGGTTTCGTTCGTGCTGGGGTTCGCTGCCTACGTTCCGGGCACGCGCATCAAGGCGGCCGTCGGACACCCGATGACGCTCGGCATCAAGACGTGGGCCTTCGGGCACCTGCTGTCGGCTGGAACGCTGGCCGACATCCTGCTGTTTGGATCGTTCGGGGTGTGGTCGGTGGCGGTGTACGCGGCAGCGCGCCGGCGCGACCGCGCCGCCGGCACGCAGCGCCCGGGTGGGGCGCTGGCGCGCGATGCACTGGTGGTGGTGATCGGTGTGGCCGCGTGGGCCGTGTTTGGGGGGCGCCTGCACGAGTGGATGATCGGCGTGCGCCCGTTCGGCTGAGCGCGGACTACGCGATGGTTCGCACGATCCCACCCTCGACCCGCAGCGCGGCGCCGTTGGTCGCGGAGGCTTGCATGGAGCACACGTACACGACCATGTTGGCGACCTCTTCGACGCTGGCGAAGCGCTGCAGCAGGGACGTCGGCCGTTGCTGCCTGACGAACTCCTTCGCGAAGGCGTCGGGCGACGTCTTGTTCTGCCTGGCCATCGCCTGCAGGAACTCCTCGACACCGTCGGAGCGGGTTGGACCTGGCAGCACGCTGTTCACCGTGACCGCCGTGCCGCCGGTCAGTTCAGCCAGGCCGCGCGCTACCGCCAGCTGCGCCGTTTTCGTGAACCCGTAATGGATCATCTCCTTCGGGATGTGCAAGCCGGACTCCGATGAGATGAACACGATCCGGCCCCAGTTGCGCTTCAGCATTCCGGGCATATAGGCGCGGGACAGCCGGACGCCCGACATCACATTCGTTTCGAATAAGCGCGTCCAGTCGGCATCGGGGATCTCGAAGAAATCCTTCGGTTCGAAGATGCCGGCATTGTTCACCAGGATGTCGACGTCGGGCACTGCGCGCACCAGCGTGGCGCAACCGGCGGCCGTTGCCACGTCGGCGGCGACGCCCTGGACGCTCGCGGCCGGCAGCTGCGCCCGCAGCGCCTTGACCGCTGCGTCGACGGTTGCCTCGTGCCGGCCATTGACGACGACCCTGGCACCGGCCGCTGCCAGTCCGTGCGCGATCGCGCGCCCGATGCCCGCGCTGGAGCCGGTCACCAGTGCCGTCTTCGATGTCAATTCGATCTTCATGGCCCTTGACCCCGTCGATGGGAACTCGATGCCGATGCTACCGCCGGATGGGGCCGCCTGTTCCCCACCGTGGTAGGGGATCTGAACGGACGGTCCGGACGGGCTGGATAAAATGCGACCCATGCTTGCCCGTTTCGTTCATCTGCGACTGCATTCCGAGTTCTCGGTGGTCGACGGCCTCGTGCGCATCGACGAGGCCGTGCGGGCGGCGGCGAACGATCGGCAAGGCGCGCTGGCGCTGACGGATCTGGCCAATCTGTTCGGGGCCGTGCGTTTTTATGCGGCCGCTCGCTGCACCGGCGTGAAGCCGATCGTCGGCTGCGATCTGTGGGTCACCAACGACACCGATCGCGACAGCCCGTCGCGCCTGCTGGTGCTGGTGCAGGACGCTAACGGCTATCGGAACCTGTGCGCGCTGCTGTCGCGTGCCTGGCTGCACAACCGCCATCGCGATCGCGGCGA
>DATBCI010000435.1:0-5515 GCA_036270555.1 Burkholderiaceae bacterium
CAGGCCAACTATGCCGCCGCCAAGGCCGGACTGGAGGGCATGACCCGTGCCCTGGCGAGGGAACTCGGGAGCCGCGGCATCACCGTCAACTGCGTGGCGCCAGGATTCATCGACACGGACATGACACGTGCCTTGACAGCGGCACAGTCGGAAGCGATGTTGGCGCAGATTCCCGCCGGACGGCTGGGCCAACCCGAAGAAATCGGTGCCGTAGTCGCGTTCCTGGCTTCGCCGGCGGCCGGTTACATCAACGGTGTCACCGTTCACGTCAACGGTGCAATGCACATGACGTGACGCTGACGCACCTCTGATAGAATCCGGCCCGCTTTTTGGGAGGCCGTCGGCGATCAGCCAACAAGGCGCAGGAGGAGTACATGGACAGCATTGAACAGCGGGTCAAGAAGATCGTCGCTGAGCAGCTTGGGGTCAACGAACCGGACATCAAGAACGAGTCGGCCTTCGTCGACGACCTCGGTGCCGACTCGCTCGATACGGTGGAACTGGTCATGGCCCTCGAAGACGAGTTCGAATGCGAGATTCCGGACGAGGAAGCCGAGAAGATCCGCACGGTTCAGCAGGCGATCGATTACGTCAACGCGCACTTGAAGAAGGCTTAGGGTCCGACTGAATTTTTTTCAGCGAACCTCTGACCCAGGACCCTTGCCGACGGCGCGCTTCTAAAAGGAATGGGCACCGATGTCGACACGACGTCGTGTCGTGGTCACGGGGCTCGGGATCGTCTGCCCCGTTGGCAATGACGTGCAAAGCGCCTGGCGGCAGCTGCTGGCCGGCGTTTCGGGCATCACGCGCATTACGCGCTTCGACGCGTCGGCTTACCGCTGCCAGATCGGGGGGGAAGTCAAGGATTTCGACGTTGCGCGCTACGTCGCGGCCAAGGAAATCCGGCGCATGGATGTCTTCATCCATTATGGGGTGGCGGCGTCGGTGCAGGCCATCGCCGACTGCGGCATCCAGGTAACCGACAGCAACCGGGATCGCATCGGGTGCATCATCGGTTCCGGCATCGGCGGCCTGCCGTTGATCGAAGACAATCATTCCGAGGTCATGAGCCGGGGTCCGCGCCGGATATCGCCGTTCCTGATTCCGGGAGCGATCATCAACATGATTTCGGGCAACGTCTCGATCATGTACGGATTGAGGGGCCCGAACTTCGCGGTCGTGTCGGCCTGCACCACCGGGCTGCACTCGATCGGGGAATCGGCCCGCATCATCGAGCGCGGCGACGCCGACGTGATGCTGGCCGGTGGGGCGGAGTCGACCATGTGCCCGCTCGGAGTCGGGGGCTTCGCTTCGATGCAGGCGCTGTCGGTGCGCAACGACGATCCGCCGGCCGCCAGCCGGCCGTTCGACAAAGGGCGCGACGGCTTTGTGCTCGGGGAGGGAGCAGGCGTCGTGGTGCTGGAGGATTACGAACACGCGCGACGCCGCGACGCCCGCATCTATAGCGAGCTGGTCGGATTCGGCATGACCGCCGACGCCTATCACATGACAGCCCCGGATGTGGACGGCCCGCGCCGCTGCATGACGATCGCTCTGCGCGACGCCGGCATCGATCCGGCACAGGTGTCCTATCTGAACGCGCACGGAACGTCGACGCCGCTGGGCGACGTCAACGAGACCAACGCCATCAAGCTCGCGTTCGGCGATTCAGCGCGCCGGCTGGTCGTCAACTCGACCAAGTCGATGACCGGGCACCTGCTGGGTGGCGCCGGCGGCATCGAATCGGTATTCACGGTCCTCGCCATCTACCACCAGGTGTCCCCGCCGACGATCAATCTGACCGATCCGGATCCGCAGTGCGACCTGGATTACTGCCCCAACACGGCGCGCGACCTGAAGATCGACTACGCGCTGAAGAATTCCTTCGGCTTCGGCGGCACCAACGGCACTCTGGTATTCGGACGTGCTCCCTGAACGTGCTCCTTAAGACAGCGCCGTCGGGACTGCGGCAGCGCGCGATGTCTGCAGGTGCCGCGTTCAGTGGTTCGGTGGCGACCGCGTGCCTGGGCTCTGCGCTTGCCAGTGGCAGGATGGGCCCGCTGACCGGCTTTCTCGCCGCAGCGGTGGCCGCTGCCTGTCTCGTGCTCGCGTCGCGCCGACACCCGGCGCAGGCCCGGCTGCGACTCTGCCCCCGCCGAGGGGTCCTGCTGGGTGAAGATGGGGACGGGGAAACACTCCTTCGGCCGGTCGGCGTCACCCCCAACTTGATCTGCCTGGCTCGCAATGTCGGGCGTTCGCCACACGCGCCGATCTGGCGCGACAGCCTGCCGCCCGATGGGTTCCGGCGCATCGCCGCCTTTATGTTGTGGCGCCGCAGCGAGATGCTCGATCCTCTGCAACATTCCGAACTAATTGTGCGGAAAACTGTCACAGAACCACCGTCAGATCCGCGCACCGGAAGGCCAGAGGGCCGATGACCGAGCGCGACGTCGACTGGCAACTGGTGACTCGTGTCCAGCGGGGAGACAAGCACGCGTATGAATTGCTGGTTTCGAAATACCAGCGCAGAATCACGCGCCTGCTTTCGCGCATCATCCGGGATCCGTCGGACATCGAGGACGTTGCGCAGGAAGCGTTCATCAAGGCCTACCGTGCGTTGCCCAGCTTTCGGGGCGAGAGTGCGTTCTACACGTGGCTGTATCGAATTGCGATCAACACGGCCAAGAACCATTTTGCCGCGCAGGGTCGGCGAACTCCGACGCGCTCCAGCGGTGAACTCGAGGATGCGGAGAATTTCGACGACGCCCCAGGGTTGCGGGACGTGGCAACTCCCGACGCGCTCCTGCTGTCCAAGCAGGTCGGCGAAGCGGTCAACCGGGCGATCGACCGATTGCCCGAGGACTTGCGCACCGCGATCGTGCTGCGCGAGCTCGAGGGCATGAGCTACGACGAAATTGCGACCGCGATGAATTGCCCGGTGGGCACGGTGCGGTCGCGGATCTTCCGCGCGCGTGAAGCGGTGGCTGCCGAGTTGCGGCCGCTGCTGGGCACGCGGGAAGATCAACGCTGGTGAAGGAGACTTTTCGATGAGCGCAACGCACAGAACCGGCAGGCCGGATCTGGCCGACATGGATCTGGAACAACTCTCGGCCTGGCTCGACGGCGAGTTGGAGCCCGAGCAGGATCTCGCGATGCTGGAACGACTGAAAAGCGATCCGAGCCTGCGCGCGCAGTTCGAGTGGTTCAATCTGGCGGGCGATGCTTTGCGTTCGCACGAAGTGGCCGCCTGCCATCAGCCGCGGCTGGTGGTCCAGGTACGAGAGGCACTGAAGTTGGAGCCGGTCCGAATCGGGCCTGGTGCTGTTTCGGGCTCGAAGGTGCGGCGGCACCTCGCCACGGCGGTGACGATCGCGGCGGCGGCTGGAATGCTCCTGGTGGTCGCGGTGCCGCAGCTGCGGAGCACGGACGTGGTGGCAACGTCCCCGACGCGCGCGCTCGGGCCCACCGCACCCGCCAAGCTGGCCAAGGTGACGCCGAGTCGAAGCCCGACGCTGGATGCCTATTTCAGGGCGCACCGCGAATTGGCCTCGACGGGCGTGATGCCGTCGGCAGTGGCTTACATAAGGAGTTCCGGGGAGCCGGACCGGTGAACCAACCCGGCATGGAACGCGGCCGATGGATGAGCGCACTGCTGGTGGGCACGGCTTTCTGTCTTGCGGGGTCGGTTGCCCGCGGTCAGGACGCCGTGACCGGCTCGCGAAGTCCGTCCGGCGCGAGTCCTAGTGCGATCCAATGGCTGCGGGCGGTCGGCACGGCCGCCCAGCGCGCCAACTACACCGGCACCATCGTCTACATGCGCGGCGACGAAGTTCGCTCGTCGCGCATCGTCCATTTTTTCGATGGCACTGCGCCGCGCGAGCGTGTCCTGACCCTCGACGGCCGGCCGCGTGAATTCATCCGGCAGGGCGAAGAGGTCCAATGCCTGTATCCTAAGTTACGCCGCATCGTGATAGAGCACGGCGGGCCCCATGCGACCTTTCCGGCGCTCGGTCAGATCGACCCGAACCGCGTGCTGGAGCACTATGCGCTGACGGAGGGCGATATGGAGCGGGTTGCCGGGCTCGAGTGCAGAATGTTGCAGCTCGGGCCGCTCGATTCGAAGCGATACGGCTACCGGCTGTGCGTGGAGCCGCGCAGCGGATTGCTGATGAAGATCAAGGTGATGGGGGACGACGACGAGGTGATCGAGCAGGTCGCATTCTCCGACGTGCGAATCGGCGATTCGATCAGCGCATCGGAATTGAAACCGTCCTGGTCGACCGCGGGCTGGGAGGTCGTGCGCCATCCGTCGCATCAGATCGTGCTGAGCAGGCAGGGTTGGAGCATCACGGCGCCCGATGGCTTCCAAATACTGACCGAGGTCGAGCGCAGGCTCGGCGATTCAGCCCAGGAAGCGCTGCAGGCCGTGTACTCGGACGGCTTGGCCACGGTGTCGGTGTTCATCGAGCCGGGCGCCGCGGTGGCTGATCAGGAATCGCCGCCGCAGCATCACGGACCATCCAGTGCCTTCATGCGCCGGGTCGGAGATGCTCGGGTCACGGTGGTGGGGGAAGTTCCGCCGATGACCGCCCGGTCGATCGCCGATTCGGTTCACTTCATCGCGGGTCACTAGAGATTCAACTAATACAAGAGCCGAGGAAAATGGTCAAAGGATTGGTATGCAGTTTGTCGTTGGTCGGCGCGCTGGCCATTTCGGGGGTGAGTGCCGCGCAGCCAGCGACTCCGCCGGATTTCTCCGATTTGGTCGAGCGCAGCGCACCGGCGGTGGTGAACATCCGCACCACCGCCCGGTTGTCGCAGGCCAAGCAGCAGCAGTTCCCGGACCTCGACGAAAACGATCCGGGATGGGATTTCTTCCGGCGCTTTTTCCCCCAGCCCGGTCCGCAGCCGAACCCGCATCAGGGGCCGATGCCGCGCACGCCGCGCCCGGACCGCGAGATCCCGCGCGGGCAGGGCTCGGGCTTCATCATTTCGTCCGACGGCTACGTGTTGACCAATCATCACGTGGTCGACGGCGCCGATGAGATTACGGTCACGCTGCCGGACAAGCGCGAGTTCAAGGGACACCTGGTCGGCTCCGACCAGCGCAGCGACGTGGCGCTGGTGAAGATCGACGGCAGCGGGTTGCCATCGAGCAAGATCGGCGATCCCGGACGGCTGAAAGTGGGTGAATGGGTGATCGCGATCGGCTCGCCGTTCGGGCTGCAGAACACGGTCACCGCAGGCATCGTCAGCGCAAAAGGGCGTGAAACGGGCGAATTGCTGCCCTTCATCCAAACCGACGCCGCGGTGAATCCGGGCAACTCCGGCGGACCGCTGATCAACATGCACGGCGAAGTGGTGGGGATCAACTCCCAGATATTCACGACCTCAGGCTCCTATGCGGGGATCTCGTTCGCCATCCCGATCGACGAGGCGATGCGGATCAGCGATCAGCTGCGCACCCAGGGCAAGGTCGTGCGCGGCCGCATCGGCGTGTTGATCGGCGAAGTGC
>DATBCI010000436.1:0-2144 GCA_036270555.1 Burkholderiaceae bacterium
GTTGGCAAGCGGCGGCGGCCCGGTTTTCGACGCAAGCGGAAACGTGATGGGCTTGGTCGAAAAAGAGCTCAGCGCCGCGGGTCTCACGCAGGCCACTGCCGCGCAGGACGCGAACTTCGCGCTGACGTCGAACGCGCTTCAGGGCTTTTTGGACGCCAACGGCGTCGACTTCGACACGGCGGGCTTGGGCGTTGGCATGTCGTCGCCGTTGGTTGCGATGAAAGCCAAGGATGTCGTGGCGCAGGTGGAATGCTGGCGCTAGTCCGACCCTTTGAATCTTTCTGCACCTCAACTCGTCGACCCGGTTACCGGCAGGCGGGTCAGCTGCAGGCCCCGGTAAAGCCGCACGCCGTGCAGAACTCGCAGCCGTCGCGCTTGATCATGGCGGCGGCACCGCAGCTCGGACACACTTTGCCCTTGATCGCCTCGGTTCCGAGCTCGACCGTCTTGCGCGTCTGCGGCATCGCCAGGATCCCGACCGAACGGATCGCACGCCCGTCATCGTCGAGGATGCCCAGCACCTTGTAGCGGTGCAGCAGCAGGGCTGCAATGTAGGCGACGGTGCTCGGGTACAACGCCGAGCGGTCAGCACCCGGCACGGGCGCCCAGAACTCGCCGTTCTGCTCGCCGAAGTTCAGCAGCTTCTTCAGCTTCAGGCCGGTCCAGTTGGCGTCCACCACCCGCATGTCGAGCGACAGCAGCTTGCACAGGCCGTCGAGCACTTTCGGGTATTCACCGGCCATCCAAAGCGAGTAGGGGCGTCGGCTGCCGTCGGGCAGGTTCAGCTCCTTCACTCCGAGCACGAAATCGTCACCCGTGTTCGGGTTGGACACATCGACGGTCCAGCTCATCGTGCCGAGGGCGCCCGCCTTGGGCTCCTTGCGCGAGAACAGCGCATCCAGCACCGGCGTCGGATGCTTGTCGATGTCGCGGAAGGTGCCGAGCTCGTCGCAGCGCAGGTGCACGATGCGCGCGAAGGCCGCCACCACGCCGCTGAGCCACACCGGCTCGCCGCCGGGCGGGAACGGAATCTGGAAGCCCTGTTCGTCGCGCGACTTGGCCAGGGCGTCCAGCTTCATCTTGAGCCAGGCGCGATCCTCCGAGCGCATGTCCATCGACAGCGTCTTGGCGATGGCTCCCAATCCACGCGGCTGCTCGGCCCCGTTGACCCACACCTCGAACGGGATCGCAGGCTCGCCGACCTGGCCGATGAAGATCGCGAACGATTCGTTGCGCGACGGGATCTCGACCATGTAGGTCCACGCCATGTTGCCGGACGCCAGGTCGGGACGCCCCGGCCATTTCAGGCTGGCCAGCGCTGGCCGCGGCGTCGAGTCGAGCCTGACCCGGCGGTCGGCGTCGTCGTTCAGGTCCTGTGGCGAGGCCGCTACGTCCTTGCGGATCGTTGAGAGCACCTCGCCAATCACCTGGTTCGGGCGGTAGGTCGTGATGCCCTTCAGGCCGGCTTTCCACGCCTGCAGGTACAGGTCGCGGAAATCCTCGAAGGGATAGTCCTCCGGCACGTTGACCGTCTTGCTGACCGCTGCGTCGATGTACGGCTGCACGGCCGCGATCATCAGCATGTGGTCGACCGCACGCATCTCCAGCGCGCCCACAAATGAGGGGGGCAGGTCGGATGGGTCGCCACCCATGTGCTTGTACAGCCGGAACGCGTAGTCCTCGACCGTGTAGTCCTGGCGCGTGCCGTCCGGCATCCGCTTCTTGCGCACGTAGGTCCAGGAAAAAGTCGGCTCGATACCGCCGGACGCGTTGCCGGCAAAGGCCAGCGAAATGGTTCCGGTCGGCGCGATCGACAGCAGGTGCGAATTACGCACGCCATGCTTGCGGATGCGTTCCTGCAGGCCCTCGGGCAGGCGCGACGCGCAGTGCGGCGCCGCCAGGTAACGCCCGGCGTCGAACAGCGGAAAGCGACCCTTCTCCTTCGCCAGTTCGACCGAAGCTTCGTAGGCGGCGTCGCGCATCGTTTCGCTGATGCGGGACGCCATCTCGCGCGCCGCCTGCGTGTCGTAGCGCAGATTCATCATCGTCAGCGCGTTGCCAAGGCCGGTGAAGCCCAGGCCGACGCGCCGCTTGTTCCTCGCCTCGACTTCCTGCTCCGCGAGTGGCCACAGCGTCGCATCCAG
>DATBCI010000437.1:0-3931 GCA_036270555.1 Burkholderiaceae bacterium
TGGCGCTCGATGTGCTCGAAAGGCTTCACCTGCCGACCGTGGGGTTGCGCAGCAAAAGCTGGAACGAGTTCGCCCGGCCCGGCGCGCCGGTCATGGATTTTGTGTTCACAGTTTGCGACCAGGCCGCCGGGGAAACCTGCCCGATCTGGCCCGGCACCCCCGTGACCGCCCATTGGGGCGTGCCGGACCCCGCCGGTGTTGACGGTACGGAAGCCGAGCAGCGGCGCCTCTTCCGCGAAGCGCATGTCGCGCTGTCGCCCTGCCGATCGAGAAACTCGACCGCCTCGCCATCCAACGCAGTGTCGATGAGATCGGCCGCGGCGGCGTGGTCGCGCCCGCAGCCCTACCAAAACTGGAGTTCTAATGACGTCCGCAACCGACATCAGCCGGCGCGCAGCGCCGGCACTCGGTACCTTTGAGCGTTATCTGACGCTCTGGGTCGCGCTCTGCATTCTTGCCGGCATTGTGCTCGGCCGGCTGGTGCCCGGGCCGTTCCAGACGCTCGGCCGCATGACCGTGGCCGAGGTCAATATTCCGGTCGCGGTGCTGATCTGGCTGATGAACCTGCCGATTCTGCTCAAGGTCGATTTCGGTGCGCTGCACCGGGTAGCCGAGCAATGGCGCGGGATTGCCGTGACGGTCGGCATCAACTGGCTGGTGAAGCCTTTCAGCATGGCGCTACTCGGCTGGCTGTTTATCGGCTGGCTGTTCCGCCCGTGGCTGCCGGCCGACCAGATCGACAGCTACATCGCCGGTCTCATTATCCTCGCGGCGGCACCCTGCACGGCCATGGTGTTCGTCTGGTCGAACCTGACCGATGGCGACCCGAATTTCACGCTCAGCCAGGTCGCGCTCAACGACACCATCATGGTGTTTGCGTTCGCGCCGATCGTGGCGCTGCTGCTGGGCCTCTCATCGATTACGGTGCCGTGAACGACGCTGTTCCTCTCCGTCGTCCTCTACATCGTGGTGCCGGTGATCGCGGCGCAGTTGTGGCGTCGATCGTTGCTGGCGCAAGGCGGGGAGGCGGGGCTCGCGCGCACCCTGCGGACGCTGCAGCCGATTTCGCTGCTCGCGCTCCTGGCAACGTTGGTGCTGCTGTTCGGATTCCAGGGCGAGCAGATCGTCAGGCAGCCGCTGATCATCGCGTTGCTGGCGGTGCCGATCATCATTCAGGTCTATCTCAACGCCGCATCGCTTTTGGCCTCAACCGGGCCCTGGGCGTTCCGCACAACGTGGCTTGCCCTTCGGCCCTGATCGGCGCCTCGAACTTCTTCGAGCTCGCCGTCGCGGCGGCGATCGCGCTGTTCGGATTCCAATCCGGCGCGGCGCTCGCAACCGTGGTCGGCGTGCTGGTCGAAGTGCCGGTGATGCTTTCGGTGGTGCGGATTGTCTTGCGCACGCGCGGCTGGTACGAGCACGCTCGCACCGTCTAGGAGACCCGGCCGAAGATTGATGCCCGATACCGCGAAATTGAGCACACGGTCGGCCACGGTCGCCGATGCGGCCTCGATCGCCGAAATCTGCAATCAGGGCATCGCCGACCGCATTGCCACGTTCGAAACCGAGCCGCGCACGGCTGCGGACATCGCCGCATGGTTCGCTCCGCAGCATCTGGTAGTGGTCGCCGAAACCGCGGAAACCGGACCAGTCGCTTTTGCGGGTTCGTCGCCCTACAGCAGCCGGACCTGCTACGCCGGCATTGGCGAATTCTCGGTCTATGTGAGGCGGCATTATCGCGGCCGCGGCGCCGGCCGTGCGGTGCTCGCCGCACTAATCGAGGCGGCAAGAGCGGCCGGTTTCCACAAGCTCACCAGCCGAGTGTTTCCGGAGAACGCGGCCAGCCGCGCCCTTCTAAAAGGGCTTGGGTTCGAGGAAATCGGGATTCATCGGCGGCACGGGCAATTGGATGGCGTCTGGCGCGACTGCGTGATCGTCGAGCGGTTGCTCGATCCGGGCGCTGGCGAGTGAAGCGCTCAATCGTCGTCGCCGCGCTTGGGGCCGCGCAGACGCTCGCCTGGGGATCGAGCTATTACCTGCCGGCGATCCTGGCCGATCCGATCGCGCAAGGCCTCGGGCTTTCGCGGACGATGATATTTGGCCTTTTCTCCGGGGCGTTGTTGTTGTCGGCTGTTCTGGGCCCTTCCGTCGGCCGCGCGATCGACAACCGGGGCGGTCGCGGCGTGTTGGCGGTGTCCAATCTGGTGCTGGCCGCGGGGCTGGTCCTGCTCGGTGTTGCGCAGGGATTTTCCACCTTGGCTCTGGCCTGGGCGGTGCTCGGCGTCGGCATGGCCATGGGCCTTTATGATCCGGCATTCGCCACCCTCACCGGTCTCTACGGCCGCGCGGCGCGCGGACCCATCACCGGCATTACCCTGATCGCCGGTTTTGCCAGCACGGTCGGATGGCCGCTCTCGGCCTTTCTCGATGCGCAATTCGGCTGGCGGGCGGCGTGCCTGATTTGGGCGGCGCTGCACATCGTGATCGGGCTGCCCTTGAACCGGCTGCTGATCCCGCGTGCGCCGCCGCCGGTCCGTGCGTCCGAGATCGAAGGTGAAGCGTCGCCAGCCCCGCGCGGCGCGATGGCGATCCTGGCTTTCGTCTTCGCCGCGACCTGGTTTGTCACCGGCGCTATGGCCGCGCACCTTCCGCGCCTCCTGGAAATCGCCGGCGCCAGCACAACGGCAGCGATCGCCGCCGCCGCCCTGGTCGGACCGGCGCAGGTCGCGGCCCGCCTCGTCGAATTCGGAGCGCTGCGCATGGTGCATCCGCTGGTGTCGGCGCGTCTCGCCGCCCTGCTGCATCCGATCGGGGCCGTTATCCTTGGCCTGATAGGGCCGGCCGCGATCACCGCTTTCGCGGTGTTGCACGGCGCGGGCAACGGGCTCCTGACGATCACCAAGGGAACGGTGCCGTTGGCGATCTTCGGGCCGGTCGGTTACGGACTGCGCAGCGGCATTCTCGGGGCGCCGGCGCGCGCTACCCAGGCGGCATCGCCGCTGCTCTTCGGCCTTTTGATGGATCGCATGGGCATCGGCGTGCTGGCGATCTCGGCCGGTCTCAGCCTGAGCGCGTTAGCCGCGCTGTTGCTGTTGAAGGCGCGGCAGGCCGCCGCGCCAGTTGCGGCATAGCCATGGCGCTGGCGCCCGGAACCCGAGGAGACACGAAGGCGATCGTCGCCGTGCAGATGCTGGTGCAGATCGGCGCCCTTGCCTTGCCGTACCGGGTTGGGGGTTGGCGTTCGGCCATCTCGCCCTGATCACCGTGACGGGGCCGTTTTTCGTGCGCCGCCCCGGCGCACGAAGCGCGGTGCAAACCGTGGCTGGCCAGCGCGGCCTACAGGATCAACGCTGCCAGATGTTCCGGGGCAGAAAAAGGGTGGCGACGGCGCCGGCCAGACAGGCGAGTCCGCAGGTGCCGAAGCTCAGCGCCCAGGCGCCGAGTTGCGACGTCCCGCCGAACTGATCGAGCGTGATGCCGAACAGAAGTGTCCCTAGCCCGGATTTCTCATACCGGTTTGGGATTTGAGGGACAGCCGCGGTAGCTGCACGCTGACATTGTGGCGATGAAGGTTTGCAACCTCCGCGAGTCCCGGCGGGCGCAATTGTGGTGCTGCGATTGGCGGTGTCGAATATGATCGCTGGTTTCTCTGTTTCGTCAGCGTGCCGCGGCGTTGATCAGTTGTGCGTGGGCACGGGCGAAGTCGCGCTGGTAAGGGCAGCCCGAGGCCATGGCGAATTTGATGCGCCGGACGCTGGTGCGCACGAGAGCGCTGATCTTGAGCAGTTTTAGGCGGATCGTGCCGCAGGTGGCTTTGGCGAATTGGGTGTGCTGCAGGGCGATGCGGCGCAGTGCGCACAGCAGCACGTAGGCCATCGAGGCAAACCACAGGCGCAACTGGTTGGCGCGCATCGTCGCGGCTGACGTGCGG
>DATBCI010000438.1:0-12371 GCA_036270555.1 Burkholderiaceae bacterium
GCGGCCAACGACACCGGCGAACCGCCGTCAGCGGCCAAGAAGCAAACCCAGAAGGTTTGAGCGTCAGCAACTGTCGCTGCCGACAAATCCACTTTTACGCGTGGGTGCACCTGCGGCAACGACTCGTTAGAATCGGCGCGCCTTTCGACTGAGGTGATTGCTTCGGGAAGAGGGCCATCAAGGAGGAGTTAGAAAATGGATCGCACTAGGCGCACGTTGGTCAAGGCCGCACTCGGGGCATCCGCCGCGGGCATCTCGCTGCGCAGCGGTTGGGCGGCCGAGCCGCGCGCACTGGCCATATCTCACCAGTTCCCCGGAGGGACGATCGAGGAGGGTGATTTTCGTGACCGCCTGTGCCGTAAGTTCGCAGCGGAGGTCGAGCACCGCACCTCGGGCGCGTTGAAGGCGACGGTCTATCCCAACTCCTCGCTGATGAAGACCAACGCGCAGTTCAGCGCGATGCGCAAGGGTGCCCTGGACCTGTCGCTGGTGCCGCTGTCGTACGCGGGCGGCGAGGTTCCCGAGACCGGGCTCGGCCTGATGCCGGGCGTGGTCACATCGTACGAGCAGGGCGCGAGCTGGAAGAGGGCGCAGATCGGCAAGGAACTGGCGAATCTGCTGTATGACAAGGGCATCGTGATAGTGAGCTGGATCTGGCAGGCGGGGGGCGTTGCCAGCCGCACGCGCCCGATCGTCGAGCCGGAAGACGCCAAGGGATTGAAGGTGCGCGGTGGCAGCCGCGAAATGGACATGGTGCTGAAGGCGACCGGCGCGGCCGTGATGAACATCCCGTCCGACGAGATCTACGCGAACATGCAAACCGGCGCACTGGACGCGGCGATGACGTCGTCCACCAGCCTGATCTCGTTCCGGCTGGAGGAAGTCGCCAAACAGCTCACCACCGGGCGCGGCAAGGCCTACTGGTTCATGTTCGAGCCGCTGCTGATGTCGCGCACGGTGTACGAGTCGCTGTCGAAGACCCAGCAGAACACGCTGCTCACGGTAGGTGCCGAGCTCGAGCGGTTTGCCACCGAGGGGGCCAAGGCCGACGATCAGAAAGTGGCGTCGACCTACGAAAAGGCCGGCGGCAAAGCCTTCGACCTGTCGGCCGCAACGGTGGAGCGCTGGCGCGGGCTGGCGCGGGACACGGCGTGGAAGGACTTCGCGGCTCGCTCCGAGAGCTGTGCGCACATGCTCAAGCTGGCCGAGCAGACGCTGACCTGATCCAGAGGTGCCACGGGGCGGTGCTGCGGCAGATTCATGCTCGGGAGATTGTCGCGAGGGTTGGACCGAATCAACCGCCTGTTCGCAGGTATTTCCATGGTTGCGATGCTGGTCGCCGCCGGGATCCTGACCAGCAGCGTCGCGACACGCTACTTCTTCAAGTTGCCCACCGACTGGCAGGATGAGGCCGCCGTCTTCCTGTTGGTAGGGGCTACCTTTATGAGCGGGGCGTACGTGCAGGCGCGCCGCGGCCATGTCGGAATCGGGCTGTTGGCGGGGCTGCTGCCGGCGCGCTGGAACCGGTTGCGGCTGAAGTTGTGCGATGCGCTGAGCCTGCTGTTCTGCGCATTCTTCGCGTGGAAGTCATGGACCTTGTGGCTGGAGGCCTGGCGCGAAGGCCAGACCACCGACTCCGCCTGGGCTCCGCCGCTTTGGATACCTTACGTACTGATGGCGACCGGCATGACGTTCCTGTCGATCCAGCTGGCACTGCAGGTGGCCGGGCTCGGCCAGCAAGAAGGCGAGCGCGAGTGAGCACCGGCGCGGTCGGCACCGCGTACGGCCTCGCCACGCTGCTGTTGATGTTCACCGGAATGCCGATCGCGTTCGCGCTCGGTGCCACCGCGATCCTGTTCATGCTGGCGCTGATGCCGGCGGCGGCGCTGGACATCGTGACGCAGAACGTGTACGAGGAGATTGCGAGCATCACGCTGCTGTCCATTCCGCTGTTCATCCTGAAAGGCGCGGCGATCGGACGCACGCGCGCCGGCGCGGATCTGTACGGCGCCGTGCACGCGTGGATGAATCGCGTGCCGGGGGGACTGGGGATGGCGAACGTGTTCGCTTGCGCGCTGTTCGCGGCGATGGCCGGATCGAGTCCGGCGACCTGCTCGGCGATCGGCTCGGCAGGAATTCCGGAAATGCGGATGCGAGGCTATTCGGGAGGATTCGCGGCCGGCATCATCGCGGCCGGCGGCACCCTGGGAATCCTGTTGCCGCCCTCGATCACGATGATCATCTACGCCGTGGTGGCCGAGCAATCCCTGGGGCGGCTGTTTCTGGCCGGTGTCGCACCTGCACTACTGCTGGTCGTGATGTTCTGCTGCTATTGCGCCTGGCGCTACACGCGCGAAGTGCGGTTGGCGCAGACCGCGGCCCGCCAGCACGGCGCCCGATCGGCGATCCTGGACCACGAGCCCTTCACGATGTCACAGCGCTTTGCGTTGCTGCCGCGCGTGCTGCCCTTCGTGCTGCTGCTGACCGGCGTGATGATCGCGCTGTACGGCGGCTACGCCACGCCGTCGGAGACAGCCGGCCTGGGAGCGCTGCTGGCACTGGCCCTGGTCGCCGCGATCTACGGGGTTTGGCGGCCCCGGCAAATCGCTCCGATCCTGGTGGCGACACTGCGCGAATCCACGATGCTGATGTTCATCATCGGCATGTCGCTGCTGTACGCATACGTGATGAGCTACCTGCACATCAGCCAGGCGACGGCGCTGTGGATCGTCGGTCTGCATCTGTCGCGCTGGCTGCTGCTGACAATGATCCTGCTGATGGTCGTGGTGCTGGGCTTTTTCCTGCCCCCGGTGTCGATCATCCTGATGACGGCACCGGTCATCCTGCCGCCGTTGCGCGCGGCCGGGTTCGACCTGATCTGGTTCGGTGTGGTGATGACGATCGTGATGGAGATGGGGCTGATCCACCCGCCGGTGGGCCTGAACATCTTCGTGATCCGCAACGTGGCGCCCGACATTCCGCTGCGCGACGTCGTGCTCGGCGTGCTCCCGTTCGTGGGGCTGATGATCCTGGCCGTCTCGATCCTGTGCTTCGCGCAGCCGATCGCCGTCTGGCTTCCGGACTGGCTGCTCGGCCCGCGCATCGCGTAGAACGCGACGGGCGCTCCTAGCAGCGCCCGATGATGGACGCGGTTGCCATCAATTCGGCGGTCAGGGCGCAGGAGATGCGGCCGGGCAGGGTGTAGGGATCGATCAGCGCCTTGGCCGAGTATTTCAGCAAAGTCGAGGAGTTCACCTTGCCCAGGTTCACCAGGCCCATCGTCCAGCCTGCGAATCGGCGCTCGAGGATTTCGTCGTACGAGAGCAGTGTGACCTGGCGGTGGCGTTTGTCGCAGGCGATGCGGTTGTACAGCGCGTTGACGGCATCGCGGCCTCCTTCCAGCGCCTGCAGGAAGATGTCCCCGCCGTAGCACAGCACGCCGGTGATACCAAAATCCGGGTTGTTGCGGCGCGCCTGCTGCAGGATCGGCTCGACCAGGGCGTCCGGGCCGGGTTCCGAGACCCGGCTCGCATAGAGGAGGCGGACCAGCATCGGGTGACCGCTAGCGCGCGTGGTTGCCGGCGATCAGCGACAGGAATTCGCGGCGCAGATTGACATCCTTCAGGAACGAGCCGCGCATCACGCTGTTGGTCATCTTCGACTCGGTGTCCTTGATGCCGCGCCAGTGCAGGCAGAAGTGGTCGGCTTCCATCACGATCGCCAGGCCGTCGGGCTGCACCCGGTCCTGCAGCAGGTCTGCCAGTCGCGCAACCGCTTCTTCCTGGATCTGCGGCCGGCTCATGATCCAATCGGCCAGTCGCGCGTACTTGGACAATCCGATCAGGCTCGAATGCTCGTTCGGCATCACGCCGATCCAGAGCTTGCCGAAGATCGGGCACAAGTGGTGCGAGCACGTGCTGCGGACGATAACCGGCCCGACGATCATCAACTCGTTCAGGTGCTCGATGTTCGGGAACTGGGTGATTCCCGGCTCGGGCAGGTAGCGCCCGCGAAACACCTCGTCCACGAACATGCGAGCCACGCGCTGGGCGGTTTCCTGGGTGTTGTGGTCGCTGGATGTGTCGATCACCAGCGCCTCGAGCACGTTCTGTAGACGCTGTTCGACTTCCTGGCGCAGGGCATCCAGTTCACCCGGCTCCAGGTAGCGGGAGATGTTGTCGTTGGCGTGGAAGCGCACGCCGCCCTGCTGCAACCGTGCGCGGATGCGAGCCGAGACGGAAGCCTGCGCCTGGTCGCGCTCCGGGTCGTGATCCTTCTGCTGCTCGGTCTGGGCTTTATCCGCGACAGTCGGGACGCTGGCCAGCTTGATGGCACTCATCGCAAGGTCTTTCGAGATCCAACCGATTCTAAGTCTACGGCGTTCGGCGCGCTAATCGGCCCCGCTTGACCACACGCGCCGTGCGATGATCGGCGGTGCGCATGCCGCCCGCGCGGCGCGCGATCCGTGTCAGGTTTGCACCATGTCGTTCGGATCACTGCTGGAACCGCTGGCTCGGGTGGCGCGCGACGCCGGCTCGGCGATCCTGCGCGTCTATGCGTCCGACTTCGACGTCAGGCACAAGGCCGACCGCTCGCCGGTGACCGATGCCGATGTACAGGCCGAGGCGATCATCGTTACGGCCCTGTCCGAGCTGACGCCCGGCATTCCGATCATCTCCGAAGAAGCGGCCTCCGAAGCGGCGACGCCGGCGATCGGCCCGCGTTTCTGGCTGGTCGATCCCCTGGACGGGACGCGCGAGTTCATTCGCCGCAACGGTGAGTTCACCGTCAACATCGCGCTGGTGCACGAGCGGCGACCGGTGCTGGGACTCATCTACGCGCCCGCCTTGGGGCGGCTGTACGCAGGCGCGGCGGAGCAGGGGGCGTTCGCGGAGAGCGCCGGCCAGCGCCGACCGATTGCGTGCCGCCAGCCGTCGGGGCAGGGGCTGGAAGTCGTCACGAGCCGCTCGCATCAGGAGCCGGCGTCGTGGCGGGCGCTGTTGGGAGCCAGAACGATTGCCTCACACTCGGCCGCCGGTTCGTCGCTGAAATTCGGGCTGGTCGCCTCGGGCGAGGCCGATGCGTATCCACGCAGCGGCCGGACCTGGGAATGGGACACGGCCGCGGGCCACGCGATCGTGGCGGCCGCCGGAGGGCGCGTGACCGGCGTCGACGGCGCCGAACTGGGCTATGGGAAGCCGAATTTCGTCAATTCCGCCTTTGTTGCTTACGGCAAGGTGGATTGAAGGCCGGCTAGCCAGCGCCGCATCGCACAACGGTTTTTGGTCATGTCTGGCTAAAATCGCGGCGACGTCATCAACCACAACGACTCGGCGTCGCCGTCAGGCGACGACCACTCGGGGGAGAGCACCATGTCGGACCATCAAGGCGGGCGGCCAGCTAACTGGGGCTGGTACGCGCTGTTGCTGCTTCAGTTCGTATTGGCGCTGTGTGTTCCGTATTACAACAAGGTGGAACCGACATTCGCAGGGATGCCGTTCTTCTACTGGTATCAGCTGGCGATGGTCCTCGTGGGCGCGGCTCTGACCGCCATCGTGTATTTCGTCACCGAACGGCGTTGATTAGCCGCTCGCGCAGCCGAGCCGGGAGGATCGCACCATGACGACTGTCAATTGGACCGCGCTGATCGTTTTCGTGGCCTTGTTCGGCTTCATCACCTGGCTCGGCTTTGTCGCCGTGCACTGGCGGCGAGGCGACCTGCAGCAGCTGAACGAATGGGGCCTGGGAGGACGGCGCTTCGGGACCCTGATCACCTGGTTTCTGATCGGCGGCGACCTGTACACCGCCTACACCTTCATCGCCGTGCCGGCCCTGGCGTTCGGGGCCGGAGCCTTGGCCTTTTTTGCGGTTCCCTACACGATCGTCGTCTACCCGATCCTGTTCGTCGTGTTTCCAAGACTGTGGACGGTGGCGCATCGGCACGGCTACATCACGTCGGCCGATTTCGTGCGCGGGCGCTTCGGCAACCGCTGGCTGGCGCTGGCGATCACGTTCACGGGCATCCTGGCCACGATGCCGTACATCGCGCTGCAGCTGCTCGGCCTGCAGGTGGTGATCGGGGCGATGGGCCTGTCCGGACAGGGTCTGGCCGGCGATGTCCCGCTGATCGTCGCGTTCGTGATCCTGGCCGCGTTCACCTATTCGAGCGGACTGCGCGCTCCGGCGGCAATCGCCATCGTGAAGGACTCGCTGATCTTCCTTACCGTGATCGTCGTCATCATCGCCGTTCCGATCAAGTTGGGCGGCTATGGCGCGATCTTCGCAGCGGTGCCTCCCGCCAAGCTGCTGCTGGCGGTCCCGCCGGCCAACTCCACCGGTGCGTACGGCGTCTATGCGACGCTCGCACTGGGCTCGGCGCTGGCTCTGCTGCTCTACCCGCACTCGATGACCGGGATACTGAGCGCCAGCAGCGCGCATGCGGTCCGGCGCAACGCCGCGATGCTGCCGGCCTACTCGCTGATGCTCGGATTGCTGGCGTTGCTCGGCTTCATGGCCATTGCCGCGGGCGTGGACAAGGCGCCCGAGTTCGCCGATGGCTTCAAGCAGTTCAAGGCCAATTTCGCGGTGCCCGCGCTGCTGTTGCAGATGTTCCCGTCGTGGTTCGTCGGCGTTGCTTTTGCGGCGATCGGAATCGGCGCCCTGGTACCGGCGGCGATCATGTCGATCGCAGCCGCTAACCTGTTCACCCGCAACATTTACAAGGAGTTCATCAAGCCCGACTGCAGCGACGTGGAAGAGTCGCAGATGGCGAAGTGGATGTCGTTGATCGTCAAGGCGGGTGCCCTGCTGTTCATCATTCTGGTCAATCAGCAGTATGCAATCCAGATGCAGCTGCTGGGCGGCATCTGGATCATCCAGACTCTGCCGGCGGTGGTCTTTGCGCTGTATACGCGCTGGTTCAATTCGTGGGCGCTTTTATGCGGCTGGGCGGTCGGAACCGTGGTCGGGACCATGGTGGCTGCGGCTGCCGGGTTCAAGCCGACCTGGCAGCTGGTATTGGGCGAGTACAACCTGCCCGGCTACACCGCGCTGTACACGCTGATACTGAACGTGTTCATCGCGGCGGTGCTGACCGTGGTCTTCAGGATGCTCAAGCTCGGAGTTGACCAGGACGAAACGACAGCGTCGGACTATCAGATCGCGCCGGCGCCCACCAGTTAGGTCAGGGGATGGACCCTCAGGAAGTTTCCTCTCCTGCTTGCGGGAGAAGGAAGGGTGAGGGTGTGCACGATGAGTAAGGCGCACTCTTCATCGACCCTCACCCCCGGCCCCTCTCCCGCAAGCGGGAGAGGGGAGTGCTCCGGGTCATTTCGGTTGCGGGGTGATCCTCAGGTAGGACTTCAGGGTCTTCCATCCGGCCGGAAACTTGGCCTTGGCGGCTTCGTCCGACACCGAGGTCGGGATGATCACGTCGTCGCCCGGCTTCCAGTTCACCGGCGTGGCGACGGTGTGTTTCGCCGACAGTTGCACCGAATCGAGCGCGCGCAGCACCTCGTTGAAGTCCCGCCCGGTGCTCATCGGGTACAGGATCGAAAACTTCAACTTCTTGTCAGGTCCGATCACGAACACCGCACGAATCGTCGCGTTGTCGGCCGCGGTACGGGTCGACGCGCTGCCGCTCGCGTTCGGGTGGATCATGTCGTACAGCTTGGCCACCGTCAGCTCGGTATCGCCGATCAGCGGATAGTTCAGCGGCGTACCCTGGGTTTCCGCGATGTCCTTCGCCCAGCGCCGATGGTCATCCACACTGTCGATCGACAGGCCGATCACCTTGGTGTTGCGCTTGTCGAACTCCGGCTTCAACTTCGCAAGATATCCGAGTTCGGTCGTGCACACCGGCGTGAAATCCTTCGGGTGCGAAAACAGGATCGCCCAGTTGTTGCCGATCCACTCGTGGAAGCGGATCTCGCCCTCGGTCGTCTGGGCGGTGAAGTCGGGTACCTCGTCGCCAATTCTCAGGCTCATCACAGTGCTCCATTTGCGTGCACTTCAAAATCTGGGCTCGATCGCGATCGGGCCCGCTTGCCGAATCGCACCCGCGCGGCCGCGACGCGGGTGTTGCGGTTCTGCAATGTTAGCCACAACCGGGATAGCCGCGAAATAAGCCGGTGTTGGACGGGTATTTCGCGAAGCTTCATCGGACAAAGTTGTGCGTAGGATGGGTACGCTGCGCGTTCTCCGGACGGCACTTGGCGAAGGGGCAGCATCCGCGCGAAGGCGCCTGGTCATTGGAATGGTTAGACCATAAGGACGGCAGGGTCGGCTCATCCCCGTAGGATGGGACGAAATCACAGGCGTATGCAGCTTCTACGGCGGATCTGGCCCCTGCTCGCGAGCAATCTGCTGATGCTCGGCACGTCGGTGCTGTGCATGACGATCCTTTCGGCCATGCGCGGCTACGTCGGGGGCGAGAGCCTGTGGTCCAAGGCGCAAAAGGATGCGGTCACCCACCTGCGCCAATTCGCCCATGCGCGCGACCTGTCCGAATTCAGGAAATTCCGTGAAGCCCTGGCGATCCCGTTGGGCGATCGCGCTGCGCGTATCGAGCTGCAAAAGCCGCATCCGAACCTGGTGACCGCGGCGTCGGGCTTTCGTGCGGGTGGAATCGACGAGGAGGACATACCGGGCATGGTGCGCCTGTTCCTCATCGCTGATCACGTCCCCTATATGCAGCGGGCGCTCGCCGTCTGGACCCAGGGCGACGTTTTGATCGATCAACTGGACGACGTCGCCGATCAACTGCTGGACGAAGTGACTTCGAATCGCCTCGACGCGTCGGGGCGCGACGCGTTGCTGACACAAATCGATCGCATCGACTACACGCTGCGCCCGCTGGAAGATGAGTTCAGCCAGGCGTTGGCCGCGGCCTCGCGCATTACGACGGTGATTCTGGAGTGGATGGCGGCGCTGTCCTCCGGGCTGTTCCTCGCCATCGGGATAGCGCTGTCGCGCTCGATCCTGCGGCGCGCCGACCGGATGGAAAAAGCGCTGTTGCACCAGGCGACCCACGACGAGTTGACCGGCCTGGTGAATCGTCGCGAGTTCGAGCGCCGCGTCGCCGACGCGATCCGGGCGGAAGCGCGAGGTTTGGAACGCTCGGCACTGCTGTACCTGGATCTGGACCAGTTCAAGATCGTCAACGACACGTGCGGGCATCCGGCCGGCGACGAGTTGATCCGCAAAGTCGCAGAGACGATCCGCGCGAGTGTGAGAGGCAGCGATACGCTGGGCCGTCTCGGCGGCGACGAATTCGGCCTGTTGTTGGATGCGTGTACGCCGGCCACCGCGCTGTCGATCGCGGAGGCGATCCGCACCAGCCTGGCCGAAGTGAAGTTTCTGTGGGATGGCCGAATGTTCATGGTCGGCGTCAGTATCGGCGTGGTCACGCTGGATCGCAGCTTCGCGTCCGTCGCCGAAGTGCTGAGCGCCGCCGACAGCGCCTGTTATCTGGCCAAGGACGCAGGGCGCAACCGCGTGCAGGTCTTCTGCCCCGATGATCGCAAGATCCGGTCGCGCACCGGCGAGATGAATTGGGTGGCGCGGATCGCCGAGGCGTTGGAACACTCGCGCTTCACGCTGTTTGCGCAGGACATCCGTCCGATCGCGGACACGTCGCTGGAGGCCAGCTACGAAATCCTGCTGCGGCTGCGCGACCGGGATGGACAGCTGATCGCCCCGATGAATTTCATTCCAGCGGCCGAGCGGTATGGCTTGATGAAACGGCTCGACCGGTGGGTGATCGAGCACACCATCGCCCACCTGGGGCAACTGCGCAGTCGCGGACGGCGCATGCCTCGGGTCGCGGTCAATCTGTCGGCTGCCTCGCTGGACGATGGCGGGCTGTTCGCTTTCATCTCCAGCCGGCTGCGCGAGCACCAGGTGCTGTCGCACCGTCTCGGATTCGAGGTGACCGAGACGGCGGCGGTCAGCGAGCTGGCTGCCGTTTCGCGCTTGCTCAACGATCTGAGGTCGCTCGGGTGTTCGATCGGCCTGGACGATTTTGGATCGGGCATGTCTTCGTTCGGGTACCTGCGCCGTCTGCCGGTGGACTACGTCAAGATCGACGGCGCTTTCGTCCACAAGATGGACGGCGACCCGGTCGACCGCGCGATGGTCGCGTCGATCCACAGGATCGCCCGCGTGATGGGCCTTCGCACGGTAGCCGAGCGGGTCGAGCGCGAGCCCCTGTTGACGGCGCTGCGGGAGGTCGGGGTCGATTACGCGCAGGGCTACGCGATCGCGTACCCGGCGCCGCTGGCCGAGGTCATGCCGCTGGAGCCTGTCTTCGCGCCTGGCGGCCCTACGGCGGGCGAGCCCGCCGAAACCGCGACTGCTGTGAAGGCGGTCTAATCCCTCAGGAGGGCCTGCCCTCCGAAGCACGAAGTGCGAACGAGGGCTAATCCGTCAGGATGGTGATCTCAAGGCGTGCTGACGGGGTCCATTCGATCGATACTTTCGCAACTTCCTTCTGAAGTGACTCTCATGAAACGATTCGTGGTTTTGGTTCTTGGCGCCGGATGGCTGTCGATGGTCCAGGCGGCCGATGTTGGCGTGTCGATCCAGTTCAGTCAGCCCGGCGCGTACGGCCGGGTCGACATCGGGCAGTTTCCGCAGCCGCAGGTGATCGTGCAGCAGCCGGTCGTCATCGCGCCGCCGCCGATGGGCATGCCGCCGCCCGAGCCTGTGTACTTGTGGGTCCCGTTGGAGCACCGCAAGCACTGGGACCGCTACTGCCGTCAGTACAACGCCTGCGGACACCCGGTCTATTTCGTCAATCATGCCTGGTATCGGGACCATGTGATGGCGCATCGCGAGCATGTCGAAGAGCGGCATGACGAGGGCCATCATGACCGTGGTCGGGGCGACGAGGAGCGCGGGCGCGGTCGGGGTCGCGACGAAGACGAGCATGGCCACGGCCACGGGCACGATTGATGCCGCGCGGCCATCGGTTTAGATCGGCAGGGGATATCCCATGAGAGGCAATTGGCTCTGGATCGGCAAGTATCTGATCGTCATCGCGGCCGCACTGATACTGGGAGCGGTGCTCGCCAGCCTCGAGCCATTCAAGAGCGCCACGATCGGCAGCGCTCGGATCGGGGCGGGATCCCTGGTTCAGTTCATTGCGCACAGCGGAGCCTTGGCGATGCTTTGGTTTCTGGGCTACCGCAACGCGACCCAGTTGCGGCTGATCGGCGGCCGCAGCGCCGCGTTGGCCTCGACCGTGCTGGCGCTGGTCACGTTGATCGTGGTCTCGAGCGCCTATGCCGTTCTGCTTCGGTTCATCAATCCCTTCCTGGCACCCGACTTGAAGCCGTTCGTCGACTGGACGTTCATCATCGGCATCCTCTCGGCCGCCTGTTGGCTTTTGTGGGTGCTGTTCGCCGATTCGGAGGCCTGGATCGAGGCGATCGGCAGCCTGAGCGCGGACCGCAAGGGGCGCACGGCGCAGATCGACGATCGGGCGCGCGGCTGATCTGACGGGTCGCGCTTTCGATCCGTTGGGGCTGGCCGGGTGGGCGACCCGGTCGCCCCGCCGGTGCGCGTTACGCCCCATTCAGGGGTTTCTCTCGGCGGGACAGGGAATTCCCTGGATTGAGCCGCCGCGCAATCGAGTCAACCATAGGGGCACTCAGGGGGGACTCGATGAATCGATTCGTGTATCTCATTCATGCCGGCTACCAGCATCCGGGCGCACCGGTGGTCGGACCTTACCCTGGTGCACCAAGCGCTTCGGAGAAGCTGGTGCAGCTTCGCGCCGAACTGGCAAGCTATCTGCCGGACACCGATGCGCAAATCCAGGGCGAACGGATACGGCGCGACCCCGATGTGATTCGCCTGACGGTCGTGACGGTGTTGAATGAGGCGCTTGCCGATTCGGCGTTCGTGCGGTTCATCCAAGGCTGCAAGGCGGCTCGCCAGGTCAAGGAGGCGGTCGCCGGGTAATTTCGATAGGCGCCGATTAACCATTTTCCGATAGTCGTTTCCAGCTTAACCCTACCTGTTTATAGTCCCCCCTTCATTCGCTTTCACAGTAGGGTCATGTGAGCGAAGGGGCGATTGGACAGCGGCACAAGGGCCTCGGGACCTGCGGAAACCCCCTTTGTCGGGGGAGGATGCATGCCCGACGCTTTATGGCCAGCACGCCTTTTGGCCAGTCTGCTGGCGTTAACATGCATCGGCAGTGCTCGAGGCGCCTCCGCTGAGACCGACGCTGGAAGCCTGGCCGACCTGAGTCTGGAAGAACTCGGCAACATCCAGATCACGTCCGTATCGAAGCGCGCCGAGCGGCTTTCCGATGCGGCCGCGTCGGTGTTTGTGATTACCGCGGACGACATCAGGCGATCCGGGGT
>DATBCI010000439.1:0-10828 GCA_036270555.1 Burkholderiaceae bacterium
GAAGGAGCGGGTGCAGGGCCGGCCGGCCGGACAGAAAAGCGGGGACCGCGTCACCATCATCCATCACCCCGACGTGCGCCGCATGCTGTTGACGATGAAGTCGCAGATCGAGGCCATGCGCGCCTTCGGCTACGTGCTGGCGGCTGACATCGATCTGGCGCACAAGCATCCGGACGCAACCGAACGCCAGCGGCGCCAGGCGCGCGTGGATCTGCTGATCCCGGTGCTGAAGGCGTGGTGCACCGAGCTGGGCGTGGAGATCGCGTCGCTCGGCGTTCAGGTCTACGGCGGCATGGGTTTCATCGAGGAGACCGGCGCCTGCCAGTACCTGCGCGACGCGCGCATTGCGCCGATCTACGAGGGCACCACCGGGATCCAGGCGGCCGATCTGGTGGGGCGCAAGCTGGCTGCCGACCAGGGTGCTGCAATGACGGCGTTGGTGGCCGAAATGCGTGCGGTCGACGGGCAAATCGCCGAGGGCAATGGGGCAGCTGGCTTCATGTCGATCCGCAGCGCCCTGCGAGATGGCGTGCACGCCCTAGAGCAGGCGACGCAATCGATGCTTCGGACTTTCGAGCGGGATCCGGATGCGGCGCTGGTGGCCTCGGTCAATTACTTGATGCTGGTCGGCTACGTCTGCGGTGGCTGGCAGATGGCCCGCGCCGCCGTCGCGGCCCGGGCGCGCCTGCAGTCGGGCGAGCACGTGGGGTTCTATCGCGCCAAGATCGCGACCGCTACCTTCTATGCCGAGCAGGTCATGCCCAAGGCGATCGCCTTGCTGAGCATCGTCCAGAGCGGCGCCTCGACTGCGCTGACGCTCGGCGAGGATTGCTTCTGAGTCTGCAACATGGGGTGAGATATGCCGGACAACCTGATTGAATCAACGCCCTCCGCCTACACGTATCCGCTGCTGATCAAGCAGCTGTTGCACACGCCGTTGGCGCAGGCGGCGCAACAGGAAATCGTCTATCAGAAGAAATTGCGCTTCACGTATCGCGACTTTCATGAGCGCATCGGCCGCCTGGCCAGCGGCCTGGCCGCGCTCGAAGTGCGCCACGGCTGCACGGTCGCGGTGATGGACTGGGACAGTCATCGGTATCTGGAGTGCTATTTCGCGGTGCCGATGATGGGTGCGGTGCTGATGACGGTGAACGTCCGGCTTTCACCGGAGCAGATCCTGTACACGATCAACCATGCCAAGGTGGACGTCCTGCTGGTGCACAGCGACTTCATCCCGCTGCTGGAGGGCATCAAGGACAAGCTGGAATCGGTGCGCAGATTCGTGCTGTTGGTGGACGAGCCGGTAAAGCCTGCGACGTCGATACCGGTGGCCATCGAGTACGAAGCCATGCTGGCGGCGGGGCACGCCGGCTTCGACTTTCCCGATTTCGACGAGAACACGCTCGCCACGACGTTCTATACGACCGGCACGACGGGCCTGCCGAAGGGCGTCTACTTCAGTCACCGCCAACTCGTGCTGCATACGATCTCGATGATGGCGGCGCTTTCAAGCCCGCCTTCGGGACAGCGTTTCCATCGGGGCGACGTGTACATGCCGGTCACGCCGATGTTCCACGTTCATGCCTGGGGCATGCCTTACATCGCAACGGTTCTCGGGGTGAAGCAGGTCTATCCCGGTCGCTACGTGCCGGACCTGCTGATGGAGCTGATCCGCACGGAGGGTGTGACCTTCTCGCACTGCGTGCCGACCATCCTTCACATGCTGTTGAACTCGCCGACTGCCAGGGATACCGATCTGACTCGATGGAAGGTCGTGATCGGCGGCGGCCCCTTGCCGCATGGACTGGCCAAGGCCGCCCTGGAGCGCGGTATCGATATCTTCACCGGCTATGGCATGTCCGAGACGTGTCCGGTTGTGTCGCTTGCGCAGATCAAACCCTCCGCGTCCACGGCCGGCCTGGAGGAGCAGCTGCGGCTTCGCTGCAAGACCGGTCTGCCGGTGCCGCTGGTCGACATTCGAGTGGTGGACGCCGAGATGCGCGACCTGCCGCACGACGGCAGGGCCACCGGAGAAATCGTGGTGCGCGCTCCCTGGCTGACGCAGGGTTACCTGCACAATCCGCTAGCCTCCGAGCAGCTCTGGGCGGGAGGTTATCTGCACACGCAGGACGTGGCGAACATCGACGGCGAGGGCTATCTGCAGATCACCGACCGCCTGAAGGATGTGATCAAGACGGGTGGCGAGTGGGTGTCCTCGCTGGAGCTTGAGAGCCTCATCTCGCAGCACCCGGGCGTGTCGGAGGTCGCGGTGATCGGCATCAAGGATGACAAGTGGGGCGAGCGCCCTCTGGCGCTGGTCGTGCTGAAGGCCAGCCACGCTTCGACCGTCACGGAGGAGCACATCCGGGTTCACGTGCATGCCTTCCATCAAAAAGGGGTGATTTCCAAGTACGCGGTTCCCGAAACGATCAGGATCATCGAAGCGATCGACAAGACCAGCGTTGGCAAACAGGACAAGAAGACGCTGCGGCAAAAGTACGGTTGATTCTCGAAGCGGAGGACCGAACACATGGCGATTGCGGGATACAGCATGGCGACCCTCTCCAATTTCGTGGGCCGCGAGCTGGGCGTGTCGAACTGGACTGCGGTCGATCAGCAACGGATCGATGCATTTGCGGCCTGTACCGGCGACCGGCAATGGATACACGTGGACGTCGAGCGTGCCCGCCGCGAGAGTCCGTTCGGCGGCACGATCGCGCACGGTTACCTGACACTTTCGCTGGTCGCATACCTTGCGATGGAGTTGGGCCTGGTGCCGGCGGACGCCACGGCGGGCCTGAACTATGGCGTGGACAAGGTCCGCTTCATGGCGCCAGTCAAGGCAGGCGCGCGGGTCCGTAACCGCGTGGTGCTGATGTCGGCCGAGGACAAGGGTGGCGGGCGCGTGATCGTCAAGACGCAAAACACGCTGGAAATCGAAGGGGAGGACAAACCGGCGTTGATCGCGGAAACCCTGGCCATGTTGATGAAATGATGGGCGGACGAGGAGAAATCTGCAGATGAAAACCGGCCAACGCGATCAGGCGCCACCCGCTGCGCCGGACGAGGTTTCCGCCCAGGCTGCCGAGCAGATTCTGGGTCCGAACCCGTTCATCGGGCTGCGCCCGCAGGATATCTTTGCCGCCGCACGTCAGATCGGTGAGCAGGCTCTGCGGCAGCCCGCGCTGGTGTTGGAGCAGGAAGCCGCACTCGCACGCGAGCTGCTCTCGGTGCTGGCGGGTAACGCGCGGCTCTCGCCGCTACCGGGCGACAAGCGCTTCACCGATTCGGCCTGGCGCGACAATTCTTTCTACCGCATGGTGCTGCAGGCTTACCTCGCCTGGGGTAAGGCGCTCACCGGATTCGTCGACCGCTCGGCGCTGGACCCGAAGACCAAGGAACGGGCCAATTTCGTGATGTCCCTGCTGACCGATGCGCTGGCTCCGACCAACACGCTGCTCGGCAACCCGGCCGCGCTGAAGAAAATCATCGAATCCGGCGGAGCAAGCATGGTCGCGGGCCTGCAGAACATGGTGGCGGATCTCACCAGGAACCAGGGCATGCCCGCGCAGGTGGACAAGCGGTCGTTCAGGCTGGGCGAGAACCTGGCGGTCTCGCCGGGGGCGGTGGTGTTTCGCAACGAGCTGCTGGAGCTGATTCACTATGCGCCGTCGACTCCTGACGTCTACGCCCGCCCGCACTTGATCGTGCCGCCGCAAATCAACAAGTTCTATATCTTCGACCTTTCGCCCGGCAGGAGCATCGTCGAGTACCTTGTGAAGAACGGCTTCCAGGTGTTCGCCGTGAGTTGGCGCAATCCGACGCCGGCCCAGCGCAGCTGGGACATGGAGGCTTACGTCGCTGCGTTGCTGGAAGCCATCGAGGCGGTGCGCGACATCGCGGGCTCCGAGCAGGTCAATCTGCACGGGGCCTGTTCCGGCGCGATGACCGTTTCCTGCCTGCTCGGGCATCTGGCGGCCAGGCGCATGCGCCCGGTGAACGCAGCCACATTGATGGTTGCGGTTTTGGACAACACCGCAGAATCCCAACTTGGCCTGTTTGCAACGCCGGAGGCGATCAGCGCGGCGAAGCAGAATTCCGAGGCGAAGGGCGTGCTGGAAGGCCAGGAAATGGGCCGCGTGTTCGCCTGGATGCGCCCCAACGATCTCGTATGGAACTACTGGGTCAATAACTACCTGATGGGCAATCCACCGCCCTCGTTCGACATCCTCTATTGGAACAACGACACCACGCGCCTGGCCGCCAAATTCCACGCCGAGCTGATCGACTTTTTCGTGGGGAACCTCTTTAGAAAGCCGGGGGCGATCCGCATTCTGGATGCGCCGATCGACCTGTCCGAAGTCGATTGCGACAAGTATGTGGTCGCAGGTATCACGGATCACATCACGCCGTGGAAGGGCGTGTACAACACGGCACGGATCTTCGGTGGCAAGACCGAGTTCATCCTCAGCTCCAGCGGGCATATCCAGAGCCTGATCAATCCGCCGGGCAATTCGAAGGCGAAGTACACCCTCAATCCGCTGCTGCCGCCGGATGCGGAGCAGTGGCTTGCTGACGGCAAGCCGGTCGCGGACTCCTGGTGGGGCCATTGGCGCGAATGGCTCGCGGCTCGCTCCGGGGAAAAGCGGCCTGCGCCGCAGGCCCTGGGCAATGAGCGCCATCCGGCCGGCGCTAAGGCACCGGGAACCTACGTGACGGAACCGTAATGCGGGCGTAGTCTGGGTTCGCCCGCCGTTTCAACGTTGACAACCAGGAGGGATCATCATGGAACACCCCAATACGGGACAAGGCACGCCGGCCGGCCTGTTCGGCGATTTCAGCAAGTTGATCGAACAGTTCAAGCTGCCGGGAATCGACCTGAACGCCCTCATGGAGGCGCGGCGCAAGGATATCGAAGCGCTTGCAGCCGCCAATCGGACGGCACTCGAAGGCGCTCAAGCCCTGAGCCAGAAGCAGGCGGAGATACTGCGGACCACGATGGATCAGTTGCAGTCTTTCGTCAAGCAGATGGCGGCCACGGGCACCGCCACGCCGGCCAGCGCGGGCGAACTGGTTCAGCAGACTCTGCAAAGGGCTTTCGCGAGCATGCGAGAGCTGGCCGAAACCGCTTACAAGAGTCAATCGGACGCGTTCGCCGTGGTCAACCAGCGCGTCCAGGAGAACATCCAGGAAGTCAAGGCGTTGCTGCAACCCAAGAAGTAGGCCGTGCTGGAGTCGATGTCGTCGACCCGCCCGCTACGGAGCGCGGGCAGGCGCCCCTCAGCACTCGATTCACAGCCGGCTCCCGCCATGGAAATCCGCGAGGTCGACCTGGATGGCCAGCAGCTGCGTGTCGGCGTGCGGCGCGGGCGCGGCAACCCGCCCCCGTTGCTGCTGTTCAACGGGATCGGCGCCAACCTCGAGCTCGTACGTCCGCTGGTCGACGCGCTGCAAGAGCGGGAGGTCGTCATTTTCGACGTACCCGGAGTCGGGGGATCACCTCCGCCGGCCCTGCCTTACCGGTTTTCGACGATCGCTTTGCTGGCCGACCAGTTGTTGATGCGCTTGGGCTATCGCGAGCAGGTCGATGTGCTGGGCGTGTCATGGGGTGGAGCGCTTGCGCAGCAATTCGCGCACCAGTTTCCCACCCGCTGCCGCCGCTTGATCCTGGCATCGACTTCGGCGGGCGCGATCATGGTTCCTGGCAAACTGTCGGTGCTTTCAAAGCTGATCATGCCGAGGCGTTACACCGACCCGGACTACCTGCAGCAGGTCGGAGGCGAGATCTATGGAGGTACCTATCGGCGCAATCCCGCCCTGCTCCGGGAGCATAGCCGCCACATGCGCCCGCCGGTCGGTCGCGGGTACTTTTATCAGTTGTTTGCGGCGTGGGGCTGGACCAGCCTTCCGTGGCTCGGGTCGCTGCGCCAGCCGACTCTGGTGATGCACGGTAACGACGACCCGATCGTTCCGTTGATCAACGCCAAGTTGCTCGCGGCAACGATTCCCGATGCGAAGCTTTACGTCATCGACGACGGACACCTGTTTCTCGTGACGCGGGTGCACGAGGTCGCGCCAGTTGTCGAAAGCTTTCTCGCGCAGGAAGGCGCTTGACGTTTCCGGCTGCTCGCGAGGCAGGCAGCGGCGTTCCCCGGGATGATGCGCAGTCGGGTTTCAAGACGGATCGCTTGCGCCGCATGCAGTGGCTCGCCACCTCGCTGCTGGCTTCGATGCTGGTGCTGCTGGCGGTCAGCGCAGCCTGCCAGTCCCGCTATCCAGGGTTGCACTGGGTACAGGCCTTCGCCGAGGCGGGCACGATCGGTGCGATGGCCGACTGGTATGCCGTGACCGCGCTGTTTCGCCGGCCGCTGGGGCTGCCGATTCCGCACACGGCGATCATCCCTACCCACAAGGACCGGATCGGCGCGACCCTCGGCGAGTTCGTCGAACAGAACTTTCTGACGCCGGAGAACATCCTCGCAAAGCTGCGCCAGGCCGATGCTGCGCAGGCGCTCGCGCAGTGGCTGGCTGCGCGCGAGAACGGCGTTGCCGTCGCGTCGGCCGTCGCCGATTTCATTCCGACCGTACTGAAAGGACTGGAGGACAGGGAAGTGCGGCACTTTCTCGATCGCGCGCTCACGCCTCAGTTATTGAGCCTGAACGTATCGCGCATGGCGGGAAGCATTCTGATGCTGCTGACGCGGGACGATCGGCACCAGGTGCTGCTCGATCGGGCGCTGCAGGCCCTGGAGCGCTTTCTGATCGACAAGGAAGAGCTGATCGAGGCGAAATTCAGCGAGGAGTCGCCCTTGACCCCGCGCGTCGTGGACCGCTACGTGGTCAACAAATTCGTACAGGGAATCATCGCGTTGCTTCACGAGGTCGTCGAGAATCCGCGGCACGAGCTGCGCGCTCAGTTCGATCAGGCGGTGCACAAGCTGATCCAGGATCTGGCGAACTCCGAGGAATATCGACGCAAGGGGCAGGACCTGCTGCGGGAACTCGTCGAACACTTGCGGGCCGAGGACTTCTATCGATCTTTATGGGAAGAGGTGCGAGGGCGGCTTGCCGCCGATCTGCAGAGCGATTCATCCGTCATCCAGGGCTATATCGCCGCGGCGCTGGCCGCATTGGGCGACCGCCTGCTGGATGAGCCCGGCGTGCGTCGCAAGCTCAACGCCTGGTGGCTCGAAACCGTTCGCCAGATCGTGGTGCGTTTCGGGCATCAGATTTCCACTCTGATTGCCGACGTGGTGCAGGGCTGGGACGCCGAAGAAATCAGCCGCAAGGTTGAGTTGGAGATCGGCAAGGACCTGCAGTACATCCGGATCAACGGCACCCTGGTCGGCGGTGCCGTGGGGCTGCTCCTGCACGCGGCCTTGCGCGCCGCCACGTAACGGCAAACGAAGCGGCCTTGCTTCGTTGGAAGCTGCAGACCGAAAATGGAGTGTTTGCACGAATCGCGGATTGACGCGGAACTTTCGCCTTTCACCTTTGAACTTGCGAGGGGCGCGTAGCGTACACCCACGGTTCACGTAGAACCCACGGGATTGACTCCAGCACATGGCTTACGGCACGCCGCGCAGCTTGCAGTTGTCACACTTCGCCGCAGAGGTCGCTGCGCTGGTAAGCCCATCGCCTTTTCCGGTGCTCGACTCGAGAAGTCTGCAGGCCCTCGAGCGAGGTGACGGTCACGCGGTGCTGGTATTGCCCGCGAGCCTTCGAAGCGACCGGCAAACCGTGCAGTTGCGCGCGTTCCTGGCTGGGCTTGGTTATGTCGCCTGCGGCTGGGAACTTGGCGTCAATCTAGGCCCCATCGCATGGACGATCCGGAAGGCCGGCGAGCGCCTGGCCGAGCTGTCTGCGCGGCACGGACCCGTCAGCCTGGTCGGATTCAGTATGGGTGGACTGTTCGCGCGCCTGATGGCCGCTCGTGACCCGAGGCGAGTGCGCCAGGTGATCACCGTGTGCAGCCCGGTTCATGACCCGGCAGGCAGCGTGTGGCTTTCGCTGGAGCCGTTGCTCGGCTTATGGCCCGGGGTCGACCTTCACGCGCTGCTGGTCGAGCTGGATGCCCCGCCGCGCGTTGCGTCGACCTGCATCTATTCACGCGATGACGGTATCGTCCGCTGGACCCACTGCTGCGACCCAGCCAATCCCGACGACAATATCGAGGTGAGGGGCTGTCACGTGACGATGCCGCACAATCCGCAGGTGCTGCGAATCCTGGCGGCACGCCTTGCGCGCCGAATAACGACGTGAATCCAAAGCAAGCGCCCCTGCTTCGATCGATCACCGTCCAGCTCGCCTTACTGCTGGCTTCGGCGCTGCTGGCGCTGGCCGGCTCCTCGCAGGCGACCGAGGTACGGGTGATGATCTCGGGCGGCTTCTCGGCGGCCTATCGCGAGCTGGCACCCGAATTCGAGCGCACCACGGGAAACACGCTCAAGACCGCCGCCGGCCCATCCATGGGCGACACGCCCGAGGCGATTCCCAACAGGATTGCGCGAGGCGAGCCGGTCGACGTTGTCATCATGGTCGGTTCAGCGCTGGACGATCTGATCCGCACATCCAGGGTCGTCGCCGACAGCCGCGTTGACCTGGCCCGCTCCAGGATCGGCATGGTGGTGCGTGCCGGTGCGCTCAAACCCGATATCTCCTCGGTCGAAGCCTTCAAGCGGACCGTGCTGGCAGCCAAGTCGATCGCATATTCCGACAGTGCGAGCGGTGTGTACCTGTCGCAGGTGCTCTTCCCCAAGCTCGGGATTGCAGGCCAGATCGCTGGCAGGAGCCGGATGATCCCGGCCGAGCCGGTGGCCGCAGTCGTTGCTCGCGGCGAGGCGGAGATCGGCTTCCAGCAGATCAGCGAGCTGTTGCCGGTGCCCGGTGTCGAGCTGGTGGGTGCTTTGCCGGCCGAGCTGCAGAAGGTCACGGTGTTCTCGGCCGGCATCGCCTCTGGCGCCAAAGAGGCTCAGGCGGGCAGGGCGCTGATTCGCTTCCTGTCTTCGTCGGTGGCTGCGCCGGCCATCGAGAAGAGCGGGCTGGAGCCTGCCGGTGTCGCGCCGCGGCCTTGACGAACTTCCGTATCGCCATGACCGCTGATCGAATCACCAGTAGTGAAGCGCCATGTGGGTGGCCAGTATGTAGAGCAGCACCGCGAAGATCCGCTTCAGCACCGCGACCGGCAGGCGATGCGCCAGGTGGGCCCCGACCGACGCCATGGGACTGCTGGCCAGCAGGATCGCGACCAACGCGGGCAGGTAGACGAAACCGACTGACAGGTGCGGCAGCCCCTGCGTCTGCCAGCCGCCTGCCACATAGCCGATGGTGCCGACGAACAGGACGGGGACTGCGACCGCGGCGCCGGTTCCGATTGCGGTGATCATCGGCACGCCGCACAAAAGCATCCAGGGAACCGTCAGGAACGCGCCCCCGGCCGACACCAGTCCACACACCACGCCGATCAGCAGGCCGATCAGCAACGACATCGTGCGTCCCGGCAGTCGGACCGGTGCGACGGTCTGACGGCCCAGCAGAATCTGAGTCGCGCCGGCGTAGACGATCACGGCGAACGCCAGCGCGAGCTGGCGTTGTGCGATCCAGCCGCTCGCCGCCGACGACAGCAACGACCCCAGTACCATGCCGGGTGCCAGCCGTGCCGCGATGCCCCAATCCACGGCTCCGCGCAGGTTGTGCGCGCGGACGCTGGCTGCGGCGGTCACCACGGCCGACGCCATGGCGGTGCCGAGCGCAAGGTGAATTTCGTGGCCGGCTGCCAGGGCCTGCGCCTCGAACAGCGCCGCAAGGATCGGAACCAGGGTCATGCCGCCACCGATGCCGAGCATCCCGGACAGCAATCCAACCAGAGCGCCCCCGGCCGCGTAAGCGAGAAACCAGATCATGGCGGCCTGATCGGCGAACTTTCCTCGAACACTGCTGCCGACCTTGGCCGACCGGCGCGGTATTTTCGATTAATCTATGCGGCGCCAGAGAATAACGCCTGAACGGGGAGGATTGCGGGTGACTTGGTGGGGTTGGGTGATCGGTGGCGCGATCCTGCTGGGTGCCGAACTCGCTTTCGTCGACGCGCAGTTCTACCTCGTTTTCGTCGGCAGCGCCGCCATCATCGTAGGTGTGGGCGCGGCTGCCAGTTCGTCGTTTTCGCCGTGGGCACAGTGGGCCGTGTTTGCCGTCCTCACGATCGTGTCGATGGTGGCGTTTCGTGGCCGGATCTACACGTGGGTCCGCGGCCACTCGCCGCAGGTACGAAGCGGACCGTTGAACGAAGTCCTCACGCTGCCGGCGCCCCTGGCTCCGGGAGAGAGCTGCCAGGTCGAGCACGCTGGCACCTTCTGGACGGTTCGCAATGGCGGCAGTGTCGCTATGCCGTCGGGGGCGCGGGCCAGGATCACGGGCGTGCAGGGCCTGATTCTCGTTGTCCAGCCGGATGCCTGATCCAACCCAAGACGGACGGTCCCATGTTCACATCCACTGTCTTCATCGTACTTGCGGTCGTTGCCGTGGTCCTGGTCGCCAAGTCCTCCACGGTCGTGCCGCAACAGAGCGCGTACGTGGTGGAGAACCTGGGACGTTACAGCCGCACGCTTCAGGCCGGCTTCCACCTGCTGATGCCTTTTGTCGAGCGGATCGCTTACCGTCACAGCCTGAAGGAGCAGGCGCTCGGTGTCGCCGAGCAGATCTGTATCACCAAGGACAACGTGCAGGTGGGGGTCGACGCGGTGCTTTACATGCAGGTACTGGACCCGCATCGGGCCTCGTACGGCATCGCGAACTACGATTACGCGATCACCCAGCTGGCGCAAACCAC
>DATBCI010000440.1:0-2915 GCA_036270555.1 Burkholderiaceae bacterium
CATGACCGCCGAGAACATGGGTGCGGCAGGGATCCGATAGCGCATACGTCGCATGGCTGCCGTAGCTCGCTTCGCACTGGCGCGCTTTGCCGTCGCCTCGCTCGGTGTTTGCGTGGTCGGGGCCCTTGTCGCCCGCGCAGCACCGACCAATGCGTGGGGCGATCCCCTCGACCAGGCTGCCTCGATCACCCAGCGCGCCGCGACCTCGCTGCTGCAAGCGGCGGCGTTTACCGGTGACCGCCTGGTAGTCGTCGGGGTGTTGGGGCGTATCCTGATCTCCGATGACCGCGGACAAAGCTGGCAACAGGCTGACGTGCCGGCCAGCGCCGACCTGCTCGCCGTAAATTTTCCGTCGTCGCAGAGTGGATGGGCGGTGGGCCACTATGGCGTGATCGTCCACAGCAGCGACGGTGGCCGCCACTGGACCAAGGTGCTCGATGGCCGGCAGGAGCGAGCGCTGATCGAGGAGCACTTCCAGGCCCGGCTCGCGTCCGGCGACGCCACCGCGCAGCGCTATCTCGACGAGGCGAAGCTGGACTACGAGTACGGGCCGGCACTGCCCTTGCTCGACATCTGCTTCGAAACCCTGTCGACCGGATTTGCGGTCGGTGCGTTCGGGCAGATATTCCGGACCGACGACGGCGGCCAGACCTGGCAGCCCTGGATGGACCACGTCGACAATCCCGACTTCCAGCACCTGACGTCGATCCGCCATATCGGCTCCACGCTGGTCATGTCTTCGGAGCGCGGCACCGTGTTTCGGCTCGACCGTGGCAGCGACCGCTTCGAGGCGATCGCGACCGGATACAACGGAACGTATTTCGGCATCGTTGGCAATGGGCGCCGCATGATCGCCTTCGGGCTGCGCGGCAACGCGATGGAAAGCGACGACGGCGGCACGACCTGGGCGAGGCTCGAGACCGGGGAGGAGTCGAACCTGAATGCCGCGGCGATTCTCGACGACGACCGTGTCGTCTTCGCGACCCAGGCCGGTCGCCTGCTTGCCAGTCGTCCGGGCGCAATACGCTTCGAGGTCGCCATGGAGGGAGCGGGCGGGTTGCTGACTGGCCTGGCCGCGGGGCCGGACCGAAGTCTCGTCGCGACCGGAGTGCGCGGAGTGCGCGTCATCAATCAGGCGGAACTGCCGTGAGGAGGCAGCGATGAGCCTGGATCCGAGCGCGGACCGGTTTCCGGTCGTTGCTGAGCTGGGTTCGTTCGACTGCCGATCCGGAAACCGGCTCGAGCGCCTGATCTTCAACCATCGAGTGGCGGTTCTCGTCAGCGTGCTCGTGCTGTCGATCCTGCTCGGCTGGAGCGCGATCGGCTTGACGGTCAACGCGAACTTCGAGCGGATGATTCCGCAGTCGCACCCGTGGATCAAGAATTACTTTGCCAACCGGCGCAGCCTGGCAGGACTCGGCAACCGCGTGCAGATCGTGGTCGAAAACACCGCCGGCGACATCTTCGATCCCCACTACCTCGAAATACTGCGGCAGGTCAACGACCGGATCTATCCGACCAAAGGCGTCGACCGCTCGTGGGTCAAGTCGATCTGGATGCCGATCGTGCGTTGGAGCCAGGTGACGGAGGCCGGCCTGACGGGCGGCCCGGTGATGCCCGACAACTACGACGGCTCAGCGACGAAGGTCGCCGAACTGCGCAACAACGTGCAGCACGCCGACATTGTCGGCAGCCTGGTCGGCAACGACCTGAAATCGAGCACGGTCGTCGTGCCGCTGCTCGACAGGATCCCGGTGACAGGCGAGCCGATCGACTACGTCGCGCTGAACCGGACCCTCGAGGAGATCCGCGCGCTCCAGCGCGACGGCGTGCGCATCCGCATCGTCGGCTTTGCCAAGCTGGCCGGTGACCTGATCGCCGGCCTGGCCCACGTGCTCCGGTTCTTCGCCTTGTCCGTACTGATCGCCACCGCGATCATCTTCATCTACACGCGCTGTGTGCGCAGCACGCTGCTGCTTGTGGGCAGTGCGGCCCTGGGGGTCGTCTGGCTGCTCGGACTGATGCACCTGATGCACTTCGAGCTCGATCCGTACTCGATCCTGGTGCCGTTCCTGATCTTCGCGATCGGGCTGTCGCATGGTGCCCAGAAGATGAACGGCATCATGCAGGATATCGCGCGCGGCACGCACAAGTACGTGGCCGCGCGCTACACCTTCCGGCGCCTGTTTCTGGCCGGGCTTACGGCGCTGCTGACGAATATCGTCGGTTTCGCGGTCCTGATGGTGATCGACATTCCGGTGATCCGGGACCTTGCGCTGACCACCAGCATCGGCGTCGGTGTGCTGATCTTCACCAAATTGATTCTGATGCCTGTCATGCTTTCCTTTACGGGGGTCAGCGCGAAGGCGGCACAACGCCAGCTGCGCGACGGCGGCAAGGAGGCGAGCGGCATCGGCGTTGCGGGACGAGCATGGCGCCTGCTGGACCGCTTCACCGAGCGCAAATGGGCATCGGTCGCGGTGGCCGTGGCCGGCGTGGCTGCGGGTGGCGCGCTGATGGGCAGCCTCGCGCTCAAGGTGGGCGACCTGGACGCCGGGGCGCCGGAGCTGCGCCCGGATTCCCGCTACAACACCGATCTGGCGTATGTGAACCAGCACTACGGCACTTCGAGCGACCTGTTTGTCGTGATGACCAGGACGCCGGTTGGCGGCTGTGAGACGTTCGAAACCCTGACCGAGATGGATCGCCTCGGCGAACGACTGCGCGACGCACCCGGCGTGCTCGAGGTGCGCAGCGCAGCTGACGGCGTGCGTGAGATCAATGCCGGCAGCTTCGAGGGCAACCCCAAGTGGCTCGCGATAAGCCGCGTCAAGGTCGACCTCGCCAAGGCGACGGACATCATGAAGAGCGAGCGTCCGGAGCTCGCCAGCCTCGAATGCACGATATCGCCGGTG
>DATBCI010000441.1:0-2845 GCA_036270555.1 Burkholderiaceae bacterium
GCGGCAGCGGTTGAGCAGGCTCACTTCAACGCGATGGGCGTAGTCGCCGCCGGGATCGCCGAACAGATAGCCGATCAAAAACGAGCGCACCCCGGCCAGGCTGCGTGCCGAGAAGTTGGGCCGGTAGCCGAGCATGGTCGCCGCCCGCGTAACCCGCTCTCGCAGCTCCTCCCGTACGTTCGGCTCCTTGTTGATGACCCGGGACACGGTCTTGATCGAGACCTCGGCCAGCCGGGCCACGTCCGTGATCGTCGGTTTACCGTCACCTCCCCTCATCGCTCTCCGCTCATTGGGTCGCGGTCGCCACCCTTTCCAAGCGCTGATCCGCACCCCGGCATCATAGAACCTCCTCAAGGAAACCCGCGATTTCAATACCACTCGTGGCAGGAATCGTGAGTGTGCGAAGCGCACTATGTGGGTTAGCATCGGACAAATGGCCGAGCGCTGAGAGCAGGTCACCAAAAGGCGATAGGGCATGATGCGCACGGCTTCGATCCGGCTGGATGCAACGCCGGAAGACACGGCGGCGCTCTCGGCGCTGCAGGCAGCCTATGCCGACGCGTGCAACCGGTTGGTGCCTGTAGTGCGCCAACATCGCCTGTGGAATCGCGTCGGCCTGCACCAGCACGCTTACGCCTACTTGCGCGAGGCCACGTCCCTGGGCAGCCAGATGTGCTGCAACGCCATCTTCTCGGTCTGCAAGGCGTACCGGGCGCAGAAGGAGCTCGGGCGAATTCCCCAGCGCGATCCCGTACCGGAAATTCGCTTCAATCGGGCGTCGGTGCATTTCGACAAGCGCACCTACACGCTCAAGGGCGACCACGTATCGCTTTACACGCTCGCTGGGCGTATCACGGTGTCCATGCGCGCAGGCAATCACCAGCGCCGCATTCTCGACGGCGGCGCCCCCAAGGAAGCTGAGCTGGTCCTCCGCAAGGGCCAATGGTTCTTCAACCTGGTCGTCGAATCGGGGGACGTCCAGCCCTTGTCATCTGGCCCTGTGCTGGGCGTGGATGTCGGGGAAAACAATTTGGCCGCCATCAGCTTGGGCAGGGTCTTTGGCGGCGAGCGCCTGCGCGACCAGCGCGACCGAAGCCTTGCCCTGCGCCGCCGTCTGCAGTCCAACGGCAGCCAGAGCGCCAAACAAAAGCTCCGGCAGGTCTCCGGCAAGGAGAGGCGGCGTGTGAAGCACGTTAATCACGAAACGAGCAAGGCGATTGTCGTGGCCGCCATTGAGGCGGGCGTGGCCAAGATCACGATGGAGGATCTGACCCACATCCGCGATCAGATCAGAGCCGGCAGGCGCATGCGCGCCAGACTGCACGGCTGGGCGTGGCGGCAGTTGCAGACCTTCGTCGAGTACAAGGCCAGGGCTGCGGGCATTGCCGTTGAATACGCTAACCCGGCATACACGAGCCAGACCTGTGCTTGTTGTGGCGCCTTGGGGCAGCGCGTCAAGCATCGTTTCGTCTGCGAACAGTGTGGTATCCGGGCGCATGCCGACTTGAACGCGAGTCGAAACCTTGCCCGGATCGGCAGCGGAGCACCACTGTCGAGGGCGGCTGTAAATACGCCTGATGTTGGAAGCGCCGACTTGGGCAACCATGTCTGCGCTTCACAATAAAGCCCGCCGCGGGCTATTTACATTTCAATGGCTCAAGAAAGCAAGAGCGCGGCGGCCGGTCTTTCCTCCCGCGCGCGCTACGGCTTCGCGGTCGGCGACTTCGGGTTCAACCTGTACTGGCAGGGGCTGGGCCTGTTCCTGATCTACTTTCAGACCGATGTGCTCGGCATCCCTGCCGCTTGGGCCGGCGCCTGCTACCTGATCGCTTCGGTGTGGGACGGAATGACCGATCCGATCATGGGTGTGATCGCGGACCGCACCCGGTCCCGCTGGGGCAAGTACCGCCCGTTCCTGCTGTTCGGCCCGCTGCCGCTGGCGATCGCTTTCGCCCTGGCTTTCTCGGCTCCGCGGCTGCCGCTGCCGTGGCTGATCGCCTACGCGCTGCTGACGCAAATGTGCGTGCGCGCGCTGTACAACGCGCTCGCCATACCCTACTCCTCGCTGTCGGTGGCGATCACGCGCGACAGCGCCGAGCGCACCACCCTGACCGGCCTGCGCATGCAATGCGCCTTCCTCGGCGGCGCAGCGGTCGCTTACCTGATGCCGGCGTTGGCGGGCTGGTTCGGCAACACGGCAGCAAGGGATGGCTACGCGGGAGACGGCTACGCGCTCGCCGCCCTGCTGATCGGTGCCCTGGCCACCGCGTCATTCCTGTTGTGCTTCGCGTCGGTTCGGGAACCGGACCTGCGCGGCGGAGCGGCGCCGGCCATGCCCCCGCTGGTGCCGGATGCTCGGGCATTTCTGCGGGTGGCGCGGAGCAGCGGGCCGCTGCTGCGACTGCTGCTTGGAAAGTTCCTGCTGAACTTCACATTGACGATGCACGGCCGCAACATGGTGTATTTCTTCAAATACGTGCTGGATGCTGTGGACGCGGTGCGCTACGCGGTGCCGCTGGTGACTGCCGTGAGCGTCGTCAGCGTGCCTCTGTGGGTGTGGACCATCCGTCGCAGCAGCAAGCGAACCGCCTGGATTGCGGGCAGCGTCATCACGGCCGTGTTCGCGCTGAGCCTGCAGCTGCCGGTCCGGCTTCCGCTGCCGGTGGCGATGGCGCTGCTGGCGGCGGTCGCGGTCGGCTCCTCCGCCTACGCGGTCTGCTTCTGGGCCATGCTGCCGGACACCGTGGAATACAACGAGTGGCGCTTCGGCAGGCGCGATGAGGCCAAGGTTTTCGGGATCGCATCCTTCAGCCAGAAGATCGCGATGGGCCTGTCGGCCGTCAGC
>DATBCI010000442.1:0-7802 GCA_036270555.1 Burkholderiaceae bacterium
AAAACACGGGCTACGGCGAATACCTGACCCGGCTGCTGACCGATCGGCTGTTTCCGCCCACCACATGAGACGGGCGTTTTTGTGGACCCTCACCCGCGCGCTTCGCGGGCGGCCTCTCCCGCAAGCGGCAGAGGCGATGGCGAGGCCCGATCACTCCCTCTCCCACGCCAGTGGGAGGCGATCGCGAGGCCCGATCACTCCCCTCTCCCACGCCAGTGGGAGAGGGGCCGTGGGTGAGGGTAGATGAAGGTTCAGACGACGAGCCTGCAAGGGGTTTTGGTCCTCGAGCCGAAGGTGTTCACCGATGCGCGCGGCCTTTTCTTCGAGAGCTTCAACGCGAAGGCTTTCCGGCAGGCAACCGGAGCTGAGGTCGATTTCGTGCAGGACAATCAGTCGCGGTCGGTGCGCAACGTAATGCGCGGGATCCACTACCAGGTGGTGCGGCCCCAGGGCAAGCTGGTGCGGGTCGCTAGCGGGCGGATTTTCGACGTGGCGGTGGATTTGCGACGCTCCTCGACTACGTTTTCGCGCTGGGTCGGCGTGGAGTTGTCGGCCGATAACGGTCGCCAGCTGTGGATACCGGCCGGCTTCGGCCACGCCTTCCTGGCCTTGAGCGATTCGGCCGACGTGCTCTACAAGACGACCGAGTACTGGTACGGCGAGTACGACCGTTCGGTGCTGTGGAGCGATCCGGCGCTGGCCATTCGCTGGCCGCTGGACGGCACGCCGACCGTTTCCGAGAAGGACGCCTGCGCACCTCTGCTGGCGCAGGCGCAGCTGTTCGATTGAACATACTTCTGACAGGACGCACCGGCCAGGTCGGCTGGGAGCTGGAACGGCGTCTTGCAGCGCTGGGTCAGGTGATGGCGCCCGAGCGCGCGACATTGGATCTGGCCCGTCCGGAGACCGTGGCCGACGCGGTTCGCTCGCTGCGGCCCGAGGTGATCGTCAATGCGGGCGCCTACACCGCGGTGGATCGGGCGGAAAGCGAGGCCTCGGCCTGTTTCAAGACGAACGCCGAATCGGTGGCTGTTCTGGCACGGGAGGCAAATCGGCTCGGCGCATTGCTGGTTCATTATTCCAGCGACTATGTGTTCGACGGCAGCAAGGCTTCGCCCTACGTGGAAAGTGATCCGACTGCGCCGATCAACGCCTATGGCCGCAGCAAGTTGGCTGGCGAACATGAGATTGTGCGCAGTGGTTGCCGCCACCTGATACTGCGCACCAGCTGGGTGTACGCAATGCGCGGTCACAATTTTCTGTTGACGATGCTCAGGCTCGCGCGCGAGCGGCCGCAGCTGCGGGTCGTGAACGACCAGATTGGCTCGCCGACCTGGGCCGGCGACATCGCTGCGGCGACGCTGGCCGCGCTGGATCGAGCCGAACCGGTCGAGGGCCTGTTTCACACGACCGCGAGAGGGTCGACCACCTGGTTCGAGTTCGCGCAGCGCATTTTGGCGTTGGCCGGCCTGGCCACGCCGGTGATCCCGATTCGAACCTCGGAATACCCGACACCCGCGGCGAGGCCGGCGTACTCGGTGCTCGACAGTGCACGCTTCCAGGATGTGACCGGCTTTCGGATCGGGCCATGGGAAGATCGCTTGCGAGCGTGTCTGGCCGATTCGCACTGAGACTTCGAGCAGCCGTTTCGTGCGCAGTCTGGAGCAAGTGAGTCACCGAGGGATCGGGCACGCACAGTGAACACCCGAAGAATTTCGTACAACTTTCTCTATAACCTGGCTGGCCTTGCGCTGCCTCTTGGGGTGGCCGTCGTCGCGATTCCGCTTTTCGCCCGCTATGCCGGCCTGGACCGGCTTGGCTTTCTGACGCTCGCGTTCGCGCTGCTCGGGTACCTGGGCCTGCTCGACATCGGTCTGAGTCGGGTGTTCTCCCGGCGCATTGCAGTTGCCGCCGTCCGCGGCAACCTCGCACACGAGCACGCCATCCTGGAGCTCGTCGAGCGCTGGCTGCTGACGGCAACTTGTGTGCTGGCCGCCGTGTTGGCGGCTGCGGTGCCCACGCGCTGGCTTGCGGGCGTGCAGGCGTCGGCCCAGCTGCAGGGCGAAGTGCGCTGGGCGTGGGTTGCGCTGGTCGCGGCGTTGCCTGCCCTCGTGCTGGGCAATCTATGGCGAGGCGCAATCGAGGGACGCGAGGCGTTCGCGCTCTCGAACGGGTTGCGTGTCGGTTTCGGGTTTGCCACGTTCGCCGTACCGTTGCTGGTTCTGGTCGCGACGCCGAGCCTGCCGGCGCTCGTTCTGGGCATCGCATCGGTGCGCTGGATCTGGTACGCGCTATACCGGCAAGCGTGCGTTCGAATGCTGCCTGTGGCGGGCGAGAAGATGCCGCTGAGTCGGATCGATCCGCTGCGCAACGCGCTGCTCGAGGGCGGCTGGATGACGCTGAGCAACGTGATAGGCCCGGTGATGGTCGTATTCGACCGCTTCGCATTGACGACTTTCGTCGCGCTGTCGGTCCTTTCGACCTACACGATTCCGCAGGAACTCGCGCTGCGTGCGTTAGCGTTTCCGATGGCCTTGTCGACGACCATCTTCCCTCGCTTGGCCGCATTGGACGCAAGTCGCGAGGCCTCCGATGCTGTTGGGTCTCTGGTTGACAAGGCCCTGCGTGTGACGCTCGCTTTGATGACGCCCGCCTGCACGATCGCCCTCGTGCTGGCGCCGGTGGCGCTTGCGGTCTGGATCAGCGCGGACTTCAGCGCCGCGGCGACACCGCTGCTCAAGATCCTTCTGATCGGCGTGATCGGAAACACGATCGCTCAGCCGCCGTTCGGTATGCTTCAGGCGTCCGGCGCGTCGCGCGTCACAGCGATGGTCCATCTTGTCGAGCTCCCGCTGTACGTCGGCGCCGTCTGGATCGCGATTCGCCATGATGGTCTGGAGGGTGCGGCACTGGCATGGTCTGGACGCATGGTAGTGGACGCGTTGCTGATGACGCTACTGGCGCGTGCTAGGCAACCTTCGATCCTGACGTTACGAGGAGGCTATGCTGCCCTGACGTCCATCGCTGCGTGCGCGGCCTTGGCGCTGCCGATCCTCACCGTAGGGTCGATCACTGCGCCGTGGATGCTCGGCTTGGCAGCCATCTCGTTTGCGCTCGGAGCAACCTACCTGAGCCGGACCGAGCGACGCGGTTTGGTGTCAATCGTTTTGCCGTGGCTTCGCGCGTCGGCCGAAACTGGAAAGCCGTGACCCGGATGGAAGCGGCTGACCGATGCCTTGTGTGCGGGGGCGAGGGCGTCCCTCTGCATCGGGAAGTTTCAGATCTGATGCACGGCTCCCCTGGTCGCTGGGACATGGTGCAATGTAGGGCGGGCGACTGCGGTTTGCTCTGGCTGAACCCGAGACCGGTGGCCGAGCAGCTGCCTCGCCTGTACGAGAACTACTTCACTCACGAAGCCGAGCAGCCCGGTCCTCGCTCCGATGGGTTACGAGTTCATGTACGCCGCGCGATTCAGCGCAGCTTGCTCGGTTATCCCGCTCGCCTCGGTGCGGCTGCGCGGGCGCTGGCAGCGGTGGTCCAGCTTGTGCCATGGTACCGGACTTCGGCGTTGCGGGAGCTGTTCTGGCTGCCGTTCAGCAGCCGCGGGCGCTTGCTCGATATCGGCTGTGGCAACGGCGCACCGATGCAACGCTTCATCGCGGCAGGATGGACCGCAACCGGAATCGATTTTGACGCTGCGGCGGTCGCTGTTGCCCGCAGCGCCGGCCTCGACGCACGCTTCGGTCCCCTGAAGGAGCATGCGTTTCCCGATGCGCAGTTCGACGTGATTCTGATGGGGCATGTGATCGAGCATCTTGCGGACCCGGCGGAGGAATTGAAGGAGTGCCGGCGGATACTCAAGCCATCCGGGTGCCTCGTGATCGCGACACCCAATGCGTTGTCGCTGGGCCATCGTCTGGCGGGTCGCCACTGGCCTGGCCTGGATGTGCCGCGGCACCTTCAGGTCTTCACGCCCAAGTCGCTCACGCGAATGGTGGCGATGGCGGGCTTTGCGCCGCTAGAGGTGCGCACGCATGCAGGTATCGCCGCCAACTGGCTGATGGCCAGCGAGGATTGGCGCGTTGCCGAGCGCACGGGACGTTGTGCGCGGCTGCCGGCGCCCAGTGACCCTATTCCTCTTCACTGGCTCGCTCTGGCGCGCCTGCAGTCGATGGGGGTCGCATTGGGCGCGCGGTGGGGAGATGAATTGGTGGGGCGCTACGCCCCTGCTCCGTCTTCAGGCCCGGTCTGACGCAGCCCCGCGAGGCGGTGACGGCGACGCAGGTACGACCAGTATGCCGCTGAAGTCCAGAGACGGATCAGGCTCGTGGTGTGCCACAGAAAGTGTCGCGCTGAGCGGTGGCTTGCGCGTCGCGCATCGTGCACGACCTGCACACTCGGCACGAGGCGCAGGTGCCAGCCGGCGAGCTGCATCCGCAGGCACAGGTCGGTATCTTCGCAGTACATGAAATACCGTTCGTCGAAACCGCCCATCGACCGGAATGCCTCGGAGTTCAGCAGCAGGCACATGCCGGCCATCCATTCGTAGTCGCCCGTCGCACGGGGTCGTCGCGTCAGCAAGCGGCGCATCGTCACTTGTGGCGGCGTCGGCAAACGCCGTGCTGAATCGGCCGGGCTGCTGTCGGCATTCAGGATCTGTGGCGCGATCAGGCCGTCTTTTGCCTGGCGTGCGGCAAGGAGCAGGCCCAGTGCGTCAGACGAGAGTCGGATGTCCGGATTGAGCACTGCGAACCAGGCACTCTTGCAGTGTGCGAAAGCGCGGTTATGGTTGGCCCCGAATCCTCCGGCGCGATCGTTCCGGAGCACCAACACTTCGAATCGGGCGCCGTCGACGCGGACTGGCTCCGCCTCAGGAACATTCAACGTCACAACCAGCCTCTGAAGCGACGGCCCGCCGTGACGAATCAGGTCGCCAATCAAGGCGTTCACGAGGTGCATCTGCCCGTGGCTGACGACCGAAGCGGTCAGACCAGCTTGCGGGTTGGTTACCCCGGAATGGGTTGCGTCGAGCGGAGCCTGGGAAGGCATCGTGCCGGAATCGTGTCGGAATCCTGGAATGCGTGTGTCGGAACTTCGGAAGCCGTTTACTTTCAAACGCCCGGGAACGCAAGCGACAATCGCGCGCAGCGGCCCATATATGCGGCAATGTGCCTGTCTAAACTGGGGGTTGTTCCGGCCACGCGATTGAAAGTCTCCGCCGATCGAATAACATGCCACGTCGTTTTGAATTTCCTCTCGTGCGGGCGCGGCTACCCGCCGTGAGCTTTCCAGCGCCGTAGAGCCGTAGAGCTTTCGGGCGATGAGCGATCCTCCGGATCCGGATTTTTGCGGCGATGTGTGCGCCGTGGTGGTCACCTACCACCCGGATCCCGGAAGTCTGCGCGCGCTCCTGCCGGCGTTGCTGGCACAGGTCGGGCGCGTGATCGTGGTCGACAACGGTTCTGCGGCCGATGTGGGCGGATGGCTGCCGACGCAAGGTGCCGGGCGCGTTGAACTGCTGCGCAACGATCAGAACCACGGTCTTGCCGCCGCCCAGAACGAGGGCGCCGCGCGCGCGATGGCCTCGGCGCTTTTTCGGTACGTGCTGTTCACGGATCAGGACAGCCTGCCGGCGCCTGGCATGGTGCGCCGACTGCGTGACGCACTGGTGGAGGCCGATCGGAAGGCGACCATCCAAGACCCTGCCCAGGTGGCCGCTGCCGGCCCGCAGAGCATCGATATTCGCACGGGCGAGGCATCCCTTCTGATTGTCGAACAGTGGGGTTGGCCGGGGCGGTGGTCGCCGCCTGCGCGAAGCCTGAACGTATCGCTGGTCGAGGCCCGCAGCTACGACGTCAGCTTCCTGATTGCCTCCGGCAGCCTGGTGCCGGTGCCGGTGTTGCGGGCGCTGCGTGGCATGCGCAGCAACTATTTCATCGATCACATTGACACCGAATGGTGCTTGCGGGCGCGAGCGGCAGGCTATCGTCTCCTGGTCGTGCCGGATGCCCGCTTGCATCATCGACTCGGCGAGTCGGTGAAGCGGCTGCCGCTGTTTGGGGGAAGGAACATCTTCTATCACGCGCCGCTACGCGATTACTACATGTTTCGCAACACACTGCTGATGCTGCGCGACGTGCCGATGCCAATTGCGTGGAGGTTGCACCTGGTGATCCGCCTGCTGCAGTTCGCCGGCTATTTCCTGATCCTGGGCGATCAGCGCAAGCAGCGCCTGGCTCACATGTGGCTTGGCATCCGGCATGGAATGCGGCGCGTCTCCGGACGGCTGGATACCGCCACCCGGCTTTGCGACGCGATTTCGGCCACCGAGCTCGATCCGGTGGCGTGAACGCTCGCAGTCGATCTTCGTGTGCCCCTCAGATCCGCCGTGATCCGTCAGGACAGCAGACCCTGGCGCCTTCCCAGCGCGATATTGGCCGCCAGCCAGCCGGCCTTGGAGCCGCAGTCGAATCGCGTTCCGGCAAAGCGCCGGACGATCACTTCGCGCTGCGGTACCCGGCGCGCGATCGCGTCGGTCAGCTGGATTTCGCCGCCGCTGCCGCGCGGTGTGGTGGCGAGCTCGGCGAAGATCTCCGGGCGCAGCACATAGCGTCCGACCACCGCCAGCGTGGACGGCGCCTGCTCCGGCCGGGGCTTCTCGACGATACCCACCACGCGCTCCTCTGCGGTGTCCATCGGTTCGGTGGCGACGATTCCGTACTTCGAGGTTTCCTGGCGTGCAACGTCCTGCACGGCCAGCACGGATGCGCCGTGGCGCTGAAAGCTGTCGACCAGCTGGGCCGTAACGCCCGGAGCCGCATCGATCAGGTCGTCGGCCAGGATGACGGCGAACGGCTCGTCACCCACCACCGGCTGTGCGCACAGCACCGCATGGCCCAAACCCAGGGGCTCCGGCTGCCGCACGTAAACGAACGTGACTCCGCGCGGAGTGGCGGACATCAGCGCCTCGAGCAGCTGATGCTTGCCGCCGCGCTCGAGCATCTGCTCCAGCTCCGGGATTCGATCGAAGTGGTCCTCGATGGCCCGCTTGTTGCGGCCGGTGACGAAGATCATCTGCTCCACACCGGCGGCGGCGGCTTCCTCCACCGCATATTGGATCAGCGGCTTGTCCACCACCGGCAGCATTTCCTTCGGCATCGCCTTGGTGGCGGGCAGAAATCGCGTCCCCATCCCGGCCACCGGAAACACCGCCTTGCGCACTCTTCTGGGCTGCATCGTCGTTAACCATCCTTTTGGACTGCAGTACTGTTGTTTCGGGTGCGTTGGGCCAGCAGCTGCTTGCCGATTTCCACGCCCCACTGATCGAATGCATTGATGTTCCAGACAGCGCTCTGGACGAAGGTGCGGTGCTCGTACAGGGCCAGCAGTGCGCCGATCGATCGCGCGTCCAGGCGCGGCAGCCGAATCAGCGTGGAGGGGCGGTTGCCGGGTGCCATCCGGTACGGCGCTTCGGTCTGATCGCCCAGCAGCGCGTCGCCCCAGGCGAGCGAATCGGCCTGTGCCAGCGCGAACTGGTTCACAAGACGCGACCGGCGGTCGTTGCCCGCGTCGTACTCGCCGATCAGCACGATATCGAGCGGAACCCAATGGGTGCCCTGGTGCAGGAACTGGAACACGCTGTGCTGGGCATTGGTGCCCACCTCGCCCCATACGACCGGGGCGGTATCGATCGAAAGCGGTTCGCCGAGCCGGTCCACCCGCTTGCCCAGGCTTTCCATCTCGAGTTGCTGCAGGTAGGCCGGCAAGCGCGCCAGGCGTTGCGCGTACGGCACGACGGCGCG
>DATBCI010000443.1:0-5812 GCA_036270555.1 Burkholderiaceae bacterium
TTGGACGTGGCGTACGTCAATCCCATTCCCTGGATCCCACGCGAGTCGTAGGCCGGAAACTCCTGCCCCTTCACGCTCATCGACAGGTCGGGATGCCCGTATTTGGCGGTCAGCCGCTTGGACCCCAAGCCGACTTCCTTGCCGAAGCCCTCGCCGCGCGCGGTGACCTCGGCCAGGTACGTCAGCGCCTTGGCCGACCCGAATGGCGCTTCGATACCGATCTGTTCCTTGGTCAGCACGCCCATTTCGTACAGCTCCATCACCGCGCCGACCGTGGCGCCGAACGAGATCGGGTCCATGCCGTCTTCGTTGCAGATGAAGTTGGCGTAGGTCAGCGCCTCCAGGTCACCGACCCCGTTGGCGCACCCGAGCGCCCAGGCGGCCTCGTATTCCAGCCCGCCCGAGGCACCCCAGTATTCCGGCCGCGTCTTGACGGTGTAGTGGTTCTCGTCGATCTTCGAGATCCGGCCGCACGCGATCGTGCAGCCAAAACAAGCCTGATTGGTCACCAGGTTCGGCTTACCGTCGGTCTTGCGCGGCTCATGCATCGCTTCGCCCGAAATGTCCTTCGCGTCCTCGAACTGCACGTCGCGGTGATTGCGCGTGGGCATCGCGCCGATCTCGTTGATCACGTTCATCAACACCTGGGTGCCGTACTTCGGCAGCCCCTGGCCTGTCACCGGGTTGTCCGCCAGCACCTTCTTCGCAGCGAACGTCGCCGCCATGAACGCCTTCGGATCGTGGATGTTGCCCACTCCCCATGTTCCGCGCACCGCGATCGCCTTCAGGTTCTTGCTGCCCATCACGGTTCCGACCCCCGAGCGGCCAGCCGCCCTGTGCAGGTCGTTCATCACCCCGGCAAACAGGCATCCGGTTTCGCCGGCGCGCCCGATGCAACTCACTCGGATCTGCGGGTCCTGGTGCTTCGCCTTGACGGCGGGCTCGGTGTCCCACACCGACTTGCCCCAGATGAAACCGGCGTCCAGCAACTGCGCCTTGTCATCCTGAATGAACAGGTACACCGGCTTGGGCGACCTGCCCTCGAAAATGATCATGTCCCAGCCTGCGAACTTCAACTCGGCTCCCCAGTAGCCCCCCGAGTTGGAACAGGCGATCGCGCCGGTCAGGGCCCCTTTGGTGATCACCGAGTAGCGGCCCCCGGTGGAAGCCATGGTGCCGGTCAGCGGCCCGGTCGCCCAGATGATTTTGTTGTCCGGCGACAGCGGATCGACCTTGGCGTCGACTTCCTCGACGAAGTACTTCGTGGCCAATCCACGTTGACCCAGGTAGTCGCGCGCCCACGGTCTGTTCAGCGCCTCAGGCGTGCAGGTGCCCCGGGTCAGGTTCACACGCAGAATCTTTCCAGTCCACGACATGGCTGTCTCCCTACGCGTGCGGTTGATTGCCGAGCTTGTCGGCCCATTGCTTCATCCGCTCAAGTCCGGTCCAGTCGGCATCGATATAGGTGATCGCGCCGGTCGGACACGCCTCCGCGCAAGCAGGATTGCCGCCGCACAGGTCGCACTTCTGGACCTTGCCGGTGTCCTGAACGTAGTTGACGGTGCCGAACGGACAGGCGATGGTGCACACCTTGCAGCCGACGCAGACGCTGTCCAGCACGATCTTGGCGCCGGTGGCCGCATCCACCTGGATCGCATCGACCGGGCACGCGTGCAGGCACCATGCTTCGTCGCATTGGGTGCAGGTGTACGGGACCTTGCGCCCGGACTGATGGAAATCGAATACCTTGATGCGAGACTTGGCGGGGTTGAACACCCCGTAGTTCTCGTAGCTGCAGGCCATTTCGCACTGCAGGCATCCTGTGCATTTGTCAGGGTTGATATGCAACGACTTTTGCATCTTCGTCTCCATCGTGGACAATTCGGCCATGGACCGGCCGATACCCTTCACCAGTGCCTTCACCACGCTCGACGACCCTCCGCTGAAAATCGACGTGGACCTGCGCGTTCATCTGGGCGACCAGATCGCCATCGGTCCGGGCAAGGCGCAACTGCTCGAGTCGATCCGGCGCACCGGCTCGATCGCGGCGGCCTGTCGGGAAATGGGGATGAGCTACAAGCATGCGTGGCTGCTGGTGGACTCGATGAACGGTTGCTTCAGGAGCGCATTGGTGGAGGCGGTGAAGGGGGGTAAGACGGGCGGCGGCGCTACGCTCACCTCGCTTGGAGTCGAGGTGCTGGAGTGCTACCGTCACATGCAGGCGCTGGCAGCAGAAGCAATCCGTCCAGAGGTCACCGTATTCAAGCGTCGGATCCAGGAGAGCTGAACCGCATCACAGGAGCCGGCCCCGCTCCCCAACGCCTGACCCAACCGATATTACCTTTTCACTATATCGCTTGGCCGGGCCGCTGTCGACAGAAGCGCGGGTTTTGGGCGGCGCGGGCTTTTTGCGCCGCCGCAGTGCTGCAAGTGTCGATCAGCCTCGCCTTGCTGCTGGGACCCGCTGGCAGCGCCGCCGCACAGGATCTGCGCCTGGCCACGACGACCAGCACCGAGAACTCCGGGCTTCTGAAGGTCATCCTGCCGAAGTTCGAGGCGAAATCGCATCTGACGGTTCGTGTGATCGCGGTCGGAACCGGCAAGGCGCTGAAGCTCGGGGAAGACGGAGACGCCGATGTGCTGCTGGTGCACGCTCCGGCGGCCGAGCTCGCCTTCATGGCGGCCGGCCACGGCGTGAACCGGCGCAAGGTGATGCACAACGATTTCGTGGTGGTCGGGCCCGCCTCGGACCCGGCCGGAGTGCGTGGTGGCACCGATGTGATCGCCGCCTTCCGCCGCATCGCCGAGAAAAAGGCCAAATTCATCTCGCGTGGAGATGACTCCGGCACCGACAAGATGGAGAAGGGCTACTGGCCCTTGGCTGACGTCTCGCCGAGCGGACAGTCCTGGTACGTCTCTGCCGGCCAGGGTATGGGCGAGGTGCTGACGATGGCCGCGGAGCTTCAGGCCTACACACTGACCGACCGCAGCACGTTTGCCGCGTACCGGGCCCGCAGCGGGCTGCAGATCGATGTGCAGGGCGACGCGAGGATGTTCAACCCGTACCACGTGATGGCCGTCAATCCAGCCAAGTATCCCGACATCAACTTCCGAGGCGCCGCCACATTTTCCGACTGGATCACCTCGCCCGAGGGTCAGCAGGCGATCGCCGACTTTCAGATCGAAGGCAAGCAGGTGTTCTTTCCGGACGCCCAGGAGCCGGACCGACCGGGCCGGTGAGATGGACTGGCTGTCCACCACCGAGCAGGCATTTCGGCTGCTGCTGACGGGTGATCCGGATCTGTGGGCGATCATTTTCGTTTCGGTCAAAGTGTCGCTGTTGGCGATGCTGCTTGCCTCGCCGATGGCGATCGGGATTGGCTACCTGCTCGCAACCACGTCGTTCCGTGGTCGTCACCTGCTGATCCAGCTCAATCAGGGCTTGCTGGCCTCGCCTACCGTCGTCATCGGCCTGATGCTGTACCTGTTGTTGTCGCGCCAAGGGATATTTGGATCGCTGCACCTGCTGTTCACGCGCCAAGCGATGATCCTGGGCCAGATCATCATCGCTGCGCCGGTGCTGGTCGTCTTCACGCTGTCGGCGGTTCAAGGGGCGGACCCGCGGCTGCGGGAAACCACCCTTTCGCTCGGGGCGACCCGGCTGCGCACCGCCCTGACCACCCTGGCCGAAGTGCGTTTCGGCGTGATGGCGGCGGTTTTCAGCGCGTTCGGCCGGGTCGTATCGGAGATCGGATGCTCGCTGATGGTCGGCGGCAACATCGCCGGGTTCACGCGCAACATCCCGACCGCGATCGCGCTGGAAACGAGCAAGGGCGAGTTCGCTCAGGGCATCGCGCTGGGGTTCATGCTGCTGGCCATCGCGCTGATGGTGAACTTCGCGCTGGCCTTCCTGCAAGGTGAGAGCGGCTAGCCATGGACGAGCCGCTGCTGGCCATCGATGCGCTGCGCAAGCAATTCGGCGCGCGCACCGTGCTGAACATCGAGGGGCTTGCTCTGCACGCAGGCCAAAGCTATGCGCTCACCGGAGACAATGGCGCGGGCAAAACGACGCTGCTGCGCGTGATCGCCGGCCTCGAGACGGCCGACCTGGTGCGTGCCCGCTATCGGGCGGTGGACGTGGACCTGAATGCCTATCCCGAGTGGTTGCGACGCGATGTGATCTACGTCCACCAGCACCCGTACCTGTTTCGCACCAGTGTCGAGGACAACATCGGCTACGGGCTCAGGGTGCGTGGCGCGCCCCGCCGCGAGCGCGAGGTCCTGGTGCGTGAAGCGGTTGCATGGGCGCGCCTGGGGCATCTGCTCGATGTCCCGGCGCACAGGCTGTCCGCGGGAGAAAAGCAACGCGTTGCACTGGCGCGTGCGCGCGTGCTGAAGCCGCGCCTTTTCCTGCTCGACGAGCCGACCGCGAACCTGGACCGCGAATCGCGCCGGCAGGCGATCCTCCTGATCCAGGATCTGTGCGACTCCGATGGCGTTGCGCTGATCGCCTGCCACGATCCTGAGATCATCGAGCTGCCGCGTATCTGCCGGTTGCACCTTCAGGGCGGGCGCATCGAACGCGACTGGAGGCCGCTGCCGGCGCGGCGTCGACCCGATGCGACCGCCTCCGAAGAGGCGGTACGCCACGGGCCTCAATGGCAGCCCGTGGTGAACGACTAGGCCGCGCTAGAAATCGTCGACACTACCCGTGCAGCAGCGCAAGCGCGATGCAGGTCACCGGGTCGCCGACGCCGAGCTGCGTCAGCGCCTCGGGCAATTCGGCCAGGGCGTTGGTCTGTGTCAGCGACGTCAGGATGCCGGCGCCGTCTTTCGGGTAGCGCTGCGCAACGCCCTCGGCGTTCGCCACGACGCGCACGTACTCGCGGCGTCCAAGCTTCTTCCGAAGTGAAAATCCGCTCTTGGCGAAGAATCGCACCGGCGGCTGATAGGTCGCGCCCGCCAGACGATCGAACAGCGGGCGGCCGATCAGCGAGAACGTAATCTGGGCCGCGACGGGGTTGCCCGGCACCCCCAGCAGCGGCGTGCCTCGGACCTGTCCCACCGCCACGGGCCGCCCGGGCTTGATGGCCACCTTCCAGAACGTCAACTCGCCGATCGCCTCGATCGCCGCGCGCACGTGATCGCCCTCGCCCGCCGAGACGCCACCGGACGTCAACACCAGATCCGAGCCCGACGCCGCGTCGCGCAGCCGGGTCTGTGTCAGCGTCGGATCGTCGGGCAGGATCCCCCCATCGACCACCACTGCGCCCAGACGTACCAGCAAACTGGCGAGCATCGCGCGGTTGGCGTCGTAGATCTTGCCCGCGGCCAGTCGGGCCGGCGGTTCGACCAGCTCGTCGCCGGTGGAGAACAGCGCAACCCGCAAGGGCGTGTGGACCGGAACCTGCTGCAGCCCCAATGCGGCCAGCAAGCCGATATCGGGCGGCATCAGGCGCCGGCCCCGCTCCAAGGCGGGCGAACCGCGAGGCACATCCTCGCCCGCGTGCCGGCAGTTTGCGCCGCGCCCGATGCCGGGCTTTATCAGCACCGTGTCGCCGCGCGCTTCGCAGTCCTCCTGCATCAGCACCGTATCAGCCCCTTCCGGCAGCATCGCGCCCGTAAAGACGCGCGCAGCCGTGCCCGCTTGGAGCGCCTGCGGCAAGTGGCCAGCGAATGTCTTGCCGAGCAGCGGCAGCAGCGTCGGGCCATCGCCTCGCAAGTCGGCGTGGCGCACGGCGTAACCGTCGACCGCGGAATTGGCGAACGGCGGCAGGTCGATCGGGGCCGCAATGTCCTTCGCCAGAACGCG
>DATBCI010000444.1:0-2256 GCA_036270555.1 Burkholderiaceae bacterium
TTCGTGCGAGAATTGATCGAGAACTTCGGGGCGAGCGTGGACCCCACCTCGATCAAACCGATCGGCGACAAGTGAACCTGGAACCGCCATGATGAAGAACCAGTTGGCCGGATTGATGCAGCAGGCGCAGAAGATGCAGGAGAACATGAAGCGCCTGCAGGACGAGTTGGCGACGACCGAAGTCGAGGGGCAGTCGGGCGCCGGGCTGGTGAAGGTCGTGCTGACCTGCAAGTTCCAGGCGCGGCGTGTGACGATCGACCCCAGCCTGCTGGGCGATGACCGCGATATGCTGGAAGATCTGGTGGCCGCGGCGTTCAACGATGCCGCGCGCCGCGCCGATGAGCTGGCCCAGCAGAAGATGGGCGCGCTCGCCGGCGGGCTGCCGTTGCCGCCGGGCTTCAAGCTGCCGTTCTAGGGTGAGGGGAATTGTGAGGGCGAGTGAGGCTCGGACCCGCGCTTGACTCGTTAGTCGATGCTCTGAAGCGATTGCCCGGGATCGGGCCGCGATCGGCGCAACGGATCGTCTTTCACCTGCTGCAGTTCGATCGGCCGCTGGCCACGGTGCTGGGGCGCGCGCTGCTGGATGCGGTCGATCGGGTCGATCACTGCGCGCGCTGCAATACGTTGAGCGAGCAGCCGCTGTGTGAGACGTGTGCCGATCCGAAACGCACTCCCGATCTTTTGTGCGTGGTCGAGTCGCCCGCCGATCAGCTGGTGATCGAGCAGTCGCTGGCTTACGCGGGACTTTATTTCGTTCTGCTGGGGCGCCTGTCACCGCTGGACGGGGTGGGTCCACGCGAGATCCAGATGGATCGCCTGCTCGAGCGCGTCGGCGATGGCGTCGTGCGCGAGGTGATCGTCGCCACCTCGTTTACGCCCGAGGGTGACGCGACCGCTCACTACATCGGAGAATTGGCCCGGGCGCGCGATTCGAGCATCAAGGTCACGCGCCTGGCCCGCGGGGTTCCCGCCGGCGCCGAGCTCGAGTACACCGACGTCAACACGATCGCGCAGGCGATGCTGGACCGCCGGGTCGAGTGACGTTCAGCGCGGCGGCAAGCGCGTATTCGGCGGGTGCAGCGACGACGTGTACATCGTGGTCGGCGGCCGGGTCGCCGGAGGCAGCCCACCCAGGTGATCGGGCGCTTCGAAATACATCGTCAGACGCGAATGGATCATCTCCGCCAGGGTCGTCAGGCGGCGCCGCACATAACCCGTGTAGAGGCCGAGCAGGCAGTCGGCAAGCTGGCGCCCATACAGCTGGCGCAGGTGGTTGTCGGACAGGATCCCGTCGAGCACTTTGAGCGCCGCCGCGTCCTCGCGCAGCTTGACCAGACGCCGCGCAAGCCGCAGATGCTCGTCGATCGGCAGCACCTTCAGCACCTTCGGCTGCGTCAGCAGCACGAACGCTTTGCGTATCTGGTCCGAATGGGACTTCGAGCGCAGCCACAGCAGGCGCAGCGCGGCGTCCTGCAGCAAGGTTTCATCCGGGCCCATCAGTGCCACGTTCAGGTAGCTGTACAGGTGCTCGACCTGTCGCGGTTCAAGATCGACCAGCTCCTTGTAAAGCTGTGTCGCACGGCGCGTTTCCAGGCGCGTCGCGGCTTCCCGCGCCTGGCGTGCCAGGCCGGACTCCTTCGGCCCACTCGTCTGGGAAGACTGGGCGGACAGAGCCGCATACGCCAGCACGTCGCGCACCCGGCGCGAATCGCGCAGCTTGAGCACGCCCGCCAGCGTTGCACCGAATGCCAGGCCGGCCACGTCGGCGTACGGATCCGTCGCCGCTGCTCCGGCCAGGACCCAACGAGCCAGCTCGACCCCGACCACAACCAGCAATGCGGCAGCCGCCGGCACGCGGATCTTCAGTCGACTCGCGACCGGCCGCGCGACGATCGGCTGAACGCCCAGGGTTGCCGCGAGCAGCCCAGCCAGCGCCGCGATCGCACCCCAGTCGCCAACCGCCGGATGGCTCGCGAAAAGCAGGTTCACCACGCCATTGAAGGCACCCCCGCCCAGGTAGCACAGCAGGAGCACAAGCGGGCCGGCCGCCGCCTCGGCGAACGGGCCCACCAGCAGCAGCACCAGCAGGTTGCTCAGCCACGACGGCGCGCTCGTGTGCAGCCACAGGTACGTGACCAGGCGCCAGGGCTCGTGCCAGCTTTGGGCAGAGAGCGACATCTGACCGCTCAGCGTGCCGCCGACCAGTTGGTCGAAGTGCTCCCGGTTGGTTTTCCAGTCCGTGTAGCCGGTATCGTC
>DATBCI010000445.1:0-3584 GCA_036270555.1 Burkholderiaceae bacterium
TGGGGGCGTTCCGATACAGCGCGGTCGATGCGGACGGCCGCGAGCAGTCTGGCGTGCTGGAGGCCGACAGCGCGCGCGCCGCGCGCCAACTGCTGCGCTCGCGCGGGCTGGTCACGCTGAACGTTCAGGCGGTGCTGTCCGGCGGGGCACGGCCAGGCGTCGGCGCGGTGTTCGGCCGGCGGCTGTCGCAGACCGAACTGTCGGTGTTGACGAGGCAGCTTTCGAGCCTGTTGAACGCGGCGCTGCCGGTGGCCGACGCGCTGACGGTCCTGGTCGAGCAGAGCGAAAAGCAATCGCTGCGCGAGTTGATGGCAGCCATTCGTACCGACGTGCTGGCCGGCTCATCGCTGTCCGCCGCGCTGGGGCGGCACCCGCGCCAGTTTCCCGATCTGTACCGGGCGCTGATCGCCGCCGGCGAAGAATCGGGACAACTCGGCTCGGTGCTGTCGAGCCTGGCCGATTTCATCGAGGAGCGGGCGCGGCTGCAGCAGAAGATCCAGCTGGCGTTCGTCTACCCGGCCATCGTGACCGCGGTGGCACTGCTGGTGGTCACCGGACTGCTGACGTACGTGGTGCCGCAAGTCGTGCAGGTGTTCACGCAGACGCGGCAGAAGCTGCCCCTGTTGACCCAGATCATGATCGCGCTCTCGGATTTCGTGCGAAGCGATGGCTGGATCGTGCTGTTGCTGATCATCATCGCCATCGTGGTCGCCACTCGCGCCTTGCAGGTGCCCGCGCTGCGGCTGCGCTGGCATCGCACCATCCTGAGGCTTCCGGTGCTGGGCGTGCTGTCGCGCTCGATCAATACGGCACGCTTCGCCGGCACGCTGTCGATCCTGGTGGGATCGGGCGTTCCGATCCTGCGCTCGCTGCAGGCGGCCGGCGAGACGCTGGGCAATGACGCGCTGCGCGGCCGCGTCATCGAGGCTTCGTCACGCGTGCGCGAAGGCTTTTCGCTGGCCGCCGCGCTTCGCAAGGACGAACGCGGCGCGGGACGGCAGCGACTGTTTCCGCCCGTGTTGATTCACCTGATCGCCTCGGGAGAAGCCACCGGCCAGTTGCCACAGATGCTGGGGCGGGCCGCGGACATGCACGCGCGCGAGGCCGAGCGCCGCACGTTGTTCTTTACCTCGCTGCTGGAGCCGGCACTGATTCTGTTGATGGGAGGCGTGGTCACGCTGATCGTGCTGGCCGTGCTGATGCCGATCATCGAGATCAACCAGCTCGTCCACTAGCAGGCGGTGAAAAGCGTTGACCGGCTCCTGCCCGCCACGCTTTCCCATCGCCGGTTAGGAAAATTCGGACGCCATGTGAACTGGTCGTAAACACTCGACCAAAGTTCTAATCGCTATCCGAACGTCGCGGCTTGAAGGCAAGTTGCGGATCCAAAATACGGAATATCTCTTGACAACCGCCAAGACCCGCGCGCAAAGTGGTTTCGGCTGCGCGGACGTCAGACCAAAGTAGTCGGACCTCAGAAGAAGGGCCAGCCGTGTCGGGATCCACTCGGATTGCTGGGATTTCTGTTCAGGCGCTGGCTTCGCTGGCACTGGCGGCGGCGCTGCTGTTGCTTGCGCCGGCTGCTTTCGCCGATCCTATCTATGTCTGCAAGGGAAGCGACGGCAAGGTTGTCTATCGGGATTTTCCATGCCCGGAGGACGCCGAGTCGACCGCATACGGCGATTCCAAGACGAGCGACACGAAGGGCGCGAAGCCGGCCAAGGCGACTGCGGATCAGGACTTGCGTGCCGGCATGTCGAAGAACGAGGTGCGCAACATTCTGGGAAATCCGACCGAGATCACGCAGGACGAAGGTGTAGACGGTCGCGTCGATACCTGGTCGTACGGGGCCGGTGCGAGGTCCCTGCAGTTCGACGCCGCGGGTCACCTGATCAAGTAAAGGATTGCGAGACGCGCTTCGCCCGATCCAGGAGCGCTTGAGGTGACGGCGGAGGTTCGATCGAAGTCGAAACGAGGGAGACGCGATGATGAGACATACCAAGGGGATGCGCGCGCACTCGACGCTGTGGTTGGCAGGGGGCGCCGCACTGTTCGCGATGGGCATGAGCGCGTGGGCGGCCAACGATCTGGACAGCCCGTATCCGGCCGGGACCCAGAATCCCGACGGCTCGAACACGTACAACACCGAATGGCTCGGACACAGCGACCTGCAGGGACGGGTCACCTATCAGACGACGGTTCACAGCCAGAACGGCCATGTGGTCGCTTACGCGGGGCATTTCAACGGCAAGATGTTGAACCCGATGACCGGCGTGGTCGAAACGAATGGCACCTCGGTGGTCGACGTCACGAACCCCAGGCATCCGGTGTATCTGTGGCACATCCCGGCCCCCAAGGGCGGTGCCCGGATGGTCAAGCTGTGCGATGGCAGTGTGTTGCCGCAAGGAAAGAAGGGCAAGGTCTATCTGCTGCGCGAGGACGGCGCCGTGTCGCACGAAGTGTGGGATGTCACGGACCCATGGACCACCCCGCCGAGCCTGGTGTCGACACCCGTTACGGGGCTGGACGTGACGCACCGGAGCTGGTGGGACTGCGCCAGCGGAATCGCCTACATCGTCGGCGGCGCCACCAAGTCGGCGGACGCGAGCTACGACGGCTGGAACAACGCCAGCAGCCCGAACCAGCACCTGAAGATCTACGATTTGAGCGACCCGGCCAATCCGAAGTACATCATGGACTTCGGCTTTCCCGGCCAGAATCCGGGCTCGACGTTCGTGATTCCGGGAACTGAAAACACAACGCGCACCGTACCTTCCGGAGTTCACGGCCCGGTCGTCGTAACGACGCTGCACGGCGTCGTGCACAATCGGCTGTACATGCCGTATGGCGTCGGCTCGGACGGTGTCGTCCAGATCAACGACCTGACCAAGGTGCTGCCGCCGCCGTACGGCACCGGCGTGTACGCCAATCCGGCCAAGCCCACCGACCAGGAGCTGCGCCAGGGAGAAATTGGAGAGATCTACATGCCGGGGGTAGAAGGCGGTCACTCGTCGGTTCCCTATTACGGCATCAAGCTGCAGCAGTACGCGAATTTCTCCAACAACAACGTGCGCGACATCCTGGCGGTCAGCTCGGAAGAAACCGATAATCGCTGCCAGGGCTCGCCCCACCTGCTGTATCTGCTGGACATCACAGCGACGATCGGCCAGGGAGGCAGCACCAGCGCCGAGCAACACCCGTGGCCGATTTCGACGGTCACCGTCGACGACTTTTCCGGGCAGGTGGCGGGACGACCGAATTTCTGCGCGCGCGGCACCCGCTTCGGCGTGCACTCGATGTCCGAGAACATGGCCGGCGATCCGTTCTATCCACGCCTGATGACCAGCGCCTGGTTCGACGCCGGCATCCGCGTGACCGACATTCGCGATCCGTATCACCCGAAGGAAGTCGCGCATTTCATCGCGCCCGTCAACAGTTTCACGCAGCCTAGCTCGTGGACCGTTAACGGGGTGTCGGGCAGCTCGCTGGACGTTTCGTGCGACAACACCGATGTCGACGATCGCGGCCTGCTCTATTGCGGTGACCGGGTCGGTGGCGGACTGGATATCGCGAAGCTGACCGGC
>DATBCI010000446.1:0-5576 GCA_036270555.1 Burkholderiaceae bacterium
CGGATCACCTCGGGCTACGAGCGCGCCCTGACCTCCGATGTCGACGATATCGAGCACATCGAATCGCAATCGCTGAACAGCGTCTCGGTCGTCAAGATCTTTTTCCATCCCGGCGCCGACATCAACCGCGCGATCGCACAGGCTGCGGCCAACTCGCAGTCGCTGCTCAAATCCATGCCTCCCGGCACCCTGCCGCCGGTCATTCTGACCTACAACGCTTCGTCGGTCCCGATCCTGCAACTGGCGCTGTCCAGCGACCAGCTGCCGGAACAGGAGCTGTTCGACCTCGGCAACAACTTCATCCGCACTCAGCTGGCCACCGTGCAGGGCTCGTCTGTTCCCATTCCATACGGCGGCAAGGTGCGGCAGATCATGGTCGATATCAATTCCGCCGCGCTGCAGGCCAAAGGACTGTCGCCGAGCGACGTGGTCAACGCCGTCAACGCGCAGAACCTGGTGCTGCCCGGCGGCACCGCCAAGATCGGCACCTTCGAATACAACGTCAACATGAACGGCAGCCCGCAGGCGGTGGAGGAACTGAACGACCTGCCGATCAAGACCGGGCCGGGCGGCACCATCTATATCCGCGATGTGGCTCACGTGCGCGACGGCTATGCGCCGCAGACCAATATCGTGCGCACCGACGGCAAGCGATCCGCGCTGCTGCAAATCGAAAAGAGCGGCAGCGCCTCCACCCTGACGATCATCGGCCAGGTAAAGCAGCTGCTGTCGCGGGTCGAAGCCAGCCTGCCGAAGTCGCTGCAAGTGAAGATCGCCTCGGATCAGTCCGTCTTCGTCACGTCGGCGGTATCGGGCGTGATCCGCGAAGGCCTGATCGCCGCCTGCCTGACCGGCCTGATGATCCTGGTGTTCCTCGGCAGCTGGCGCGCCACGGTGATCATCGCCATCACCATTCCGCTGTCGATCCTGGCTTCGCTGACGGCGCTGTCGGCGCTCGGGCAGAGCATCAACATCATGACGCTGGGCGGCCTGGCGCTCGCCGTTGGCATCCTGGTCGACAACGCCACGGTGGCAATCGAGAACATGGCACACAAGCTCGAACTGGGTCTGCCTCTCGAGCAAGCCATCCTCGACGCTTCAGCCGACATCGCCGTGCCGACGCTGGTATCGACGCTGTCGATCTGCATCGTGTTCGCTCCGATGTTCCTGTTGTCCGGGGTCGCGCGCTACCTGTTCATCCCGCTGGCAGAGGCCGTGGTATTCGCGATGCTGGCGTCGTACTTCTTCTCGTTCACACTGGTGCCGACGCTCGCGCTGTACCTGTTGCGCGCGCAGCGCACCGACGGCGCCGAAGCGCCGACGCTCAACCGCTTACAGCGATTCCAGCGCGGTTTCGAAGCCGCATTCTCCGGCCTTCGCGATCGCTACCAGAGCTTGCTCGGAACCGGCCTGGTGCGGCCACGGCGCCTCATGCTGGTGACGGCGGCAGGCTGTCTGGTGTCCCTGTCGCTGGTGCCGTTCCTCGGCCGGGACTTCTTCCCGACGATCGATTCGGGCGAAATCCGCATGCACTTCCGGGCAAAGACCGGCACGCGCATCGAACAGACCGCCCGCCTGGCGGACGAGATCGAGCAGCATATCCGCGGGAAGATCCCCGCTGCGGAGCTGTCGGGGATCGTCGACAACATCGGCCTGCCCGTGAGCGGGATCAACATCAGCTACGACTCCGCCCTTCCGATCGGGCCGGCGGACGCGGACGTCCTGGTGACGCTGAACGCCGGCCACCGGCCGACGGCGCAATACGTCAGGACGCTGCGCTCCTCACTGCCGCAGGCTTTCCCCGGCGTCACCTTCTCTTTCCTCCCGGCGGACATGGTCAGCCAGATCCTCAACTTCGGGCTGCCCGCCCCGATCGACATCCAGGTCGTGGGCAACAAGATCGACCAGAATCGCGCGTTCGCCGACAAGCTGCTGGCGCAGTTGCGCAGCGTGCCGGGATTGGTCGACCTGCGTATCCAGCAGCCTGCCGATCAGCCGGAGATCGACTTCAACGTGGACCGCACCAAAGCCCTGCAGGCCGGGTTCACGCAACGCGAGATCGCGCAGAACCTGCTGGTCACATTGTCCGGCAGCTCGCAGACCTCGCCGAATTTCTGGCTCGACCCGAAAAACGGGGTGAGCTATCCGCTGATGACCGAAACGCCGCAGTACCAGGTCGATTCGCTGCAGTCGCTGGCCAATATCCCGCTGACTCGCCCGCCGGCTCCCGCAGGCACGGGCGCAGAAGCCGCCGGCGCCATGGGCAGCTCCGCCGGACTCACGTCCGACGTGCTGGGCTCGCTCGGCAGCATGTCGCGGACGACGCAGCAGGCCGTGATTTCGCACTACAACGGACAGGCAGTGATCGATGTGTTTGGATCGGTACAGGGGCGCGACCTCGGCGGCGTGGCCGGCGACGTCCAGAAGATCGTCGCACAGGCGCAAAAGGACCTGCCGGCCGGTTCGTTCGTGGTGGTCCGCGGCCAGGTGCAGACGATGCAGAGCTCGTTTTCCGGCCTGTACGCCGGGCTGGCCCTGGCCATCGTGCTGGTCTATCTGTTGATGGTGGTCAACTTCCAATCCTGGCTCGACCCGCTGATCGCCATCAGCGGCGTGCCCCCAGTACTGTCGGGGGTCGCGTGGCTGCTGTTCGTAACGCAGACCACGCTCAGCGTACCCGCGCTGACCGGCGCCATGATGTGCGTCGGCATCGCCACGGCCAACAGCATCCTGGTCGTGAGCTTCGCCCGCGAAAGGCTCGCATCCGGCATGGACCCACATCAGGCCGCGCTGGAGTCGGGCGTCGGACGTTTCCGCCCCGTGGTGATGACGGCTTTGGCGATGTTGATTGGGATGGCGCCGATGGCCATCGGCCTGGGCGCCGGCGGTGAGCAGAATGCGCCGCTCGGTCGCGCCGTCATCGGCGGGCTCGTCTTCGGCACCCTGGCGACGCTGCTGATCGTCCCCGTGGTGTTCTCGGTGATTCACGGCTGGCGCGCAAAGCAAACCCGCGCTTCGGGTGGGTGCCTTGCCGCTCAACTTTCTGTTTGACAGGACTTCGGAAATGGATACCTTGCCGATCGACCGTGTGCCCGCAGCCGCTCCTGTCCACAAGGACTCGGCGACCCAAGCCCGCGCGCGCCGCCGGCCGATCGCCTGGATAGCCGCCGCGGCGCTCCTTGCCGCACTGGCGCTCGGCACGGTGCCCCGCATCTTCGCGCATCGCGCGCTGATACAACAGACTGCGACCCTGGCCGTGCCGACCGTGTCAGTGATGCGCCCGCAGGCCGCCCCGCCGGTGCAGGAAGTGTTGCTGCCCGGGGATGTGGAGGCGTTCCAGCAGACGCCGATCTACGCCAGGGCGAGCGGCTATTTGAGGAAGTGGTACGTCGACATCGGCGGGCAGGTCAAGGCCGGCCAATTGCTGGCTGAAATCGATGCGCCGGAGGTCGACGATCAGCTGCGCCAGGCGCGTGCGGACCAGAAGCAGGCGGAGGCGAATCAGCAGCTCGCCGCAGTGACGGCAGAGCGCTATAAGAACTTGCTGGTGAGCAACTCGGTATCGCGCCAGGAAGCGGATGTGATGGCGAGCGACGCGCAGGCCAAGCAGGCATTTCTCGAGGCGGCGGACTCGAACGTGGCGCGACTGGAGAAGCTGCAGTCGTACGAGAAAGTCTATGCCCCGTTCGACGGCACGATCACCGCGCGCAACGTCGACGTCGGCGCGCTGATCGAAGCCGGCAGTGCGGGCGGACCGGCCAGGGAGCTGTTCGACCTCGCCCAGACCGGCACCCTGCGGGTGTACGTCGACGTGCCACAAGACTATTCACGGCAGGCGGCCGCTCGCGACGCGGGGGGCTACCTGACTTTGAGCCAGTTCCCGGACCGCAAATTTCCGGGCAGGATCGCGAGAAACGCCCGTGCCATCAATCCGGTGACTCGGACCCTGCGCCTGGAAGTCGACGTGCCGAACCCCGACGGCGCCCTGCTTCCCGGCTCTTATGCACAAGTACACCTGCAGCTGCACGCTGCCCGGCCGGGCTATTCGCTCCCCGTGAATACCCTGCTGTTCCGGCCCCAGGGCGTGCAAGTAGCCACTGTGAACAAGGACGGTGTCGTGGCCCTGAAGACGATCACGATCGGGCGCGACTTCGGCTCGCGCGTCGAGGTCGCCTCTGGTCTGGTAGGCGAGGAGGCCGTGATTCTGAATCCGACCGACGCGATCGCCGAAGGCACGAAGGTTCGCGTAGCCGCTGCCGGGCCGCAGACATGATTCGCCAATCTTGCAGCGCGGCCCCCGCAGCCGCCCTTGGCGTTGGCCTCCTCGCACTGCTGCTCTCGGCCTGCGCGATCGGACCTGAATACGTGAGACCCCCGGTCGACGTTCCAACAGCCTTCAAGGAGGGCGAGCCTGTCGGCGCTGCGGGTACGCCGCCGGTAGGCACCACGTCGCAGGCGCCGCCTACGCCGGGCTGGGTCAAGGCTCAACCGAACGACGCGGCTTCCCGCGGCGCCTGGTGGAAGACCTTCGGCGATGATCAACTGACTGCATTGGAAGACAAGGTCGACGGCTCCAACCAGAACCTGAAGATCGCGCTGGCGCAGCTGCGACAGGCACGAGCAGCGGTCGGCGTTGCGCGCTCCTCGTTTTTTCCAACGATCGTCGTAGGCGCAGCCGCAGACAAGTCGCTCACTTCCGCGAACATCCTTTACCGGGCGCAAGCCGGGCACACCTTGCCGGACTACGCCATTCCGGCAGCCGCCAGCTGGGAGCCGGATCTGTGGGGCAAGGTCCGACAGTCGGTCGAATCCTCGGTGGCCGACGAGCAGGCGAGCCTCGGCGATCTGGAGAGTATCAGGCTGAGCTTGCACGCAGAGCTCGCCACCGACTATTTGAATCTGCGCGGCCTCGATGCGGAAAAGGAGCTGCTCGACCGGACCATCGTTGCCTATCAGGAAGCTCTGCAGCTGACCAACAACCGGTTCCAGGGCGGCCTTGCCTCGCAATCCGATGTCGCTCAGGCGCAGACGCAGCTCGAAACGACCGAGGCTCAAGATATTGATATAGGCGTGCTGCGTGCCCAATACGAGCATGCCATCGCGACGCTGGTCGGCCAACCGGCTTCAGCGTTCTCTTTGCCTGTCCGCTCGCCGAATTGGTCCGTGCCCGCGATTCCGGCAGGCCTGCCTTCCGAGTTGCTTCAGCGACGTCCCGACATTGCGTCGGCCGAGCGACGCGTGGCGGCCGCGAACGCGCAGATCGGGGTGGCGCAGGCGGCGTTTTTCCCCGACCTGACGCTGTCCGGATCGGTCGGGCTCGAATCGTCGATGTTCAGCAAGCTCTTGACCGGCCCAAGCCTGTTCTGGGCGCTTGGGCCGCAGTTGGCCGAGACGGTATTCGACGGTGGCCTGCGCCGAGCCGGAGTCGAGCGCGCCCGCGCGCAATACGATGCCGGTGTCGCGGCGTATCGCGAGACGGTGCTGGGGGCCTTTCAGGAGGTCGAGGACAACCTCGCGTCGCTGCGCATCCTGCAGCAGGAGGCGGTCAAACAGGACCAGGCGACCGGCTCGGCCGA
>DATBCI010000447.1:0-5514 GCA_036270555.1 Burkholderiaceae bacterium
GTGGCCCCAAGCTGGGTTTCGGTTCAAGCCGGCTATCGAAGCCGCTTCGGTCATCCGAACCCGGACGTGGTGGCGCGCTATGCGCGCCATGGGGCGCGCATTGTCCGCAGCGACTGGAGCGGGGCAGCCCGTTGGCGCTTCGGCCCGGACGGATCCGTTGCGCTGGAGCAATGGCGGCTGGACCACGGGCGCTATTGGCTGAATCAGCCCGCCAAGTGGGTAAACTCAACCCTGCAGAGCGCCCATCAGCCAACGACGAACCAGCAACCATGAGCACGCCACGCCCCGGTGCGGTCCGCTGCTTGAGCCGTAGCGGGTTTCATACGATGCGCTATACCGAGTGGGGCGCCGCCGATAACCCGCGCGTGCTGGTTTGCGCGCACGGGTTGACGCGCGTGGGCGACGATTTCTCGCCCCTGGCGAAGCATCTGAGCGATTCGTACCGCGTTGTCTGTCCGGACGTGGTCGGACGGGGCCGTAGCGATTGGCTGGCGGATCCAACGTTGTACGGCCTGCCTCAGTACGCCTTCGACATGGCAACGCTGCTTGCGCGGCTGAATGTGGATCGGGTCGACTTCCTCGGTACGTCGATGGGCGGGTTGATTGGAATGTCCCTCGCGGGACAGCCGAACGCGCCGATCGGCCGCTTGATCCTGAACGACATAGGCCCTCGGCTGCAACTGGAAGCCCTGGTGCGGATCGCCGACTATGTAGGGGAGCAGCCGCGGTTTGCCGACTTCGATCAGGCGATCGAGTACGTACGGTCGATCTCGGCCGGATTCGGCCTGCGCACGGCGCAACAGTGGCGCGAACTGACGGAGCCGGCGATGCGCTTCGACGGTTCGAATTGGGTGTTTCGCTACGACCCGGGGATCGCGCTGTCGGTCAAGGCGCCGACGGCCGAGGGCAACGCGCTGGCCGAGGCCAAGCTGTGGCAGTTGTACGACGCGATTCAAGGGCCCGTGCTGCTGGTGCGTGGAGCCGAATCAGACCTGCTGTCGCGCGCCGCCGCCGACGAAATGACCCGGCGCGGCCCGCGCGCCCAGCTGGTCGAGATCCCGCAGGTGGGCCACGCGCCGATGTTTTTCGATGCCGACCAGATCGCCATCGTGCGCCGCTTCCTGCTGGGCCCGTAGGAAGGCAGCGGGAGCCAGCGGGACGCCTGCCCGCTGCGCTTCTGGAAGCAAATAACTAGAAAATGGAGCGCGCCGTGGAAACCGATCGCAGCACGACCGAGCTGGCGCACTCGCTCCAGCCGCGCCATGTGACGCTGATTTCCCTGGGCGGCATCATCGGCGCAGGCTTGTTCGTCGGCAGCAGCGCGGCCATCAAGATGGCCGGGCCGTCGGTCCTGATCAGCTATGGGCTGTCCGGCATCCTGGTATTCCTGATCATGCAGATGCTGGGCGAAATGGCCGTGGCCCGGCCGGGCCTTGGAACCTTTGCCGAGTACGCGGTCCTTGGACTCGGCCAGTGGGCCGCCTTCCTGATCGGCTGGCTTTACTGGTACTTCTGGGTGATCACCGTTGGCGTGGAGACGATCGCGGGCGCCACCCTGTTGCAGCACTGGATCGCCGCTCCGATCTGGGTGATCGGCTTGGTACTGATCGTGGCGATGACGGCGACCAATCTGCTGTCGGTGCGCACCTACGGCGAATTCGAGTTCTGGTTCGCCTCGCTGAAGGTGGCGGCGATCGCCGTATTCATCGTGTTGGGGCTGGGGTTCATCTTTGCGTTCGGCCCGGGCCCTGCGCAGGCCTGGCAACAGATGATCGGGCACGGAGGATTCTTCCCGAAGGGGCTGAGCGCTCCGCTGACCGCCATTCCAGTGGTGATCTTTTCGATGATGGGAAGCGAAGTGGCCACCATCGCAGCGGCCGAGACTGACGATCCGGCGCGCAACGTGACGCGAGCAGCGCGCACCGTCTCGCTGCGCATCCTTCTGTTCTACGTTGCGTCGATCGCGATCATCGTCAGCGTGCTTCCATGGGACAGCGTGGTGCCGGGCGACTCACCGTTCACCAGGACCTTGGAGGTCATCCGGATTCCCGGTGCGGCCTTCGCGATGTCCGTGATCGCGGTCACCGCCGTGCTGTCGTGCCTGAATTCCGGCCTCTACATCACCTCGCGCATGCTGCACGAGCTGGCCCGCCGCGGGGACGCGCCGGCGGTGTTCGCCTCCACCTCGGCCAGCAAGGTACCTCGCCTGGGCATCCTGTTCGGAACGGTCTCCGGCTTCGCGGCCGCACTGGCCTCGATCATTTCGCCGAACGGGGTGTTCCTTTTCCTGATCAACACCTCCGGCGCCATCATTCTGTTCATCTACATGCTCATTGCGCTGGGCCAGATCCGTTTCCGGCGCCAGCTCGAGGCGCAGGGCGAGCAGCTGAAGCTGCGGATGTGGCTGTTTCCCTGGCTGAGCTGGGGCGTGATCGTGGGAATCGGGGCGGTCCTGTGGTTGATGGCGGTGACTCCCGACCTGGCGATTCAGCTTGCAATGAGCGGGCTCAGCGTGCTGGTTGCGCTGGTGGCTCTGGCGGTGCGCCGGGCGTCGACGCGCAGACGCCAGCTGTCAACCGCCGGTTAGCGATCAAGCCGCGGCCGCCGCTTCACCGGCCCGCGCACTGGTTTTTTCAACAGCCTGCCGGGTCCTGCAGGTAAAAGCGGGACAGCAGCTCGTACCACTCGGGAAACACGTCGCGCAGCCGGCGCGGATCGACGAAGAAGGTTTCGCTGGAGACCGCGAAGAACTCGGCCGGGTCCTGCGCCGCATACGGGTCCAGTGGAAGCCGTTCGTAGTATGGGTCGGCTTCGCTCGACTCCGGGTCGATGTCCGGGGGAAGGTCGAGCTCGATCAGATCGAGCGCGGCGCCGAAACGCTCGTAGGCGTCCTCCAGTACCTGTCGCCAGCGCCGCGGCGCCAGGTCCGCGTGAAGCCGGCGGTCGAGCGGCGGCACACCATCGGCTTCTCCATCGAGCAGATCGAGCTTGTGCGCGAATTCGTGGATCACCACGTTGAAGGCTTGCTCGCCTTCGGTCTGCCTGCCCGCGTCCTGATCCCACGAGACGACCACCGGCCCTGCCTCCCAGGCCTCGCCGGCGGCGGTCTCGTCGAATTCATGCACCAGTCCGGCTTCGTCCTGAACGCGGCGCGGAGCGACGTACTCGGACGGGTAAACCACGATTCCGCTCCAGCCGCGATACCAGTCGATCCCGAGCTTCAGGATCGGCAGACAGGCCTGCGCTGCGATCGTCACCTGGATCGGAGCGGTCAGCTCCAAGCCTGCCGCACCGGTCATCACCTTGGTGGCCAGCAGCTGGCCGCACAGTTCACGCAGATCGGCGTTGCGGCAGGCTTCGAGGCGCTGCAGAAAGGGGAGCTCGCCCACGACGCTTTCCCATAGCGGCGTCGGCACGACGACTCGGCCGGAGGCCAGGGAATCGAACAAGCGGGCGAGCATGCGGGCATTGTGCCCGAGCCAGGTGTGCCACGGTGCATAATCGTTCGCAGTGCGAGGGTTCTGATGTGATTCAAACGGAGCAGTTGGATCGATCGCCGGGCACAAGCCCGACCATCGATGTGGCAGCGGCCCGGGCGCTGATTTTTCCGCTGTACGAAGGCCACGTCCTGCGCACGGGCGAGCCCTTCGCGGAGCACGCGGACGGCGTCGGCCAGATCGTTCAATCGATACGCGGTGCCCCCGATCTGCTGACCGCGGCCTACTTGTTTGGCGCGCACGATGTGCTGCGCGATGCCGAGGAGTGGGTCCGCAGTCGAGCCGGCGCTGTGGTCGCGGTGCTGGTGGGAGATTTGCGACAACTGATGCAACTGTCGCAAAGCCTTCGAGGCCGGCAGGGCGACGCACGGGATCCGGAGCGCCAAAAGCCCCAGGTCGAGGCGCTGAGGCGGATGCTGCTGGCGATGGTCAATGACCCGCGCGTGGTGGTGCTGCGCCTGGCGTCGCGGCTGCAAACGATGCGGTTCCTGGCCCGCAATCCCGAAGCCGATGGCGCTGCCGCGATCGCCCGCGAGACGTCGGCGCTGCTCGCTCCGCTGGCGAATCGCCTCGGCATCTGGCAGCTGAAATGGGAGCTGGAGGATCTGGCATTGCGCTTGCTGGAGCCGCAGACCTATCAGGGGATTGCGAATCAGCTGGAGCAGTCACGCGAGCAACGCGAACGCACGGTGGCCGAAGCGGCCGATCGACTGCGCGCGCTCGTGGTCGATGCCGGCATCGCGGCCGAGGTGAGCGGACGATCCAAGCATATCGCCAGCGTCCACCAGAAGATGCTCGCCAAAGGCCTTTCGGTCGAACAGGTGCACGATCTGCTGGCGCTGCGCGTGATCGTCGAGCAGGTCGCAACGTGCTACGAAGTGCTTTCGATGGTGCACTCGACCTGGGGAGTCATCGAGAGCGAATACGACGACTACATCGCCAAGCCCAAGCCGAACGGGTACCAGTCGCTGCACACCGTGGTGCGGGATCCGGCCGGCCACCCGATCGAGATCCAGATCCGCACCCGCCAGATGCACCAGGACGCGGAACTGGGCGTGGCCGCGCACTGGCGCTACAAGGAGGGGCGACGTGACGCGCGGGCAGCGGACAACGAGCGCATCGCATGGCTGCGCCGGCTGTTCGACTGGAACTCGGATGCCGAAGCCTCGGCGATGCCGTCGCAGCAGGCCGGACAGGCCGCAGCCAGCGAGCGCGTCTACGCGATGACTCCGCAGGGCCGGGTGGTGGAGTTGCCGCCGGGCGCAACGCCGATCGATTTCGCCTATCACGTGCATACCGAGCTCGGACACCGTTGCCGCGGCGCCCGGGTCGATGGCGCGCTGGTCGCGCTGAACACGCGTTTGCGCACGGGTCAGACGGTCGAGGTGATCACGGCGCGCAGTGGCGGGCCGAGTCGCGACTGGCTGAACCCGGAGCTGGGGTTTCTCGCCAGCGCGCGTTCCCGCACCAAAGTTCGGCAGTGGTTCAACGCCATCGAACACGAGCAGACCGTCGCCGCCGGCAAGGAGGCCGTGACCCACGAGCTGCAGCGCCTTGGGCGAACCTCGGTGAGCCTGGAGGACCTGGCGGGCCGCTTGGGCTTCGCTTCGATCGACGACCTGTGCCGGGCCGTGGCACGCGACGAACTGGGACTGCGCGGCATCGAGCAGGCGCTGTCCGGTGTCCCCGAGAAGGCGCCGGAGGAGGAAATCGCCCCGCTGCTGAAGCCCGCCAAGCCGACCCAGGGACATGTGCTGGTGGTCGGAGTGGACTCGCTGATGACGAGCCTGGCGCAGTGCTGCCGTCCGATCCCTCCCGACGAGATCATCGGCTTCGTGACGCGCGGGCGCGGCGTGTCGGTGCACCGGGCGGCTTGCTCAAACGCCCGTGCGCTCGCCAGGCGCAACCCCGAGCGCGTGATCGACGTCACCTGGGGTGGTGGTGGCGAAGGCTATCCGACCGAAGTGTTCGTACTGGCGCAGGACCGCCCCGGCTTGCTGCGCGACATATCCGAGGT
>DATBCI010000448.1:0-6268 GCA_036270555.1 Burkholderiaceae bacterium
ACAGTCGGATTCGACGATCTGGCGCAGAAGATCAAGGGCGGCTTTCTCGATTTCGACGTGGTGATCGCATCGCCCGATGCGATGCGCGTGGTGGGCCAGCTCGGACAGATTCTCGGGCCGCGCGGGCTGATGCCCAACCCCAAGGTTGGGACGGTCAACGCGGACGTGGCGGCAGCAGTCAGGAATGCGAAGGCGGGTCAGATCCAGTTCCGCGCCGACAAGGCCGGCATTGTTCACTGCTCGATCGGGCGCGCTTCGTTCGATATCGACAAGCTTCGCAGCAACCTGGCGGCGCTGGTCGACGCCCTGCAGAAAGCCAAACCCGCGTCGGTCAAAGGGATCTATCTACGCAAGGTGGCGCTCTCTTCGACGATGGGAGTCGGTGTACGGGTGGATCTGTCGAGTCTTAACGCTTGAGGAACTGTGGTTAGCACCCATATAGGATGGTTCGACACAGGAGACCGTTGACCCGCGCGAACGGGTCATCAGACAGGCTTTGGGCTGCTGCATCGCCGCCCTCCGGAGCGCAAAGGAGGGAGACGGTGCGGTTTGCTGTCAAAGACCGCCGGGGTTCACCCGCCGCAGCCCGAAGGGCGCAGGCGGGCACTTAATCGGAGGGCCGGGTCGCAAGACCGGTCCCCGCCCAGCGCAGACGGCGCAGTCGAAGAAGCGGTTGCGTTGCATGGACCGGTAAGGTTCGGGCCTTGTGACTCGAGGGCTTCTCAGCAGACGCCGGTTCTTGAACCGGTGCGAGGCGCAAGCTGAGCACCTTTGAGTGGAGCCAGTACCGTGGCTTTGAGCAAGCAGGAAAAGGCCGTCAAGATCGACCAGGTATGTGCGATGGTGGCGCAGGCCAAGGCGATCGTGGTGGCCGAATACCGTGGATTGGACGTGGAATCGATCACCCGCCTGCGCCGTCAGGCGCGGGGCCAGGGTGTGCAGTTGCGTGTGCTGAAAAACACGCTGGCGCGCCGCGCCATGACCGGGACCCCGTTTGGCGGGCTGTCCGACTATCTGGTCGGTCCGCTCGTCTACGGGATGGGGCCCGATCCGGTGGCGGTGGCGAAGGTGCTGTCGAGTTTCGCCAAGGACAACGAGAAGCTCGTCGTGAAGGCGGGCGCGATGGCCGACTTTGTGATGGACGGCAAAGCGGTCAAAGCGCTGGCCACGATGCCGAGCCGCGAGGAATTGCTGGCGAAGCTGATGGCGACCATGCAGGCGCCGGCGGCGCAACTCGTGCGCACGCTCAATGAAGTCCCGGCTCGTCTGGTGCGCACGCTGGCAGCGGTGCGCGACGCCCGTCAGGCCGCTTGATCCACGATCCGAACACGAACCAACCGAACCGAACGGGAGTTAAGAAATGGCACTTTCGAACCAGGAAATCCTCGACGCGATCGCCGCCAAGACGGTGCTCGAGATCAGCGAACTGATCAAGATGATGGAAGAGAAGTTCGGCGTCTCGGCCGCGGCCGCAGCCGTCGCGGTGGCGCCGGCCGGCGGTGGCGCGGGCGCCGCCGCACCCGTTGAGGAGCAGACGGAATTCACCGTGATGCTGAACGAAGCCGGACCGAACAAGGTCAATGTGATCAAGGCGGTGCGCGAGCTGACCAGCCTGGGCCTGAAGGAAGCCAAGGACCTGGTGGACGGCGCTCCGAAGCCCGTCAAGGAGGGCGTGAACAAGGCCGACGCGGACGCGGCGAAGAAAAAGTTGGAGGACGCCGGCGCCAAGGTGGAGATCAAGTAGCAGCGAGGCACTCACCGAAGCCCGGAAGGCTTCGGTCCCGGCTCTCAGTGGGAGAGAGCCGGGTCCAAAGAATTCCGGATGAGCGAATCGTCGAAGCAATCGGCGCTGCGCGGGATCGCATCCCGCGTAGCCAAACTCGTCCTTACGTCCGGCAGCGCGGGGCTGCCGGCGCGGTCTTTCCAAAGGAGCGTCGATGCCCTACTCCTTCACTGAGAAAAAGCGGATTCGCAAGAGCTTCGCCAAGCGGCCGGCTGTGCAGTCGGTGCCCTTCCTGCTGGCGACCCAGCTCGAGTCGTACGCGCAATTTCTGCAGGCGGACGCCCCGCTGACGCAGCGGTCCGTGGTCGGCTTGCAAGCGGCCTTCGAATCGGTGTTTCCGATCTCCAGCCACAACGGCATGGCCAGGCTGGAGTTCGTGGGTTACTCGCTGGGCGATCCTCCATTCGACGTGAAGGAGTGCCAGCAGCGCGGCCTGACGTACGCCTCCCCGCTGCGCGCCAAGGTCCGACTGGTGATCATGGATCGCGAGGCCTCCAAGCCCACCGTCAAGGAGGTGAAGGAGCAGGAGGTCTACATGGGAGAGATCCCGCTGATGACCTCGACCGGCTCGTTCGTGATCAACGGCACCGAGCGCGTCATCGTGTCGCAGCTGCATCGCTCGCCCGGCGTGTTCTTCGAGCACGACCGCGGCAAGACGCACTCGTCGGGCAAGCTGCTGTTTTCCGCCCGGGTGATCCCCTATCGCGGCTCCTGGCTGGACTTCGAGTTCGACCCGAAGGACATTCTGTATTTCCGCGTCGATCGCCGCCGCAAGATGCCGGCCACGATCCTGCTGAAGGCGTTGGGGCTGAACAATGAACAGGTCCTGGCGCACTTCTTCGCGTTCGACAGTTTCGAGCTGTCGCCGGCGACCGGCGGACGGATGGAACTGGTGCCAGATCGGCTGCGCGGCGAAATGGCGCGCTTCGACCTGGTCGACCCGACCGGCAAGGTGATTGTCGCCAAGGACAAGCGGATCAACGCACGGCACATCCGCGATATGGAAGCGGCCGGCATGACGCGGGTCGAGGTGTCCGAGGACTACGTGCTGGGCCGCGTGCTGGCCAATGCGGTGGTGGATCCGCAGACCGGCGAGGTCCTGGCGAACGCCAACGACGAGCTGACCGAAGACGAGTTGAAGAAGCTGCGCGTGGCCGGGGTGCGTGACATCCGCACCATCTACGTCAACGATCTGGACCAGGGCGCCTTCATCTCCAATACGCTGCGGATCGACGAGACGGGGGACCAGCTGTCGGCGCGCATCGCAATCTACCGCATGATGCGCCCGGGCGAGCCGCCCACCGAGGACGCCGTCGAGACGCTGTTCCGCCGCCTGTTCTTCGACGACGAGACCTACGACCTGTCGCGCGTTGGCCGGATGAAGGTCAACAGCCGCCTGGGCCGCAATGAGATCACCGGCCCGCTGGTGCTCACCCACGAGGACATCATCGACACGATGAAGATCCTGGTGGAGCTGCGCAATGGCCGCGGCGAGATCGACGACATCGACCACCTGGGCAACCGGCGCGTGCGCTGCGTCGGCGAGCTGGCCGAGAACCAGTTCCGCGCCGGCCTGGTGCGGGTCGAACGGGCGGTGCGCGAACGGCTCGGACAGGCCGAGACCGAAAACCTGATGCCGCATGACCTGATCAACAGCAAGCCCATTTCGGCCTCGATCCGCGAGTTCTTCGGATCGTCGCAGCTGTCGCAGTTCATGGATCAGACCAATCCGCTGTCCGAGATCACGCACAAGCGCCGGGTTTCGGCCTTGGGACCGGGGGGCCTGACGCGCGAGCGCGCCGGCTTCGAAGTGCGCGACGTGCACCCGACGCACTATGGGCGCGTGTGCCCGATCGAGACGCCGGAAGGTCCGAACATCGGGCTGATCAACTCGATGGCGCTGTACGCGCGCCTGAACGAGTACGGCTTTCTCGAGACCCCGTACCGGCGCGTCGAAAAAAGCAAGGTGACCGACGAGATCCTGTACCTGTCGGCGATCGAGGAAGGCCGCTACGTGATTGCCCAGGCCAACGCGGCGCTGGACAAGGAAGGCCGCGTCGCTGACGAGCTGGTGTCATGCCGGCAAAACGGTGAATTCGTGCTGCACACGCCGGACCGGGTCGAGTTCATGGACATCGCGCCCAGCCAGATCGTGTCGGTGGCGGCCTCGCTGATCCCCTTCCTGGAGCACGACGACGCCAACCGCGCCTTGATGGGCTCGAACATGCAGCGCCAGGCCGTTCCCTGCCTGCGCCCTGAAAAATCGCTGGTGGGAACCGGCGTCGAGCGCACGGTGGCGGTCGACTCCGGCACCACGGTGCAGGCGCTGCGCGGCGGCGCGGTCGACCACGTCGACGCCAACCGGATCGTGGTGCGCGTGAACGAGGACGAGAACGTGACCGGCGAAGTCGGTGTCGACATCTACAACCTCGTCAAGTACACGCGCTCGAACCAGAACACCAACATCAACCAGCGCCCGATCGTGAAGAAGGGCGACCAGATCTCCAAGGGCGACGTCATCGCGGACGGCGCCTCGACCGATCTGGGTGAGCTCGCGCTCGGCCAGAACATGCTGGTGGCGTTCATGCCGTGGAACGGCTACAACTTCGAGGACTCGATCCTGATCTGCGAGCGGGTGGTGGCCGAGGACCGCTACACCTCGATCCACATCGAGGAGTTGAACGTGGTGGCGCGCGACACCAAGCTGGGACCCGAGGAGATCACGCGCGACATTTCCAACCTGTCGGAATCGCAGCTGGCGCGCCTGGACGACTCGGGCATCGTCTACATCGGCGCGGAGGTGACTGCCGGCGATACGCTGGTGGGCAAGGTCACGCCTAAGGGCGAGACCCAGCTGACGCCGGAAGAAAAGCTGCTGCGCGCGATCTTCGGCGAGAAGGCCTCCGACGTGAAGGACACTTCGCTGCGGGTGCCGTCCGGCATGACCGGAACGGTGATCGACGTGCAGGTGTTCACGCGCGAAGGCATCCAGCGCGACAAGCGCGCCCAGCAGATCATCGATGATGCTCTCAAGAGGTACCGCCAGGACCTGAACGACCAGCTGCGGATCGTTGAAGCTGATGCGTTCTCGCGCATCGAGCGGCTGCTGCTGCGCAAGGAGGCCACCGGAGGACCGCGCAAGATCGCCAAGGGCACCGTGATCACGAAGGAGTACCTCGATTCGCTGGAGCGCTACCACTGGTTCGACATCCGCCTGTCGGACGAGGCGGCCGCGGCCCAGCTGGAGGCGCTTAAGGAATCGATCGAGACCAAGCGCCGTCAGTTCGACCAGGCCTTCGACGACAAGAAGAAAAAGCTGACCCAGGGCGACGAGCTGCCGCCGGGCGTGCTGAAGATGGTCAAGGTCTATCTGGCCGTCAAGCGCAGGCTGCAGCCGGGCGACAAGATGGCCGGACGCCACGGCAACAAGGGCGTGGTCTCGCGCATCGTGCCGATCGAGGACATGCCGCACATGGCCGATGGCACGCCGGTGGACATCGTTCTGAATCCGCTGGGGGTGCCGTCGCGGATGAACGTGGGCCAGATCCTCGAGACCCACCTGGGGTGGGCCGCCAAGGGCCTGGGCACGCGCATCGGCGAGCTGGCGCGCGTCAACCAGGTGGCGCAGTGCCGCTCGTTCCTGCGGGAGGTCTACAACCGGTCCGGCAAGAGCGAAGACATCGACCACTTCACGGATTCCGAAGTGCTCGAGCTGGCCGAACAGCTCAGCGGCGGCGTGCCGTTCGCCACGCCCGTGTTCGACGGCGCCTCGGAGCGCGAGATCCGCTCGATGCTGGAGATCGCGTATCCGGCCGACGTCGCGAGCCGGCTTCAACTGTCGCCGTCGCGCACGCAGGCCAGCCTGTACGACGGGCGCACCGGCGAAGCCTTCACGCGCCCGGTCACGATCGGCTACATGCACATGCTGAAGCTGCACCACCTGGTCGACGACAAGATGCACGCGCGCTCGACCGGTCCGTACTCGCTGGTCACGCAACAGCCGCTGGGCGGCAAGGCCCAGTTCGGCGGACAGCGCTTCGGTGAGATGGAAGTGTGGGCGCTGGAAGCATACGGCGCCTCGTACACGCTGCAGGAGATGTTGACCGTGAAATCGGACGACGTGAATGGCCGCACCAAGGTTTACGAAAGCATCGTCAAGGGCGAGCACTCGATCGAGGCCGGCATGCCGGAATCGTTCAACGTGCTGGTGAAGGAGATCAGGTCCCTCGGCATCGACATCGATCTGGAAAGAGATTGAAAGAGATGACCGGCGATTGAGCCAACACCCGAAGCCCTCCAAAGCGCGCAGCGCGACGGAGGGTGAATCCGCCCCCAACGGGAGACACGCATGAAAGCGCTATTGGATCTGTTCAAGCAGGTGCATCAGGACGAAGAGTTCGACGTAATCAAGATCGGGATCGCCTCGCCCGAGAAGATCCGCTCGTGGTCCTTCGGCGAGGTCAAGAAGCCCGAAACGATCAACTA
>DATBCI010000449.1:0-4077 GCA_036270555.1 Burkholderiaceae bacterium
GGACCCGAGTTGCGGGAATTTCTTGAGTACGTGACCCCCTCTGCTTCGCGCAAGGCGCGAACATCGACGGGTCCTGCTCGCCCCCGCTCGACCAAGGACGCCAACAGACCTCGGCGAGGCCCGTGAAGGGGCGTTGCCGGGCCGAGCGCGCGCTTGCGTGGACTATCTCCAGCTGAAAGCGATTCACGTCTGTGCCGTCTGGTGGCGCTGCGCCTGGGGCGAACCCGGCGAGTGCGGTTCGCGGCCTGGGTTTCGGCGTTGCTGGTTTTCGCCTACATCGTGACGGTTGCCATCACCAAGGACCCACGCGGCCCGCTCGCGCTGTGATTCGTCCCTCGTGACGCGGGGAGCGGCCGCGCCTCGGGATGCCGGTAGTATCAGGTGCATGACACTGCCCTGCCAGCGACACTTGTTCGCGATTCCGCGCGACGTCTGCTACCTGAACAGCGCCTACATGAGTCCGATGCCCGCGCCGGTGCGCGACGCGGGAGCCGCGGGTCTGGCTCGGCGCGCCACGCCCTGGGAAATTCGTGCGGAAGATTTTTTCGAGCCGGCCGAGGCCCTGCGGCGACAGATCGGCAACCTGCTCAATGCCTCACCGGAGCGCATCGCGCTGGTTCCCAATGCGGCCAACGGCATCGCGACGGTTGCCAAGAATCTCGCCCTGCAACCGGGCCGGCAGATCGTAGTGCTGGGTGAGCAGTTCCCGAGCAACATGTATTCGTGGCTCGGGTTGGCGGATCGAAGCGCGCACATCAAGGTGGTGGAAGCACCGACCGGCGCTCATCGCGGGCGAAAGTGGAACGAGCGGCTGCTGGCGGCGATCGGCCCCGACACAGGCCTGGTCGCTATCGAGGGGGCTCACTGGACCGATGGGACGTTGTTCGATCTGGTCGCGGTCGGGCGCCGGTGCCGGGAAGTAGGCGCCTGGTTCGTGGTGGATGCCACGCAAAGCATCGGGATCGAGCCGATTGACATCAGCGTGATTCAACCCGATGCACTGGTTGCGCATCCCTACAAGTCGTTGCTGGCCAGCTACGGACTCGGCTTCGCCTATTTCAGCGATCGGCTCGCGGGCGGCTCGCCCTTGGAGGAAAGCTGGTTGATGCGCCGGGGCAGCGAGGACTTCGCGCGGCTGGTCGACTACCAGCAACACTATGCGCCGGGCATGCGCCGATACGACAGCAGCACGCGCGCTAACCTGGCGCTGGTGGGAATGCTGAGCGCCGCGCTGGAACTTTTCCGCGACTGGCAACCCCCGCGCGTTCGAGCGTACTGCGCGCATGTCTCCGGCAGATTGAAGGCGTGCGCCCAGCGCGCCGGCTACGACGCACCGCAGGACGGTGAGCATGCGGCTCACATTTTCGGAATTCGCCCGCCGAAGGGAACCGATCTGCAAGCCCTGCGTCGAGCGTTGCAGGATGGACACGTCTACGTTTCGGTGCGCGGCGATGCCATCCGCGTGTCCCCGCATGTCTACAACGACCAGATCGACATCGACCACTTCGCGCAGGTTCTGCACGCTTAAGAAAACAGAGCGCCGCCGCCCATGAGCGGGCTGCGGTTGCCCCGCATTGGGTCCCGCCCATGAAGGACCGCGCGGCGCACCCGGTCCGATCCATCGATTAAGACTGTGTTACCGGCGGACGCTGGCTTTTGAACCCGGTCAGCCTCGGCCCGCGTCTGTAAGTCGTTGAAGAGTTTGATGTTTACGGGATCCAACGATCAATTTACAAACCACCCGCGAGCCTGCAGCAACTCAAGGAGCATGGGATGGGGCCGTTAAGACAAGCATGCGCCGGGCATTTGCCTAGCAGGCGCGCGGTCGAACCGTGGTCGACAGTCGGCCTCCACACCGGTGCGGCCCGGTGGTCGCCGACGCTCAGGCAGGAGAAAGAAGGAGATGACGCGGGTCGAGTCTTTGCGAGCCAGGATCATGCTGCAATTTCTTGCGGTGCTGGCTCCTTTGACGCTGGTGCTGGCGGGTCAGACCTGGTTCGATCAGCAGCGCGCATCAATCGTCCAGGGCTCGCTGCACGTGCGCCAGTTGTCGCTCGAAGCGCAGGCCGCGTACGGCAAATTCCTGAACGGTGTCGTCGACGCCGTGGATACGAACTACCTGGGCCCTTCGGCGATCGCCGGTCTCGAGCAGACCCGACGAGCACTGCTGCAGATCCAACTGGCGGACCCGGGGTTTGATCCGAGCACGACGCTGCCTCTGCTGGACACGATCTCTGGCAACCTGGATCGAAGCTCAGGAACACACGCCCTGGCGGCCCTGCGCGATTCCATCCCTCGCCTCGCACAGAGCTTGCAGGCCGTGCAGCTGCAATACCAGAGGCGGCACGAGGCGGCCATTCGCGAGGCACTCGATACCGCGCACATCCAGTCCTGGGTGGTCCCCAGCGCGATGCTGGTCACCCTGTTTCTGACCGCCTTCTTCATTCGCGGAATGATCGTCGGCCTGACGCGGCCACTGAGAAAAGCGGTCTCGGTCGCCAACCGGGTGGCCGAAGGCGAATTCGTCCCGCCCGGCGAAGTGGTCACGGAGCGCGACATCGGCGGACTGTTGCGCTCGCTGGGGCGGATGAACCACAGCCTGTCGCGCTATCGAAACGAGGTCGAGGAAAACCGCAGCCAGCTCGAGCGCAGGATCGCCGACCGCACGCGCGAGCTGGAGCTTGCCATGACCGAGGCGCAGGCCGGGGCGCGAGCCAAGAGCGAATTCGTCGCCAACATGAGCCACGAGATCCGCACGCCGATGAACGGGATCATCGGCATGACCGAGCTCGCGCTCGATACGGAACTGAACGCGGAACAGCGCGAGTGCCTGACGATGGTCAAGTACTCGGCCGACGCCCTGCTCTCTTTGTTGAACGATATCCTGGACTTCTCGAAGATCGAGGCCGGGCGTCTTCGCTTCGAGGCGCTGCCCTTCTCGCTGCACGAGTGCGTAACCCGCGCACTCAAGTCCGTTGCGTCGCGAGCGCACGAAAAGGGCCTCGAGCTGATCGCGGCGGTGCTGCCGGAAGTCCCGGATCACGTGGTGGGCGACGCCGTCCGGATCCGTCAGGTCATCCTGAATCTGGTCGGCAATGCAATCAAATTCACCGAGACCGGCGAGGTGGAGCTGCGCCTCGAGACCGTGTCGCAGACCGAGGACGCGGTGACGTTGCGATGCTGCGTTCGCGATACAGGCATTGGAATCCCTCCCGGGAAACACCGGCAGATCTTCGAAGCGTTCGCGCAGGCCGACTCGTCGACCACACGCCAGTACGGCGGCACCGGCTTGGGCCTGACGATCTCGTCGCGCCTGGTCGAGTTGATGGGCGGTACCATCAGCGTGGACAGCGACGTCGGACGCGGCAGCACGTTCAGCTTCACGATGCGCCTCGGCTTGCAGCCGGAGTCGGACGCGCATCGGGTCCGACCGGATGCGGCCCGCCTGAAGGGGATGCGCGCGCTGATCGTCGACGACAACGCGACCAATCGCAGGCTGCTGGAGATCTGGCTCGCCAAGTGGGGTCTGCAGCCGGTATCGGTGGAAACCGGCATGGCGGCGCTCACCGAGTTGGAGCGTTGCGCGAAGCACGGCGCTCCGTACGGTCTGGCGCTGCTGGACGGCTGCATGCCGACGATGGACGGCTTCGAGGTGGCGCGCTCGATCAAACGTTGCACCGAAATCAGTCGAACCCCGCTCGTGATGCTGACCTCGTCCGGCACACGTCAGGATCCGCAGCGTCTGCGAGCGCTTGGCATCAACGAATTCCTGCTCAAGCCCTTGTCGGGAACAGACCTGCTCGACGCGATCATCGCCGCGACCGACCCCAGCGTCGTCGCCGCCTCGGCCAGGCACGAGGAAGCGACCAGCCGCCTCGTTGCATCGGCTGACCGCCTCTCGATCCTGGTTGCCGAGGACCATCCGGTCAACCAGAAATACGCGTTGCGCGTGTTGCAGAAGCTCGGGCATGAGGTGTCGCTGGCCAACGACGGCACGGAGGTCCTGTCGTTGCTGCGCGAGTCCGACTTCGACGCTGTGCTGATGGACGTGCAGATGCCGAATATGAGCGGACTGGA
>DATBCI010000450.1:0-1907 GCA_036270555.1 Burkholderiaceae bacterium
CAAGATATCCCTGCGCCTCGTCGCAACCGAAGGCTTCCAGTCGGTGCAGAACCGGCGCGCTCTCCACGCCCTCAGCGACAACACGCAATCCCAAGTTGTGGGCCATATCGATCGTCGAGCCGACGATCGCGCCATCGTCCGTATCGGTATCCAGGTCTGTTATGAACGAGCGGTCGATCTTCAGCTCGTCCACCGGCAGCTTCTTGAGATACGCCAGCGATGAATAACCGGTTCCAAAGTCATCGATCGACAGGCGCACACCCATCGCATGCAGCACCTGCAACGCGCTTAGCGCGCGTACCGGGTCCTCCATGATTGCCCCTTCGGTGATTTCCAGGCAAAGGCGACCCGGCGCCACGCCGGTGCATTGCAGCTGTTCGCCTACTAAAGTGGGCAGGTCCTGTTGGGTCAGGTCGCGCGTCGAGACGTTGACGCTCAGCGATAACGTCAAGCCTTGCTCCTGCCATTGGGTCAACTGCTTCAGCGCACGGCGAATGACCCACGCCGTGATCGATCGGACAAATCCGGTTTGCTCCGCAAACGGAATGAATTCGGCCGGCGAGACCTGGCCCCGATCGGGATGGCGCCAGCGGACCAGTGCTTCGGCGGCGTGGCACAGACCCGTGCCGATGACGACCTTCGGCTGGAACACCAGCATCAGCTGGTCCTGTTCCACAGCGCGGCGCAGATCGCTGAGCAGTCCCAGGGCCTGGGCGGATGAACGCTCCATCTCGGGGATGAAGCATGCGTGGCCGCTGCGTGCGTGCTTGGCGACGTACATAGCAATATCGGCACGGGCCATCAGCGCCGGCGCATCGATCGCGTCCCGAGGAAAACTCGCGATTCCGATGCTTCCGCCCAGGTCCACCGTCTGGCCGTTAAGAGCCAGCGGCGGCTCCAGAGTCGCGAGCAGCTTGCGCGCAATCGCTTGTGCCTCTTCGCCATCCTGCGTCGGCAGCAGAACCGCGAACTCGTCGCCGCCGAGGCGCGCCACGGTATCGGAGCTGCGCTCGAAGACGCCAGACAGGCGCGCGGCCACTTGGACCAGCAGCTGGTCGCCGACGTCGTGGCCAAGCACGTCGTTGACCTGCTTGAACCGGTCCAGATCCAGGAGCAACACAGAAAGCGGATGCCCGGCGCGGCCCGCATGGGCAATGGACTGGCCGAGCCGTTCGTTGAACAGGGTGCGGTTGGCCAGCCCCGTCAGGCCATCGCGGAACGCAAGTTCGGTGATTCGGGTCTCGCGCTCCATCAGGCTCACCCGCATATGATCGATAGCGCGAACGAGAAAACCGACTTCATCCCGGCCTGCAGGCGGCAATGGGCTGTCCATTTTTCCACCGGCAATGTCCCGCGCGAGGCGGGCGGTTTGCGCCAGGGGCCGAGCCACGGATCGGGCCATCAAGAAGGCAGATACCAGCGCAACGAGCACCGCGACAACCCCCAATCCCAGTATCCGGCGCTGGCTCTCGCGCTGCAGCGCTTCGATCTCCGCCAGCCTGGCGTTGGCGCGTCGCGATTCGAAAGCAGCCATGACATCGAGAGCATCGAGCATGTTGCGCAAGGCCGGCAGCGTCCGGTTCACCATCAGCGGACGCGCGCCCATCAAATCGATTTCCACTGCCTCCACCGTCTCCTGAAACGCTTCCTCGAAACGCTGGCGCGTCGTGGTGACCCTGGCCATCGTCTGCGCGGCTTCGGGATCGAGCGCGGCTGCCGCGATCGCGTCCATCGCCTGGTCGCGCGCCGCTCGACTCCGGTCCATCAAGCCGTATACGGGAACGCGCTGATCCTGGCGGTCCAGCAGGAAGAGGGAGTGCAGGTAGGTCGCTGCAAGCAGCGCCTCATTCTGAGCCTTGTGAGCCAGGGTGACCTGACGCAGACCCGCCTCGGCCAGCTGGCGGCTC
>DATBCI010000451.1:0-2706 GCA_036270555.1 Burkholderiaceae bacterium
GCAGTTCGGCGAGGACCGCCAGAAGATGCAACTGGCGATGATGGAGCTGTACAAGAAGGAGAAGATCAACCCGGTGATGGGGTGCCTGCCGGTGCTCGTTCAGATCCCCGTGTTCTTCGCGCTCTACCGGGTGCTGCTGGCTACCGAGGAGATGCGCAACGCGCCGTGGGTGCTTTGGATCCGCGACCTGGCAACGCCCGACCCGTGGTTCGTGCTGCCGATCGTGATGATGGCCAGCATGTGGATCCAGTACAAACTGAATCCGACGCCGCCCGATCCGGTCCAGGCCCGGATGATGGCGATCATGCCGTTCATCTTTGGCGCGATGTTCTTTTTCTTCCCGGCGGGGCTCGTGCTGTACTGGGTTGTCAACAACGTACTATCGATCCTGCAGCAGTGGCGGATCACGCAGGTTGTGGCACGCTCGAAGAAAGTCGGATAGCAGGGACCCTCAGTGAGGGTGAGCGCTCAGAACCGCAGGTCCACTCCGAACAGCCAGGTCCGCGTCGGCGCCGGCTCGAAGAAGCGGCTGTTGGTGTCGTTGACGATCACCGATCCGACATAGCGGCGGTTGGTCAGGTTGTCGACGCGCGCGAACACGTGCGGCCGCAGCGATCCCCACGAGCCCGTGTGCTCGACCACCGCATCCAGCACGCCGGCGCCGCCGGCTTGGTCCGAGTTCAGGTCGTTGACGAACAGCCTCGACTGCACGTGCCCCTCGAGCGATGCGCTGGCCCAGCCGGCGTCGTACTTCACTTCGGCCCACAACGTGCGAGCCGGCACCGACGGCAGCTTGTTGCCCGAGGCCACCCGCAGATTCGGCGTCACGCAGGGAGGAGCGTTACAGGTCAGGAAGCTGCTTTCAAAGCGTGCGTTGATCAGCGACGCGCTGGTGGCCAGGGTCAAGCCGTCGGCCGGGTGGGCCTCGAGCTCGGCCTCGACGCCGTCGCGTCGTGTCCGTCCGACGTTGGCGTAGCCGGAGCGACCGCCGAAGTTGCTGCGCACGACGATGTCATCGCTCGTGAATGTGGAGAACAGGGCGACCGAGCCACGCAATCCGTGCGCGGACCGCGCCTTGGCGCCGAGCTCGTAGTTGTTGCTGCGGGCCGCCTTCAGAGAGGTGTTCAGGCCCGGGCTGCCGTCCGGCTTGTAAGCGAGCTCGTTCAAGGTCGGTGTCTCGAAGCCGCGGCCATAAGACGCGTAATAGCTGATCTGCGGCGTAGCCAGGAACACCACGCCGGCGGTCGGATTGAGCCCTGAATAACTCACGGAGCCGGAGTTGTTGGTGGTCGGGGTTTTGTGGAAATGGTCGCTCGAGTTCACGTCCACATGCACCGAGCGCACGCCGGCCAGTACGCGCCAGGAACGACCCAGCCGCGCTTCGGTCTGCGCATAGGGATCGAGCGAGTTGAGCGAGTTGGTTTCGTCGCGTCGCAGTTTCCCCAGCACGCCGCACATCAGCCTCGCCACGCCGCATGGGGCGGAGGTTGCGATGGGCCGCGGCGAGGGGCTGATGAAGTTGTTGTATCCAAACCGGTCTTCAACCAGCCGCTCGAAATCCAGGCCGCCGGTCGTCGTGAAGATTTCCCGCTCGAAGGTAGCGCGCGAGTCGGCGCCGCCGAAATGGCGGCCCAGATCGATCACACCGCCTGGACTGGAGGCGGCATTCTGACTGGACGGCGGGATCGACTGGAACTGCCGTATCGCTCGGGCGCCCGTCCACACCGACGTTTCAAGATGGGCGATGCCCAGGTCGGAGCGCAGGTCGGCGCCCAGCGTGCCCTGACGCGTGCTCTTGCGCGTGTTGAACAGGACCGCTTCGGGCGTGGTCTGGTCCGGGTCGGCTTGCAACTGTGGGCGCGACAAGCCCATCGGGTCCTGTGCATTGTCCGACTCGAGTGAATTGGCCGACAGCCGCAACTGGCCGAGCGGCATGTCCAGCAAGCCGAGCCGGAAGTTCAGGATTCCGCGTCCCGCAGCGCTGTGCGGCCGGAAGCCACCCGTGTGAAACGCTTCGCCGTCGAGGCCATAGGCGATCGAATCGCGGCCTCCCGCCAGATCGGCGGCGCTGCGCGTGGTGCTGTTGGTTCCGGCGGCAAAGCTGGCTTCGCCTGCGGTGGGTCCCGGCTTGAGCGCCGTTGTGAGCGCGATCACGCCGCCCGAGGAGTTGCCGTACAGCGCCGAAAACGGCCCTCGCAACACCTCGATGCTCTCGGCCGCGTTGAGCGGAAAGTTGGAAACCTGCCCCTGGCCATCGGGCAGCGTCGCCGGCACACCGTCCACGTACAGCCGCACCCCGCGCACACCGAACGAGGATCGCGCGCCAAAGCCGCGAATCGAGATCTGTAGATCCTGCGCGTAGTTCTGGCGGTTCAGTGCGACGACGCCGGGAATGCGGTCCAGCGTCTCGGAGGCGTTGATTCGCAATTGCGCGTCGTGCATCTGGTCGCGGTCGATCACGTCGACCGATGCAGGCACTTCGAGCTGGTCGCGTGCGGTGCGCGTTGCCGTGATAACGATCACCTGAGCGATCCCCTGAGCGGTCCCCTGGGGTTGCGCGTCGGGAGCGGCAGGCGCTGGGGTGGCGGGTTGCTGGGCCTGCGTCGTAGCGCACAACGCCAGGGCAAGCGCAGCGGGCGTGCGCCGACACCGAACCAGCCAAACCATAGAACGCCCCAGTCGGGCCAAGTGTGCGGCCCTGACACT
>DATBCI010000452.1:0-4851 GCA_036270555.1 Burkholderiaceae bacterium
GATCCGATCGGACCCGGACTCGCGGCGGCTGATCGTCTCGGCGTGGAACGTTTCCGACATTCCGAAGATGAAGCTCCCGCCCTGCCACCTGCTGTTCCAGTTCAACGTGACGGCCGGACGCCTGAGCTGCCAGCTCTACCAACGCAGCTGCGACATCTTCCTCGGAGTTCCGTTCAACATCGCCAGCTACAGCCTGCTGACCCACATGGTGGCGCAGCAGTGCGACCTGGAGCCGGGCGACTTCGTGTGGACCGGTGGCGACTGCCACATCTACCACACCCATATGGACCAGGTGCGGGAGCAGCTTTCACGCACACCCTATCCATACCCGCAGCTGCGCTTCGCGCGCCATCCCGCCTCGATGTCGGACTATCAGTTCGAAGACTTTCAGATCGTGGGCTACCAGGCGCATCCGTCCATCGCGGCGCCGGTGGCGGTCTGATGGGGGCGCCGGCAGACGAATCCCCCCGCGTCAACCTGATCGTGGCGTGGGCGCGCCGCGGCGTGATCGGTCGCGCCGGCGCCCTGCCCTGGTATCTGCCGGAGGATCTGCGCCATTTCAGGCGCACCACGCTCGGCTATCCGATCATCATGGGGCGCCGCACCTGGGACTCGATCGGCCGGCCGCTGCCGGGGCGCCGCGGCATCGTCGTCACGCACAATTCGCGCTGGAGCGCGCCGGGCACCGAGCGGGCCGCCAGCCTGCCGCAGGCGCTGGCGATGTGCGCGGACGCAACCGAGGTGTTCGTGATCGGGGGAGCTCAACTGTTCGCCGAGGCGCTGCCGGTGGCGCAGCGCATGATCCTGACCGCCATCGACGCCGATTTCGAGGGCGATACGTTGTTCCCGCCATTCGACCTGGGGCGCTGGCGCCAGACCTCCTACGAGCACCTGGCGCCAACGGCCGAGCGGCCGTTCGGCATCGACTTCATCACGCTGGAGCTTGCCGCGCCCGCAGCGCATTCCTGAGGGGGAGAGAAGCCATGCCACACGAGGAGTTTCACGTCCACGGGGCGCACGATCATCAGCTGGAACACGCCGCCGAGCACGGCAGCGCAGACCGGTTCGCCGGGCGCGTGGCGGTCACCACCGCGATACTGGCGACGCTGGGCGCGCTGATGTCGTTCGCCGGCGGCGACACGCAGGCCAAGGCGCAGATCTACAAGAACAATGCCGCGATCAAGAAGACCGAGGCCAACGACCAGTGGAACTTTTTCGAGGCCGACGGCAACAAACAGAACCTGGCCGAGGTGGCGTCCACGCTGACAACCCAGCCGGACAAGGTCCAGTTCTACCAGGGCGAGGTCGAGCGCTACAAGAAGAAGAAAGCCGACATCAAGCAGGTGGCTGACAAGCTCGAGGCCGAATCGAAGCAATGGGATGAGGCCAGCGAAGTGCAGATGCACCTGCATCACCGCTGGGCGCTGGCGGCCACGGCGATGCAGATCGCGATCGCGCTGTCGGCCATCGCGCTGCTGACCCGGCGCGCCTGGCTGCTGCTTGGGGTGTATGCGGTGGCGGCGATCGGCCTTGCTTTCGGAGCGATGGCGATCGCGGGGCTCTGACCCTCACCCCGACCCTCTCCCGCAAGCGGGAGAGGGGGAACTGCGACGCTGGATCGCCCCTCTCCCGCTTGCGGGAGAGGGGTCGGGGGTGAGGGTGGCCGCTAGCGCCCGTAGCGCGCCGTGATCGACGCGTTGCCGATCTGGTTCGCGTTGATCATGAAGCCGACCAGCGTGGCGCTGGCGTCCGGCGGCACATCGAGCCTGGCCACCTTCAGCGCGTGGATGGTGAACACGTAGCGGTGCGGTTTGTCTCCGGACGGTGGACAGGCGCCACCGAAGCTGCGCGCTCCGAAATCGTTGCGCGCTTCGATCGCGCCCGGCGGCAAGCCCGTGTCCTGTCCAATGCCGCGCGGCAGCGACGTCGTCGAGGGCGGCAGGTCGTACACGATCCAGTGCCACCAGCCACTGCCGGTCGGCGCGTCCGGGTCGAACACGGTCAATGCAAAGCTCCGGGTGCCGGCCGGCGCCCGCGTCCAGCTCAAGGCCGGAGACAGGTTGTCTCCGCTGCACCCGGAACCGGAGTACACGTGGGCTTCGCTCAGGCTGCCGCCATCCCTCACATCGACACTGCGCAGCTCGAAGGCGCCGGCACCGACAGCGCTCCCAAGGAACAATAAGAAGACAGCAAGCGGCATCCCGCGAGCGGCCATGTCACCTCCTGCAACGACCCTCACCCCGGTTTACCCTCCGTAGCCCGACGGGCGAAGGAGGGCCCTCTCCCGCACCCTCCTTCGCGCTTCGCGCTTCGGAGGGCAAGCGCGGGAGCGGGAGTGCATTCGAGAAGCGAGTCACTTCAATGGCTTGTAGCGCAGGCGGTGAGGGCGCGCGCCCTCCTCACCCAGCCGCCGCTTCTTGTCCTGCTCGTACTCCTGGTAGTTGCCGGCATAGAACACCCACTGCGAGTCGCCCTCGCAGGCCAGGATGTGGCTGGCGATCCGGTCCAGGAACCAGCGGTCGTGCGAGATCACCAGCACGCTGCCCGCGAATTCGAGCAGTGCATCCTCCAGGGCGCGCAGCGTCTCGACGTCCAGGTCGTTGGACGGCTCGTCCAGCAGCAGCACGTTGCCGCCCGCGATCAGGGTGCGCGCCAGGTGCAGGCGGCCGCGTTCACCGCCCGACAGCTGCGCGACCGGCTTCTGCTGGTCGGCGCCGCGGAAATTGAAGCGCCCGAGGTAGGCGCGCGACGGCATTTCGAACTTGCCGACCGTCAGCACATCCTGCCCGCCGGACACGTCCTCCCACACCGTCCTGTCCGAGGGCAGCGAGTCGCGCGACTGGTCGACGAAGGCGAATTTCACCGTGGGGCCGACTGAAATTTCGCCCTGATCGGGCTGCTCGCGCCCGAGGATCATCCGGAACAGCGTCGACTTGCCGGCGCCGTTGGGGCCGATGATGCCGACGATCGCGCCCGGCGGCACCTGGAACGAGAGCTTGTCGATCAGCAGGCGGTCGCCGTAGCCCTTGCTGACCTCATTGAACTCGATCACCTCGTTGCCCAGGCGATCGGCCACCGGAATGAAGATCTCCTGCGTCTCGTTGCGCTTCTGATACTCGTACGAGTTCAACTCCTCGAAGCGCGCCAGCCGCGCCTTGCTCTTGGCCTGGCGCCCCTTCGGGTTCTGGCGGACCCATTCGAGCTCCTGTTTCATCGCACGGATGCGGCCGGCCTCCTGCTTGGCCTCGATCTCCAGCCGCTGCTCTTTCTGCTCCAGCCAGGAGCTGTAGTTGCCCTGCCACGGGATGCCGCGCCCGCGGTCGAGCTCCAGGATCCACTGGCAGGCGTTGTCCAGGAAGTAGCGGTCGTGGGTGATGCCCACCACGGTACCGGGGAAGCGCTGCAGGTACTGCTCCAGCCACTCGACGCTCTCCGCATCCAGGTGGTTGGTCGGCTCGTCGAGCAGCAGCATGTCGGGCTTGGACAGCAGCAGCCGGCACAGCGCTACCCGGCGCTTCTCACCGCCCGACAGCGTGCCGATCACCGCCTCCCACGGCGGCAGCCGCAGCGCGTCGGCGGCAATCTCCAGCTGGTGTTCCACGTCCTCGCCCCCGGCGGCCAGGATCGCCTCGTAGCGCGCCTGGTCGGCGGCCAGCTTGTCGAAGTCGGCGTCGGGCTCCGCATAGGCCGCGTAGACCTCCTCCAGCCGCGTACGCGCCTCGATCAGCTCGCCCAGGCCCTGTTCGACGCACTGGCGCACCGTGCGGGTGGCCTCCAGCTGGGGCTCCTGTGGCAGGTAGCCGATCTTCATGTTCGGCATCGGCACGGCCTCGCCGTCGAAGCTCGAATCCTCGCCGGCCATGATCCGCATCAGGCTGGACTTGCCCGAGCCATTCAATCCCAGCACCCCGATCTTGGCTCCGGGGAAAAATGACAACGAGACGTCCTTCAGGATCTGGCGCTTGGGCGGCACGATCTTGCTGACCCGCCGCATGGTGTACACGTACTGCATTTGAATTTAACCCTCACTGCCGGCCCCTCGAAGCTTACCGAATCGCAGCCGGCTCCTCGTACGCGGACAGCGGCGCACAGGTGCACATCAGGTTGCGGTCGCCGAACACGTTATCGATGCGTGCAACCGGCGGCCACGCCTTGCCGCGCGGGTCCGCCGCGGCAGAGCTGCCCGGTGGAAAGGCTGCCAGGCGCCTGCTGTATGGATGTGACCAGGCGTCGGCCGCGATCATCGACGCCGTGTGCGGCGCGTTCTTCAACGGATTGTCGGTGCGGTCCAGGCGTCCCTGCTCGATGTCGCGGATTTCGGCGCGGATCGCAACCATCGCCTCGATGAAACGCTCCAGCTCGGCCTTCGGCTCCGACTCGGTCGGCTCGATCATCAACGTGCCGGCCACCGGGAATGACACGGTCGGCGCGTGCAGCCCGTAGTCCATCAGCCGCTTGGCGACGTCCTCGGCGGTGACGCCGCTGGTGAGCTTCAACGGACGCAGGTCGATGATGCATTCGTGCGCCACGAAGCCGTTGCGGCCGCAATAGAGGATCGGATAGTGCTGCGCGAGGCGCCTGGCCACGTAGTTCGCACTGAGCAGCGCCGTCTGCGTGGCACGCGTCAATCCCGAGCCCCCCATCATCGTGATGTACATCCACACGATCGGCAGGATTCCGGCCGAGCCGTACGGCGCCGAGGCGATCGGACCGACCGCCGACGCAACCCCGACCCGCCCCGGCAGGAACGGCGCCAGGTGCGACTTGACCGCGACCGGACCCACGCCCGGGCCGCCGCCGCCGTGTGGAATGCAAAACGTCTTGTGCAGGTTCAGGTGCGACACATCGCCG
>DATBCI010000453.1:0-3084 GCA_036270555.1 Burkholderiaceae bacterium
GAGGGCGTCGTGCTGGCGCTGCGGGACGTCGCGCTCCAACACGGGCTGGACTGGGACGCGACCGCCGTGGTGCTCAAGCGCGACGGGCGCCTGCACCTGGAAACCTACTGATGGGTGCGTTCGCCACGCTGCAGATCGAGCACCGCGCGCGCGGTGTGGCGCACGTGACGATGTCGCGCCCTGAAGTGTTCAACGCCTTCGATGAGACGATGATCGGCGAGCTTGACGCCGCGTTCGCGCAGCTCGCCCAGGACGCCGACGTGCGCCTCATCGTACTGGCCGGTGCCGGCAAGCACTTCAGTGCGGGTGCCGACCTGCAGTGGATGCAACGCGCCAGCCATGCATCGCCCGAGTGGAATCTGGAAGACGCGCGGCGATTCGCCAGGATGCTGTCCGGCATCGCGGGTTGCCCGAAACCGACCGTGGCGCGCATCCAGGGAGCCGCACTCGGCGGTGGCGTCGGCCTGATCTGCGCGTGCGACGTCGCGATTGCGGCGCACAGCGCCAGCTTCGCGGTCAGCGAAGCCCGTTTCGGCATCCTGCCGGCCGTGATAGGACCGTATCTGGTCAATGCCGTGGGGCCACGCCAGGCACTGCGGCTCGCGCTCACCACGGCGCGCATCGGTGCCATGGAGGCCGTGAACCTCGGTCTGCTGCACCAAACGGTCCCCGACGACGAGCTGGACCGCGCCATCGACACGGTGTCGGTGGATCTGCTCGCGGGCGGCCCCAACGCGCAGCGTGAGATCAAACAGCTGGTCGCTCGCCTCACGGTCGGGCCCATCAGCGCCGAGACGCGCGAGCTGACGGCCCACACCATCGGCCGGGTGCGCGGCACCGAGGAGGCGCGCGAAGGCTTCGCCGCGTTTCTCGACAAGCGGGCTCCGCGCTGGGTTGCTGAATGATGCTGGGCGGCGCCCCGGTGCTCGTGGTCGGCGCCGGCATCATGGGCACCGGCATTGCGCAGGTTGCGGCGCAGGCCGGGCACCAGGTCCTGCTGTTCGATGCGCGCGAGGGTGCTGCGACGCAGGCGCGCTTGCGGCTTGCCACACAGCTCGAAGCGCTGGCTGCCAACGGCAAGCTGGCACCCGACACGGCCAGCGCGGCGCTCGCCAACGTCGAACCGGTCCAATCCCTCGAGTCCGCCCACCATGCGGGGCTGGTGGTCGAGGCGATCGTCGAGGAAGCCGATGCGAAGCGCGCGCTGTTGCGCCGCCTGGAGACGATTGTCGCGACCGACTGCATCCTGGCCAGCAACACCTCCTCGCTGTCGATCACGGCATTGGCCAAGGGCATGGGGCGGCCGGGCCGGTTGGTCGGAATGCACTTCTTCAACCCGGTTCCAGTCATGAAGCTGGTCGAGGTCGTGTCCGGCCTGCACACCGAACCCACCGTCGCGACCGCGATCTTCGACCTGGCCAAGGCCTGGGGCAAGGTGCCGGTGCACGCCAGGTCGACGCCCGGGTTCATCGTCAATCGCATCGCGCGCCCGTTCTACGCCGAGGCGCTCGCGTTGCTGCAGGAGCAGGCGACCGTTCCGGCCGTACTGGACGCATGTTTGCGGGGCGCGGGGTTCCGCATGGGGCCCTGCGAATTGATGGACCTGATCGGCCACGATACGAACTTTGCCGTCACCCAGTCGCTCTATGCGGCGAGTTTCTTCGACAAGCGCTACGTTCCTTCCATCGTCCAGCGCGACCTGGTCGACGGTGGCCTGCTGGGCCGCAAGAGCGGGCGTGGCTTCTATCGCTATCCAGAAGGCCCTCCGACGCTGGCGCGGGTGGCCTATGCGGCACCCGATGCCCCACGCGAGATCGCGGTGCACGGGGACGATGCGGTGGCCGACTGGATCGAGCAAACGGTGCGGGCCAAAGGCATCGCGGCGACGCATCGGGTTCGGGACTCGGGCTGGACCGGGCTGGCGCTCGGACTCACGAGCGAGGCGGCTCGCCTGGTATTGACCGATGGCCGCTGCGCGGGTCAGATCCGCGCCGAGAGCGGGGCGCGCCAGATCGCGGTCTTCGATCGACCGGTGCAAGGGCCCGCCGGCGGCAGCACCGTGCTCGCCTACGCGGTGGCGGGCGCGTGTTCCGAGTCGTGGCGCGCCCAGGCTGCCGCCTGGCTGGCGCAGCTCGGCTTCGCACCCCAGCTCGTCGCAGACACGCCCGGTTTGCTGGTGGCGCGGACCACCGGCATGTTGATCAACGAGGCATCCGATGCGGTGCTGCAGGGCGTGTGCAGCATCGAAAGCGCAGACGCCGCCATGAAGCTGGGCGTCAACTATCCGGCCGGCCCCTTCGAATGGCTTGCGGGCTGGAGCGTGCGTGGGGTCGTGCGCCTGCTTGAGGCGCTCGATACGCACTATCGCGGCGAGCGCTACCGCGCGAGCCCGTGGCTGTTGCGTCAGCACCCGTGAAGTTCGCTGGATTTCAGGCAGGCCAGGTGATCGAAGCAGGGCCGTATCCTGTATCCGAGGAAGAGCTCGTGCGCTTCGCAACCTCGTACGATCCACAATGGTTCCATGCGGATGCCGTGGCGGCGAAGCGCAGCCGCTTCGGCGGGCTGATCGCGAGCGGCTGGCACACCTGCGCCATCGCGATGCGGCTGGTGGCGGACGCCGTACTGCACGACTCTGAATCGTTCGCATCGCCGGGTATCGGCTACCGAAACGCGCCGCAATGCTGCATCCATAACCGGCCGGGCGCGGAGCGGCGCAGCCTCCGGCTTGGATGGTAGTGAAGCGGCGCCGGCCGCAGAGCGGCCGTTGCCGTTATCGTGGTGGCGCCTGTTGCTCGCCGTCCCAGTGCTCGCAAAGGCCAAGCACGATCGCGCGCAGCTGCTCGAGCATGGCTGCGGTGAAACAGCTTGTGAATTTTCATGACAAAAAAAATGGCGAACACTGGTCCGGCTCAGCCTGGAGCAGGTCGACGTGATCGAGCTCAACGAAGCATTCGCCGCTCAGGGCCTCGCGGTCCTTCGCCAACTCGGCCTGGCCGACGACGACCCGCGGGTCAATCCAAACGGCGGGGCCATCGCTCTCGGGCACCCGCTCGGAGCAAGCGGGGCGCGCCTGGTGACAACCGC
>DATBCI010000454.1:0-6346 GCA_036270555.1 Burkholderiaceae bacterium
CCCCAGCCTCGATGACAGATCGCCCGCCAGGCACAGCCCGCAGCCGACTGCCTCGCCGTGCAGCCAGGCGCCGAAACCGGTCAAGGCTTCGATCGCATGGCCGAAGGTATGGCCGAGGTTCAACAGCGCGCGCTCGCCGCCTTCGCGTTCGTCGCGCCCCACGATGCCGGCCTTGATCTGACACGAGCGCGCAATCGTGCTCGACAGCGCGTCGTCATCCAGCGCCAGCAGGGCCGGCATGTCGCGCACGGTGCGCTCGAAGTACTCAGGGTCGGCCAGCAGACCGTGCTTGAGCACCTCGGCCAGGCCGGCCGACAGTTCGCGCACGGGCAGAGTGCGCAGCACCGAGGTGTCGGAGACGACCACCGACGGCTGGTGAAAGGCGCCGATCAGATTCTTGCCGGAGGGATGGTTGACGCCGGTCTTGCCTCCGACCGACGAATCGACCTGGGCCAGCAAGGTGGTCGGCACCTGCACGACCCGCACACCCCGCATGAACACCGCCGCCGCGAAGCCGGCGATGTCGCCGACCACGCCGCCGCCGAGCGCCAGCACGACGCTGCCGCGGTCGGCTCGGGCCCTGACCAGCGCATCGATCACCTGCGTGACGGACTCCAGATTCTTGGCGGACTCCCCGTCGGAGATCGTACTGTCGGTGGTCGCTGCGACACGCTGGCAGGCCAAGCGCACCCGCTCCAGGTAGAGCGGACCGACTCCGGTGTTGGTGACGATATGGATCGACGTGGGCGCGAACGGAGCGACGAACTGATCCAGACGGTCGAGCAGTCCCGGGGCGATCCAGATGTCGTAGGGGCCGGCTGCCAGTTCGACCGTGACGCGTTGCATCCTGGAGATTTTATGCCCTCATCCGGCTTGCTTTGCGCCGCCGATCACTTCGACCACCTGCGGGTGCGCCAGCAGGCGCGCCACCAGCCGGCGGGGATTGGCCGTGGCGGACCGGAACGCCAGGTGCGCGGTCTGCCGGTACAGGGGTCCGCGCTCCTCCAGCAACTGCCCGATGCGCGCCGGCCGATCGTCGACCTGTAGCAGCGGACGAGCCGTATCGGTGCGCGTGCGGCGGGCGATTTCGTCGACCGAGGCTTGCAGATAGATCACCAGACCGCGCGAACGCAGGTGCTGGCGGTTCTGTTCACCCAGCACGACGCCGCCTCCGGTGGCGAGCACCACGTGCGGCCGGCGGGTCAGCTCGTCGAGCAGGCTGCTCTCGCGCTGCCTGAACGCGGCTTGCCCCTCGAGCTCGAACATCGTGGCGATCGAGGCACCGGCGCGCTGCTCGAGCTCGCGGTCACAGTCGATGAACTCGAAGCCGCAACCCGCGGCCAGCAGGCGCCCAACCGTGCTCTTGCCGGCGCCCATCATCCCGATCAGGAAGATGGAGGCGTGGGGCATACTCGAACTCCGATTGCGGCCCATCGCCGCGACCGCACCATTCGGAGAAGAATCGGTCGGACGGCGCCTTGGCCGTCCGACCGTACGTCAGTTGCGCGCCGCCTGCGTGACCTTCTCGGAAATCACGCGCGGCGTGATGAATATCAGCAGTTCGGTGCGGTTGTTCTGCTTGAACTGATCCTTGAACAGATTACCCACCACCGGGATATCGCCCAGCCACGGAATCTTCGTCGTGGTGGTGCGCTCGGTTTGCTGGTAGATGCCGCCCAGGACGACCGTGCCACCATTTTCAACCAGCACCTGCGTCGTCACGTTCTTGGTGTCGATCGCGACGCCGCCGCTGCCGCTGACGGTTGCGCTGGGAGTGTCTTTGTTCACCTTCACGTCCAGGAAGATCGCGCCCTCGGGGGTGATCTGCGGAGTCACCTCGAGCCGCAGCACCGCCTTGCGGAACTGGATCTGGCCCGGGCCTCCGAGCTGCGTGTTGGTCTGGTACGGAATGTCGCTGCCCTGCTCGATCGACGCCTTGACCTTGTCGGCCGTCACCACGCGCGGGCTGGAGACCACCTTGCCACGGCCGTCCAGCTCGAGCGCGCTGAGCTCCAGGTTCAGCACGCTGGTCACGCCGCTGTTGAACAGCGTCAGACCGAGGGTGCCGGGCGAAAAGCCGTTCAGCGACGCGGCCGGCAGGTTGACGAAATTCAGGTTGGTGATTTGCGTGCCGTCGATACACGTGGAGCCGGCAGGACAGGTGGTGGTCCCCGCAGGCTGCGGGCCGAAGCTCGATCCCTGTCCACCGTTGATCCAGGCGTGCGGGCCGGGGTGGGCGAAGCCCAGGCGCGCGCCGATGTCACGGCTGAATTCGTCGTCGGCCTCGACGATGCGAGCCTCGATCAATACCTGCGGCACCGGGATGTCGATGCGCGAGATCAGGCGGCGCACCTCTTCGAGCTGGGCCGACGTATCCTGCACGAACATCTGATTGGTGCGCGGATCGACGACCACGCTGCCGCGCTTGGAGAGCATCCGCTGTTTCTCGTCGACCAGCAGCTTGCGCACGTCGTCGGCCTTCTGGTAGTTGACGACGAAGTTCTCGGTATGCAGCGGCTCGAGCTCCAGGATCTGGCTCTTGGCTTCCAGCTCGAGCTTCTCCTTGGTCGCCAGTTCGTCGCGCGGGGCCACCAGGATCACGTTGCCGTTCTTGCGCATGTCCAGGCCCTTGGACTGCAGGATGATGTCCAGCGCCTGATCCCACGGCACATCCTTCAAGCGCAGCGTGATCGCGCCCTGTACCGAGTCGCTCGTGATGATGTTCAGGTTGGTGAAGTCGGCGATCACCTGCAGCAGCGATCGCACGTCGACGTTCTGGAAGTTCAGCGACAGCCGCTCACCCTGGTAGCCCTGGCGCGTCCCCTGGAACAGGCGGGTCGGATCTTCCTTGACGGGCTTGACCTCGACCACGAAATGCGTGTCGCTCTGGTAAGCGTTCTGTTCCCACAGGCCGCGCGGCTCGATCACCATGTGCACGTTGCCTCCCATCTGGGTCGTGCTGATCTGCGCGATCGGCGTGCCGAAATCGGTCACGTCCAGCCGGCGCCGCATCGATTCCGGCACGGAGGTGTTCAGGAAATCGACCACGATCTGCTGGCCCTGCTGGCGAATGTCGACGCTGGTGGTCGGATCGCTCAAGTCCACCACCACCCGGCCTTCACCCACCGCGCCGCGGCGGAAGTCGATCGCGTGAATCGTGCGCGGTTCAGCGGCCATCGGCGCGCCTCCCGAGGGCGCTGCCGCCGCGGGCGCCGGCTGCGGAGGCGGGAACGTGGCCGTTTCGGCTTTCGCGCCGAGCACGACCTGAATCGAGTTGCCCTGCGCCGTCACGGTGTAGGTGACCGGGGTGCGCAGATTCAGCACGATGCGCGAACGACCCTGGGCCTGCACGACGTTGACCGATCGAAGATCGCCCTGATTGATCTCAACCGAGCTGCGGCCGAGGTTGTTGATCGTCTGCGGCAGATCGATCGCAATGCGAGCCGGATTGGTCACCGAGAAATTGGCCGGAGAGGCGCTCATGGGCGCCTTCAATTGAATCGTCAGGAACACTCCGACAGCGGTCTGGGTCGCGTCGATTCGCTCGATGCTGTTGGATGGGGCCGGCTCCTGGGCAAGCGCCGGGGCGCTGCCCGCGACCCAGGTCGCCAGCAGCAGAGCCGCCTTCGCGGTCCCAATGAATCGATTGAACGCGGACCTCATCGTTTGCTCCCCTGCTGCGGCCCGACGGCCACTGTTTGCAATTCGAGTTTGGCGGGACGCTCCACCCATTCTCCAGCCGCGTCTTGCACGATCTCCTTCAACAGCAGCTCCGTCTCCGTGATTCTCGTCACCACACCGAAGTTCTGTCCCAGGTAATTGCCGACCCGCACGATGTGGGTCGTGCCGTTGGTCTCCAGCAATGCCACGTTGATGCCAGCCTGGCGCATCATCCCGACCATCCGGATCTGGTCCAGCGGAAAGCCTTCCAGCACTTCCCGGCGCCGCTCAAGATCGGGCTTCACCGCGCTGGCGCTGGCGCGCGCCTGCTGCTGGCGCGCCACCGCCTTCAGGATCTTCTGAGGATCGAACGGGTCATCCCCGCTGGCGCTGTCGTACACGAACGGGGCGAATTCCTTGGGCGGCGGCACCGGTTGTGTGGTGGCGCGCGTGCCCTGCTTCACGCTGTTCATCCAGGCCCGCAGCTCACTCTCGTCCGACGCACCACAAGCAGCCAGCACTGCAGCAGCCGATGCGATCGCGGCCCAGCGCAAGTGGCCGATCCGGCTCATTTGCCACCCGCCTTTTTATTATCGGCGCGTGCTCTGCGTTGAGTGGCCACCTCGTCCTCGTCCAGGTAGCGGAAGGTCTTGGCCACCGCATCCAGCGAGAGCATCGGGCTTTTCATCGTCTGCACGTTCAAGTTGTTCAGTGTGACGATGCGCGGCAGGTTGGCGATGTCGCTGGTGAAAGCACCCAGGTCATGGTACTTGCCGGATACGCGTACCGTAATCGGCAATTCGGCGTAATAGTCCTTCAGGACCACCTGCCCAGGGCGGAACAGCTCAAACTGCAGCCCGCGGCCGATGCCGGCCTGGTTGATGTCCGACAGCAGCGCGTCCATCTCGGCTTTGCTCGGCAGCTGTTTCTCAAGAGTGAGGACGGACTGGTTGACCTGTTCCTTCTGGCGGCGCAGCTCCTCCAGGTTGATGGCCTGCTGGATCTTGACCCGATACTGCTCCTTCAGCGTCGTTTCCTCCTGGCGCAACCGGTCGAGCTGGTCCAGCTGATCGCTCCAGACGAAATACCAGCCGACCAGCGCGCAAAAAAGCACAACCGCGGCCCACAGCGCCAGCTTGGGCAGCATCGCCCAGGTTCCGACGTTGTCCCAAGTCAGCCCGCGAAACTGGGCCATCCAATCCGTAGCAGCGGCGGTCGCCATGGTGTCCTTAGAACTGAGCCGCTCAGCCCTTCTTGGCCGCAGCGGCAGGAGTGCCGGCGGTCGCGCCGCCGGGCGTCGTGCCGAGCTCACTGCTCGGCTTCATGTAAAAGTCCATCGAAAAATCGAACAGCCGCCGCTGGATGCCGTCGGGGCTGGTTCCGGCCAGCTTGATCTCGATCAGCTCGGGACGCTCGACGTAACGGCCATTGTTCGTGAGGTTGCGCAGGAATTCCGACACACGCTCGTTCGAGGCAGCCCAACCGGTGATCGTGACCTTCCGGTCCTCCTGCTTGAACGAGCGCAGGTAGATGCCCTCGGGCGTCTGGCGGGTCAGCTCATCGAGCAGGTAGACCGGCTCATTGCGATCGGCTTGCAGGTCCTCGACCGCCTTCTGGCGTGCCCGCAGTGCCTCGATCTCCTGGCGCAGCGTGGCGATCTCCTTGATCTGTGCGTCCAGCCGGCGATTCTCGTCGGCGATCATCTTGTTGCGGCCGTTCTGCGCGTCCAGATAGCCTTCCAGCACCGACCACACCAGCAGCACCAGCGCAGCGCCCGCGACGACGCTCAGGCCGGTCATCAGGAAAAACGCGTGCTTCTGCCGCTGCCGCTTCAGTTCGCGGTGCGGCAGCAGGTTGATGCGGACGATCACGGCTCGAACCTCCGCATCGCCAGACCGCACGGCGTCAGCAGCGCCGGAGCGTCCAGCCGCAACTGCTTGTCGCGCACGCTGCCGGAAACCTCCATCCCCTTGAACGGCGAGATGACGGAAGTAGGCACCTGGGCCCGTTCCATCAGCGCCTCGGGCAGCCCCGGCAGCACCGATGAACCGCCGGCCAGCATGATCTGATCGACTCGCGTGTACGGCGTCGATGTGAAGAAGAATTGAAGCGCGCGCGTGATCTCGGTGGTGGCCGTGTCGATGAACGGCCGCAGCACATCAGTCTCGTAATTGGCCGGCAGATCGCCGTTACGCTTCTTCTGCTCGGCCTCCTCGGCGGCAACGCCGTAGGCGCGGCCGATATCGCCGGTGAGCTGCTGACCGCCGAACGGCTGCTCGCGCTCGTAGATCGCTTCGCCGTCCAGGATCACGCTGACGCTGGTGGTGTTGGCGCCCATATAGAAGACCGCGATCACCAAACCCTCACCGCGCCCCGGCAGCTGTTCAACCAGACGAAGCAGCGCCGCCCGTGCAGCCAGCGATTCGACATCCATCACGACCGGCTTCAGCCCTGCGGCCTGCGCCACTGCCATCCGGTCTTCGACCTTCTCCTTGCGCGAAGCCGCGATCAGTACCTCGACATCCTCGGGCGAGTTCGGAATCGACCCGATCACCTGGAAGTCCAGGCTGACTTCCTCCAGCGCAAACGGTATATATTGATTCGCCTCGCTCTCGACCTGCATCTCCATTTCTTCTTCGCGCAGGTTGCCGGGCAAGGCAATGCGCTTCGTGATCACCGCGGACGC
>DATBCI010000455.1:0-1988 GCA_036270555.1 Burkholderiaceae bacterium
CGCGTCGGTCGGCCGGCCGGATCCGCCGTACGCCGCAAAACTGCTGGCCAGCACGACCTTCGGGCGCGACGATTGGCGGTGACAGGCCTCGAGCAGGTCGCGCAGGCTGTCGACCAGCGCCAACGAGGGCGTCGAATCGCCAGGGGCGGCGCCACTGTCCCAGGCGTGGAATACCGAGTCGGTCAGCGTACCCATCACAGTCTGCAACAGGCGCGGAACGCGCGCATCGGCGCGCACGTACTCGACGCGGGACTCCACGAAAAGCCGCGGCGCCTGCATTCGATCGACTGAAATCACGCGCTGCACGGGTGCCGCCACGGAGTCGCTGCGCGTCAGCACCCCTCGCGCCACGATCGCCCTGAGCAGCGCCTGTCCGAGCACGCCCGCTCCACCGACGACAACGATTTGCATGCCTCACGACTCCCAACCGTCATTATCTCGGACGGGTCGCCACCCTCGAAGCTCAACGCGAAGCACGCAGCACCAGCAGCGGCGAAGTCGCCAGACCGAGCAGAACCGCCCCCAGCCCATAAAGGGCGCTGGCTGCCACCGCAGTCTGGGCGTCGACTCCGACCAGCGGGAACACCAGCAGCGCAACCAGCTCGCGAGCGCCGAAGCCCCCATAGGACAGCGGCACCACGCCGGCGATGAAAACCGGCGCGGCGATCGCCTGCACCGCGAGATAGCCGGCCCGGCCTCCGGCCGCGAGCTGGCATAACCACAGGGCCAGGGCGCACAGCACCTGGACCAGCACGGAGCTCCACAGGGAGCGCGCCAGAGCGCGGCTTCGCGAAACGGTCAGCGCGTGCAACTCGGCCAGGCGCGCGAGCATGCGCGCGCCTCGGCTTGATCCGATGCTGCCCACTTCCGACCGGCTGGCGCCTCGCGCGGGCGCACCCGGCACGCGCAGCGGGACGAACGGCAAGGCGGCCGCGACGCATAGCCCGAGCAGATAGACCCAGCAGAGCGACCGAATGTCCATCGTGGCCATCGGCGCCGGCAGCTGCACGCGATCCAGTTGACCGCCCAGCAGCAACCCCAAGCCCGTGGCCAGCGAGAGGATGCACAGAATCCACAGGCCGCTGGCGCGATCGAGCAGCACGGACAGTGCCGACTCGCCCAGCGGATTTCCAAGACCCTGCAGCCTCACGCTCCTCAGCGTATCGCCGCCCAGCGTTGCGCCGGGCAGCACCACGTTGACCGCCATGGCCTGCGCATAGGCGACGCGCAGCTCATGCGGCGGCGCCTTCAGACCCAGGATCGCGGCGATCAAGGTCCAGCGGGCGGCTGAAACCCATTGCGAGGCGGCCATCGACAGGACCGCCAGGGCGAACCACACGGGATCGATGCGGCTGAGCTGCTCCAGCAGCGTGCGCAGTCCGACCAGCCAGGCGGCCAGTGCCAGCAGTGCTGCACCCGCCAGCAGTCGCGCACCAAGCAGCGCCAGGCGTCGAATGTTCACTCTGGATCTTTGCTAGAGGTCCTGCGCCGGATCCTTCAGGACGTACTGCCGGCGCCCCTGCGGCTCGTGATACACCCGCGTGAGCAACTCGCCCAGCACTCCCGTTGCGAGCAGCTGGACTCCGATCAGAGTCAGCAGGGCACCCAACAGCAGTAGCGGCCGTCCGCCGATCGGGTGGCCGAGCACCAGCTTGTCGAACGCAAGGACCAGCAGCAGGGCCAATCCGACCGCCATCAAGGCGCTGCCGACGCCTCCGAATGCGTGCAGCGGCCGGTGCAGGAACCGCATCATGAACTTGACCCACAGCAGGTCGAGCAGCACTCGGAAAACGCGGTCGATCCCGTACTTCGAGCTGCCGCGCGTGCGCGGATGATGTCGGACCGGAACCTCGAGCAGGCGCGCACCGGCTTCCACCGCGAGGGCCGGAATGAAGCGGTGCAGTTCGCCGTACAGCTTCACGTTGGCCAGGACCGAGCGGCGGTACACCTTCAGCGCACAACCGTAGTCGTGCAATCGAACGCCGGTC
>DATBCI010000456.1:0-7385 GCA_036270555.1 Burkholderiaceae bacterium
CGACTCCGCCACTGCAGAACAACTCGAGCATCTACAACGTGTACCTGTCGCATACCTCTGGACCTTTCACGGTAATCCCCACGCTGCAGTACGCGAACGTGCCCACGGACGCCGTCAACCAGGTCACGCAGGGAGCGCTGAGCAAGAGCCTGAATACGTTCGGCGGCGGCCTGTATGGCATCTATGCAATGGACGGCGGATACAGCGTGGCGGGACGCGTCGAATACATCTCGACCAGCGGTGATAAGGGCGATGCAGCATCGCTGTTGTACGGGGGTGGCAGCGACGCCTGGTCGTTCACCATTACGCCGACCTGGCAGAACAAATTCTTCTTCGCCCGCGCCGAGTTCTCCTACACGAAGATCAGCAGTGGAACGCCCGGCTTTATGCTCGGCCCCACCTTCTCGAGCGACAGCATGACCCGCGTGATGCTGGAAACCGGAGTGATCTTCTGACCTGGGGAGCGCACCTCACCCACAAAGCAGATCCTTTCCTACCTATGAACCGTGTGCCGACCAGAGCGACACTAGCGAACAGTTTTCGCAGTTGAGTTTCACCGTTTGAGCGCGGGGCGGTGTACCCGACGACGCCGCCTCTTTCCCTTCAGGGCCCTGAGTGGGCCCTTTTTTTTGACCTTAAATGGTGCGATGCAGCATCCAACCTCGATTCGATAGAATGCTTGGCCTGAGCCGAGGGAATTGCGATGCAGTCGTTCAGCGTTCCTGTTTTGACAACCGCCGCTGGCCCGATTCTGGAGTTCGAGCGGCGCGTGCTGGACTCGATGACCGATATCGAGCACTGGTTCCGCCAGAACTGGCAGGAACACACGCCGCCGTTCTACGGGTCGGTCGACCTGAGGAATTCCGGCTTCAAGCTGGCGCCGGTCGATATGAACCTGTTTCCGGGCGGATTCAACAACCTGTCCGAAGACGCAATGCCGTGCGCCGTACAAGCCGCCCAGGTCGCGATCGAGCGCAACTGCCCGGACGCGCGCAAGCTGCTGTTGATTCCCGAGAAGCACACGCGCAACGTGTTCTACCTGCAGAACGTCGTGCGGCTGACTCGCTTGCTGGCCACCCCGGGACTTGAGGTGCGGATCGGCAGTCTGTCGCCCGAAATCACCCGGCCGACGGCCATCTCGCTGCCGGGCGGCGAACGGCTGACGGTAGAGCCGGTGCAACGCCGCGGTGATCGGGTCGGCCTGGACGATTTCGACCCGTGCATCGTGCTGTTGAACAACGACCTGTCGGCGGGGATTCCGCCCGAACTGGTGGGCCTGGAAGCGAGTCAAACCCTGCTGCCACCTCTGCATGCCGGCTGGGCGGTACGGCGCAAGTCGAACTACTTCCGCTGCTACGAAGAGGTCGCTGACCAGTTTGCACAGTTGATCGGCGTGGATCCCTGGACCATCAATCCGTTGTTTACCCGCTGCGGAAAGATCGACTTTCGCGAGAAGCTTGGCGAGGAATGCCTCGCCTTCAACGTGGAGCGCCTGCTCTCCGAGATCCGTGAACGCTACCGCGAGCACGATATCCACGAACAGCCCTTTGTGATCGTCAAGGCCGACGCCGGCACGTATGGCATGGGGATCATGACGGTGCGCGACGTCTCCGAGGTGACCGGATTGAACCGCAAGCAGCGCAACAAGATGGCTGTGGTCAAGGAAGGGCTTGAAGTCAGCGAAGTGATCATTCAGGAAGGCGTTCACACGAAGGAGACCATCGATCAGGCCGTGGCCGAGCCCGTCGTGTACATGATCGACCGCTACGTGATCGGCGGCTTCTACCGTGTCCATCGCGAACGCGGCATCGACGAGAACCTGAACGCGCCCGGCATGGAATTCGTGCCGCTGGCGTTTTCCGACCCCTGCAATGTGCCCAAGGTGGGGGCCGAGCCGGGCGCGAGCACGCAGAACCGTTTCTATTGCTACGGCGTCATGGGGCGCCTGGCGCTGCTCGCGGCTTCGCTCGAGCTCGAACGCACCGCGTCAACGGCACCCGCTCCGGCCGAGCAAAGCGCTGCCATGGCAGCGTCCTGACGCATCGGCCGCCCGCATGACATCGGACGTATCGGCCCTGTTCGTCGTCGACCCGCTGGACGAGCTGCACGAAGCCAAGGATTCGAGCATCGCGATGATGCGGGAGATGGCCCGTCGCGGGTACCGGATCTGGACCTGCGAAGTCGGCGGCCTGGCCTGGCGCGACGGCGTGGTGCAGGCACTGGCGACTCGACTCGACATCCTGCCGCTGGGTGGGCAGTGGTTTGCGCGCCTGGAGGCGCTGCGCCGCCCGCTCGAGAATTTCGACGTGGTTCTGATGCGCAAGGATCCGCCGTTCGATTTCGAGTACCTGGTCGCGACTTATCTGCTGGAGGCAGCGGTCCGGCACGGTGCGCGCGTGTTCAACGACCCGCGCTCGCTGCGTGACCACAACGAGAAATTTGCGATCTCGGAGTTTTCCAGTTACGCGCCGCCGACGCTGGTGACGAGCGACCCGGAGGCGATCCGCGACTTTTACGGCGAGTACGGAGACATCATCGTCAAGCCGTTGGACGGCATGGGCGGCCGTGGCGTGTTCCGCCTGTCGCCCGGCGATCCGAACGTGGGGGTGATCCTCGAGACGGCGACCCAGCGCGGGGTCAAGGCGGTGATGGCCCAGCGCTTCCTTCCCGAAATCGCGGCTGGCGACAAACGAATATTGCTGGTGGCGGGACGACCGGTCCCCTATGCGCTGGCCCGCACGCCGAAGCCCGGCGAGTCCAGGGGCAACCTGGCGGCCGGGGGCATCCCTCACGCTCAACCATTGACGGAACGCGACCGCGCCATTGCAGCGGCCCTTGGGCCCGCCCTGGCCGATCGCGGGTTGCTGTTGGTCGGGTTGGATGTGATCGGGGACTACCTGACCGAGATCAACGTCACCAGTCCGACCTGCTTTGTCGAAATCAAGCGAGAGACCGGCTTTAACGTGGCCGTCATGTTCGTCGAGGCGCTGGAGCGGCAGATCCTCCAGTGAGCTGGCCGTGGTCGCTATCGTCGTAATCGCACATCAACCGCTGGCGTCAGCGCTGGAGCAGGCGGCACGCCACGTGTTCAGCCGCGATGCGCGCTGCGGGCAGTTCCGGTTGCGAGCGCTGGATGTTGAGCCCGATGCCGATTTGACGGTGCTGGACCAGCGCGTGGGCAGCTTGGTGGCGGAAGCAGACGAGGGACAGGGGGTCCTGGTGCTGACGGACTGTTTGGGGGCCACGCCGGCCAATGCTGCAGCGCGGCTGGCGCGCCCCGGCCAGGTTGAGGTAGTCGCTGGGGTCAATCTGCCGATGCTGCTGCGCGCCTTGTGCTACTGCGAATCCTCGTTGGAAGCACTGGCGGAGAAGGCAGTTGCCGGCGGCACGCGGGGCATTGCGTCGGTCGGGCCGACGCCGCCTCCGGACCGCCAATCGGCTGCCAAAGACAATGATCTCGCGCGACTTCAAGATCAGCAATAGACTTGGGTTGCACGCGCGGCCCTCCGCTCAATTGACTCAGGTGGCGTCCCGCTTCCAGAGCGAGGTTCACATCTCGCGCGATGGTCGTCGCGTCAACGCCAAGTCGATCATGGGTGTGATGATGCTGGCGGCGGGGCCGGGAACGACCGTTTCGGTCGAGGCGCAAGGTCCGGATGAGGAATCGGCGGTGGCGGCGATCGGAGTGCTGATCGACTCGCGTTTCGGAGAGACGGGCTAGGCGGGGATCCATGGGCGAGAGTCGCGTGATGAATGCAGAACTGCGCGGAATCGGCGTCGCGCGCGGCATTGCGATCGGGCGCGCGCACCTGCTGGCGCCCAGCGAGCTGGAGATCCGGCAATACCACGTGCAGCGTGGCGACGTGCTGCACGAGGTCGCTCGCCTGAATAACGCCTTTTCACTGGTGCGCGCCGAGCTGGAGGAGTTGCGCAGCGCCGTCTCGGCTGATGCGCCGGGCGAGGTCAAGGCCTTCCTGGACCTGCACCGGATGATCCTGGATGACTCGTTGCTGTGCGATGCGCCGCGCGACCTCGTACGCAGCCGGCTGATCAATGCCGAGTGGGCGTTGATGATCCAGCTGGAGGAGTTGTGCCGCCAGTTCGATGCGATCGACGACGAGTATTTCAGCAGCCGCTCGCAGGATGTGCGTCAGGTGGTCGAGCGCGTGCTGCGGCGCCTGGCAGGGGGGCGTCCCGCGGCGTCCATGCTGCCGCGCCGCCTCGAGGAAGGCGAGCGCCTGGTGCTGGTATCGCACGATCTGGCGCCGGCCGACGTGCTTCAACTGAAGGAGCGGGCCGGGGTCAACCTGGCTGGCTTCGTCACCGAAGCCGGTGGTCCGACATCGCACACCGCGATCCTGGCGCGCAGTCTCGGCTTGCCCGCGCTGTTGGGGGTGACCGAGGCGCGCCAATCGATCACCGAGGGCGACCTGGTCGTGCTGGATTCGGACAGTGGCCGCCTGGTCGTCAATCCGGATGCCGCGCTGCTGGAGACCTATCGACAACGGATCCAGGAGCAGAGCGAGCGACGCATCGACTTGCGCAAGCTCAAGGGCCGTATCGCTCGCACCGGCGACGGGATCGCCGTGCAGCTGCTGGCCAACATCGAGATGCCGGAAGATGCGCGCGACGCGCTGGAAGCCGGTGCCGACGGCATCGGCCTGTTCCGCTCCGAATTCCTGTTCATGAACCGCGACCAGCTGCCGTCCGAGGACGAGCAGTTCGAAGCCTACGCGCGGGTCGCCCGCTCGATGAAGGGCAAGCCGGTCGTGATCCGGACGCTCGATATCGGCGCCGACAAGGTCCTGACGGCCTCTGCCCGCCACAGTCTCGGCATGCTGCCGGGCGACGGGGTCGAGGAGCCGAATCCGGCCCTTGGCCTGCGCGCGATCCGCTACTGTCTGGCGTTCCCCGAATTGTTTCTGACGCAGTTGCGCGCGATCCTGCGCGCTTCCAGCCAGGGCACGGTCCGCATCCTGGTCCCGATGCTGGCGCACGTTCACGAGATCGAGGAAGCGCTGGCGTTCGTGACGCGCGCGAAGGAGCAGTTGAAGGACAGGCGCCAGAAGTTCGATGCGCGCGTTGCGGTCGGAGGAATGATCGAAGTACCGGCCGCCGCGCTGACGCTTCCGGCATTCGTGTCCCGCTTGAAGTTCCTTTCGCTCGGGACCAACGACCTGATCCAGTACACGTTGGCAATCGACCGCAACGACTCGGCGGTCGCGCACCTGTACGATCACCTGCACCCGGCCGTGCTGAGCCTGATCCATAAGACGATCCGCACCGGCGATCGGGCTCGTGTTCCCGTGTCGGTGTGCGGCGAGATGGCAGGAGACGTCGTTCTGACCGAATTGCTGCTTGGCATGGGGTTGCGCCAGTTCTCGATGAACCCGTCCCAGTTGTTGACCGTCAAGCAGCGCCTGTTCGAACTGTCGACGCGCACCGCGGCCCGTCTGGCCGGGCGCGTACTGCGTTCGCACGATCCGATCGAAATCCGGCGCGCGATCGAGCGCGGCAGCGCCAACGGGCGGGCCGCATCGCGGCCGCCGTTGCCGACGGCGCCCGCGGTGGCTCAGCTGAGCCCCTGAGCCGCCGTGCGCTCCGGCTCGGTCGGCTCGGTCGGCTTGGTCACCCCCCAGTCGATGCGGTTCGAAGAGCCGCTCGAACTGTCGAGCGGTGCGCGCATCTGCGACTACGAGCTTCGCTACGAAACGTACGGCACGCTGAACGCCGCGCGCGACAACGCAGTCCTGGTCTGCCACGCGCTGAACGCGTCGCACCACGTCGCGGGTCGCACCGCCGACCGGCCCGAGCAGGTCGGCTGGTGGGACAACATGGTCGGCCCGGGGCGGCCGGTCGACACTCGCCGATTCTTCGTGATCGGCGTCAACAACCTGGGTTCGTGCTTCGGGTCGACCGGCCCGATGTCGATCAACCCCGCCACCGGCCTTCCGTATGGCGCCTCATTCCCGGTGGTGACCGTCGAGGATTGGGTCGACGCGCAGGCGCGCCTGGCCGATCGCCTTGGCATCCAGCGCTTCGCCGCGGTGATGGGTGGCTCGCTCGGCGCAATGCAGGCGCTGTCGTGGACCATCCGGTATCCGCAGCGCATTGGCCACTGTGTGGCGATCGCGATCGCGCCCCGCCTGTCGGCCCAAAACATCGCTTTCAACGACGTCGCGCGCGCTGCGATTCGCAGCGACCCGGATTTTCACGGCGGCGACTACTACTCGAAGGGCGTCATACCGAAGGCCGGCCTGCGGGTGGCCCGGATGATCGGGCACATCACGTACCTGTCGGATGACGCGATGGCCGAGAAATTCGGGCGCAGCCTGCGCACACCCGACTATGCATTCGGCTTCGGCGCCGAGTTCGAGGTCGAGTCCTACCTGCGCTACCAGGGCGACAAGTTCTCCGAGTACTTCGACGCCAATACCTACCTGCTGATCACGCGCGCACTCGACTACTTCGACCCGGCACGGCAATACGGCGGGGACCTGGTGCAGGCCCTGGCACCGGCGCAGGCCCGGTTCCTGCTGGTGTCGTTCACGACCGACTGGCGCTTCGCGCCGGCGCGCACCCGCGAGATCGTCGAGGCGCTGGTGGTCAGCAGCCGCGAAGTGGCGTACGCCGAGATCGATGCGCCGCATGGCCATGATGCGTTCCTGCTGGACGATGCCCGTTACCACCGACTGATCGCGGCTTATTACGACAACATCGCGCAGGAGCTCGCCCCGTCATGAGCGCGCTGGCGCAGACCGGCCCGGAAACTGCGCCCGCAGTGCCGGCAGCGCGGGTGCCATCTCTGCGGGACGACCTGCGCCAGATCGCGGCCTGGATCGACGACGGCGCGCACGTGCTGGACCTCGGCTGCGGCGACGGCGCACTGATGGCCTACCTGCGCGACTCGCGCGCGGCACGCGTGTACGGCGTCGAGATCGCCGATGACTTGATCCTGCAGTGCGTCCGGCGGGGTCTGTCCGTCATCCAGGCCGACCTCGAATCCGGGCTGCGAATGTTCCCGGACCGGATGTTCGACACGGTCGTGCTGTCGCAAACGCTGCAGGCAATGCACGAGACCGAGGCCGTGCTGCGCGAAATGGCGCGCGTGGGTCGGCAGGGCATCGTGAGCTTTCCCAACTTCGGCCATTGGCGCCATCTGGCGTCGCTCATCGCCGGTCGCATGCCGGTCTCGCCCCAGATGCCCTATCAGTGGTATGACACGCCCAATGTGCACCTGTGCACGCCGAAGGATTTCGAGATCCTGGCGGGCCGCCTCGGCTTGCTGATCACAGGACGCGCGTTGCTGACGAACGGCCGGCCGGTCAACGTGCTGCCGGGGTTGCGATCCAAGCTGGCGGTTTACCGGTTCGAGACCAAGTGAT
>DATBCI010000457.1:0-7420 GCA_036270555.1 Burkholderiaceae bacterium
GCCGACGGCACGTGTGGTGGCGCGCAGGGTCGCGAGCGCGAACTCGCCCACGGGGGCATTGAGCTGCTTGTAGACGGCGCCCAGCCGCTGGAGCGGATTCTCAAGGCGCCGCGCCGAGGCCGGTTCCACCCGCTCCTCGAGGAATTCGGAGACGACGCGTCCTTGGTGCTCGAAGTCGTCGGTGAGTCCGAGGACCGCGAGCATCGTCGGGCGGATGTCGGTGTGATCGCTCCAGACCCCGTCTTCGATGCCGAGCCTCTTGACGCCCGGCCCCACGATGCCGAACCAGTTGCCGTTGATCTCCGGGGCGAGGTTGCCGTGCACCCAGACCTCGGTGTTGTCGATGCCCACGCACGCTTGCCCCGTGCAGGTTGCCGAATCGGTCGTGAGCGCGATCTCGGGCGTCGTGAGCACGGTGAGGGTCGGCGTGCGCAGCGCGTCGGCGGTGGTCATGTGCAGCAGGGCCATCTCGGTTCGATCGGCGAAGTAGTGGGCGACGCTCTCGGTCCGACCGCTGTACGGACTGGTGATGGTGAGGCGCGCCGTGGTGCGCTCGAGCGCGCGGGTCGTGGGATCGAGCGGTCCAGGATTGCCCTGCACATACAGCGCGAGCGAGGTCGCAACGTCGAAGGGCGTCGTCACGCCCTGTTCGGCAAGCAGCCCCGGCAAGCTCACGGTGACCTGGCCGGTCCTCGCGTAGGTGCAAGGAGTATGGATGCCGTCGCAGTTGGCGGGGCTGGGCGCGCTGCCGGCGAAGTGATCGTTCTCGTCGGCCGCCACGACGAACACCGTGTTGTCGGGGGTGATGCCGTCCTTCGCCAGGCGCGCGAAGAACGTGGCGAACGCGTCGTCATAGAACTTGAGGTGCGCCACGTACGCAGCTTCTCCTGGCCCCCAGATCGGGCCATTGATCGAGTCCTCGTGCGCGGCGGAGATGTAGCCGGTCGTGATCGGGACGCCGGCCTCCTGCATCGCCGCGATGTACCCCAGCGTCACCGGCGCGACCATCCCGTTGAACCCCGGGAAGCCGACGTGGCCAAGGCCATCCGAGATGACGCTGTCGTTGAGGTCCGTGAGCGGCGCCGACGAAATCGCCGGGGCGACATACTTGTGTCCCATAAGCGCCCGGAATCCGATGTAGCCGCCGGGCTCGTCGGGCAAGTTGTCTTCGACGGAGCCGGTCCCGCAGAGCGCAGAGCCCTTCGCACAGTGGACGGCCACGCCGATGAAGTCGGCGGTCGCCTGGGCGGGGTCGGCCGCAACCTCGGCGGCTTGCGGCGAGCCGGGGCCGAAGAAGCTGGGGATGTCGACAGCGAGGTTCTCCAGTTCGATGTTCGCAGTTCCCGCCGCGCCGAAGTCGCAGCCTGCCCGCGTGTACGCGACCCACGGGGCAGGCGCAATCTTGCCTGCGCGCGTGACCATCGTCGGCGACGCGTCGAACGGCGTCGCAGTGACGAAGTCGAAGATGGGGGCCGTCCAGTAAGCGAACGAGAGCGCCGGATCGCTCGTGCCATCCGGGTTGAAGAACCTGAACGTGTTCGACACGCCCATTCCATGGCGGTCGGGGTACAGACCCGAGAGCGCGGTCAGGATGTCCGTCGCTGTGTGCGCGATCAGCGGCGTGTGGTGGTTGACGTCGAGCGTCCCGTTGCGCGTGAGGAAGTCGAGCAGGTGCGGCATCTGCTCCAAGTCCGACGGGACATCCGGGTTGTCTCGACGGAAGTGGACGTTGTCGAAGACGATGAAGATCACGTGCTGGATGGGCCCCGCGAGACGGCAGGCGGGCGCGGCCGGCTGCGGAGCAGCGCTCGCGGTTCGAGAGACGAGAAGTGCGAGCGCTGCTATGGCCAACCCGAGCCTCGAGATTCGCTTCATGGCGATTCTCCTGTGGGCCGGCTCAAACCGGCAATGTGTTGTGAATGAAAGAGTCATACGTTGAAGCAACAGGTGTAGCGATGCGGGCCGCTCTTCCAGCGCATCGCGAACCAAAATCTACTCGCCATTAATGACGGTTACGTTGTTGCTTTCCGAGTTACGCCGATGTTGTTGCTGCCAGAGTTGGCCGCATAGACTGGCGAACCGCAGATGAAGGCAACTTCGGCAGGTTGAAGCGGAAGCCGCGGTGCGTCGCCTGGCAACCCAAGGGGACGCCAACCCTGTGCGGGTTACCGATGATCCCGGTGCACTGGCCAGCCCTGTCGCCAGCCTTCGGAAACGGGTACACCCTGACAAGGTCCAGGGGCGTATAGAGCTGACCTTGCGACGGGTCTAAGGCGCGGGCGCATCCGGAAGTGAGGGTCCGCTTGGCGCCTGTTGTCGAGTCTAAGCACTGGTCCACGGCGCCGTGAAGCGTTCCGGGCAGGCGAAGCGTCTGGTGCAACCCGCGTCATTCGCGCGTAGGCTCCGCTCCCGCCCGCGTCTGCTCACCGCGCCACCCACCGCCCAGCGCCTTGAACACTGCGACCTGGTCCTGCACGATCGCTGCATCCGACAGCGCCACGGCGGAATCGGCGGATACCAGGCGTTCTTCGCTGCTGAGCACATCCAGGTGGCTGGCGGCGCCGGCGTCGAACTGGAACTGCGCCAGCTCGTACGCTCTTCGCGCCTTGGCCTGCGCGGACAGCAGCGCCGCACGGTGTCTCGTTTCTGAGGCATAGGTCGAAAGCGCCTGGGCGGTCTCCTTCAGCGCGGTCAGCACGACGGAGTCGAACTCCGACAATGCGGCCGCCGCGCTGGCCTGCGCCTGCATCACGCGCGCCCGCGGACCGGACTGGTTGGGGAACGTCCAGGCGATCGAGGGGCCGACTCCCCAGGCCATTCCGCGCGCTGTGCCGAGCTCCGAGAACTCGGAGCTCACGCTTCCGAAGAAGCCCCCCATCGTGATGCGCGGGTAAAGCTCCGCCGTGGTCACGCCGATCTGCGCCACCGCGGCGGCCAGGCGGCGGTCGGCGGCGCGGATGTCGGGGCGGCGCTTGAGCAGCGACACGCCATCGCCGGCCGGAAGCAGGTCCTTCAACTGGGGCGGGCGCTCGCAGTCCTCGAGCCCCCCGGGCAGATCCGAGGGCGTGCGCCCGAGCAACGCCGCGATCTGGAACTGCGCAGCGCGGCGTTGCCCCTCCAGCGGCGGGATGCCGGCGCGCACCTCCTCGACCAGCGTCTGCGACCGGACCACGTCGTACTCCGAACCGCCACCGGCCTCGCGTCGCTTGGCGGTGATTTCGCTTTCGTGCGTCACTACTTCGAGCGAGTGGTGCGCCACCGCGAGCTGTTCGTCGAGGGCGCACAGCTGGCCGTACGATCTGGCGGTTTCAGCTGCGACCGTCACTCGGAGCGCGTCGCGCTGCGCCCGCGCGAATTCGGTGCCCGCCTGCGCTGACTCGATCGAGCGCTTCACGTGCCCGAACAGGTCCACCTCGTAGCTCACGTCGAACAGCGCGTCGTAGACCCAGAGCGTCACCGGACGTCGGCCCGTGAGCTCGAGGATCTCGTCGGTGACCGGGCTGCGGCCGTACTCGACTCCCGCCGAGACCGCCGTGGCAGGCAGCCTGGCCGATTGTGCTGCCAGCAGGATCGCGCGGGCGCCTCCCAGATTGGCCTCGGCCACCTTCAAGTCGGTGTTGGCGGCGAAGGCCTCGGCCACCAGGCTGTCCAGCGTCGCGTCCTGGTACAGGCGCCACCAGTCGTCGGGCAACGGCTCCGTGCTCGTCACTTCCGAGGGGGTCGACACCAGCGGATCCTGCGCGTGCGGCGGAGGCGCCGGTGCCTTGTATTCGGGGCCGACCGCGCACGCGGCCAGCAACATCGACAGCGCCGCCCAGAAGGCGTTGCGCACGGCGGCCCTCACGCGGCGATCCCCCGCAGGCGTGCGAACAGGGGCCGGTGGGACGCGGGGCCGCGTTCCGGCGGATCGAGCAACACGAGGATCACGAGGCCGCAGGCGGCCAGTGCCGCGATCACGACATAGGTGTCGATCACGCCTTGCGTGGTGGCCAGCGCGCGCACCAATCGGCCCAGCACCGCGGTGCCGGAGGCAGCATCCGCAACGCCGTCGCGCGAGACGGCGCCCACATAGGCTTGCAAGCGATGGACGACTTCGCTGGTGCCTGCCTGCAGGTGCGACCCCAGCAGGTTGGAGGCGCGCTGCTCGCGCATCCGCGAGAACGTCGAGACGAAGGCCTGCCCGACCTCCCCGCCCATCAGCCGGGCGATCTGGAGCATCGCCCCGAACGTCAGGATGTATTCCGGCCTCAGGTGCAGCACCGCGAAGAAGACGATTCCTGACAGCGCCAGGCTCTGCCCGAGTGCCTGCAGCAGCTGCGATGGCAGGAACTCCTCGGAACCCCAGGACGGTGTCAGGCCGGTGGCCACCATCAGGCAGGCGCAGCCGATGCCGATCAGACCGATCGTGGGCGCGATGCGCGGATCGGTGCGGGTCAGCAGGAACGCCGAGACCGGGCAGATCGCCAGTTGGGGAATCGCAATCCAGATCAGCGTATGGCCGACCTCGAGCGAGCGGAAGCCGCGCACCGCGCCGAGGTACTGGGGTATCAGGAAGGCGGTCGACAGGATCGTCAGCCGCAGCAGCGAGATCATCAGCAGCAGGAAGGGCAGTGGGCCCTGCACGAACAGCTTGAGGTCCACCCAGGGGTGCGGCGTGATCAACTCGTGCACGACGAACGCCGCCAGCAGCACGAAGCCGCTAATCAGCAGGCCGACGATCAGGCCCGAGTTCAGCCAGTCCAGGCGGTTTCCCTGGTCAAGCGCCGCGTAGATCAGCGCCAGTCCCACGCTGATGCTGACCACGCCGAACAGGTCGTTGCGGATCGGGGTCGGCAGCGGCGGCATGCGCTGGGTTCCGAAATGAACACACACCGCCATCACCAGCGCGAGCGGGACGTTCTGCCAGAAGATCCAGTGCCACGACCAGTGGTCCGAATACCATCCCTCGAGCGACGCCGAGATGTTCAGCGACAGCTCAAGGTTCAGCGCGTACACGACGACCGCGTAGGCCCACAGCTTCAACGGCGTCACGCGCAGGATGAAGCTCAGCGTCAGGGGAATGAAGCAGCCCGATGCGAGCCCGCCCACGAACTGCAGTGTCAGGAAGGCGCCCAGGTCCGGCGCGAACGGCGTCAGCAGCGAGACAACTGCGAACGACAGGCTCGAGGCGATCAGGATCTGGCGCGAGCCGAAGATGCTGCCCACCCAGACGGCGATCGGGGCGATCAGCATCTGCGCCACGGTCTGTGCCGTCGTGATCCACGCACCCTCGTCAAAGCCCACGTGCAGCGCGCCGCGCATGTCGGCCAGTGCGAAGGTCGAGAAGCGTCCGGTCAGCGTCGAGATGAACGTTCCCATCAGCACCGCGGTCATCCCGAGCCAGGGCAGTCCCGTGGCCTGGACCGGAAGCTGGGTCGTGGCGGGCGCCGGTGCTGCGGGCAGTGGCGGGGCGCCGGGTTCCGCGGTGCCCGCGGTGGTCACTTCGCCTCCCCGGTCGCCGTCGGGCCTTCCCGCCGGGTGTCGATAGTCGCGATGACCGACATCCCCGGGCGCAGGCGGTCCACCAGGCCATCGGAGTCGTCGATCACGATCTTCACCGGGATGCGCTGCACGACCTTCGTGAAATTTCCGGTCGAGTTGTCGGGCGGCAGCAGCGCGAACTGGGAGCCCGACGCCGGGGCGATCGCGATCACGTGCCCCTTCATCGTGTGGCCCGGATAGGCGTCCACCGTGACCTTGGCCGGCTGCCCGGCCCGGACGCGGGTCATCTGCGTTTCGCGATAGTTCGCGATGACCCACACTTTCGGCAGCGGAGTCAGCGTGGTGACCTGGCCCCCGACGCCGATGTATTGCCCGGGGCGCACCTGCCGCTGCGCGATCACCCCATCTTGTGGCGCCCGGATCTGCGTGTAGTCCAGATTGATCGTCGCGAGCTTCAAGGCCGCCTCCTGCGCAGCCAACGTCGCGCGCGCCTGCGCCAGCTGCGCGGTGAGAACCTGAAGCTGCCGTGCCGATGCTTCGGCCTGGGCGCGGTTCTGGGCCAGTCGCGCCTGCAGCTCGGCGTGCTGCGTCTGGGCGTGCTCGGTGCCGTCCTGCGACCCGGAGCCGCTTTCGAGCAGCGCATGCTGGCGCGAGACGTCCTTGCCGGCTTGATCGAGCTGGACCGAGGTCGCGTCAACCACGGCGCGCGCCGCACTCACGTTGGCGCCCTGCAGCTCCTTCTGCGCGGTCAGCACCTGCACCTGCGCCTCGGCCGCCGCCACGTTTGCGGTGCTCTGCGCCACCGCGGCGCGGTAGTCGCTGTCTTCCACCTGCGCCACCAACTGGCCGGCTTGCACCCGTTGGTAGTCCTGGACCGGAACATCGCGCAGGTAACCGGGCACCTTCGAGCTGATCGGCATCACGTCCGACTGCAGGTAGGCGTCGTCGGTGGCCTGGTCGGTCGCCTTGCCTTCCCAGCGCGACCACCCCAACGCGATCACGACCGCGATTCCCGCCGCGAGCAGGAAGGCGCCGAGGCGCCACATCACGCCGGGAATGCGCTGCACCACGCTCTGCGGTTGAGCCTCGGCCATGCGTGTTATCGGTCGTTGTTTGCCTGCCAGGACGCGATGAGCCCGCGCCTTGTAGCGTACATCAAAGCGCCAACGTCGAGACTCTCACGAGGTTGGGACTGGCATATGGTTGTCCAGCCCGAACTGAAAGCGCGGATGGGCATGAAGGACATCGTCGAAGCTGGGCTCGTCCACGCCGTGCGGCGCGAAGAAGATCTTCACGCCCGCCGCGCGGGCGCCGTCGAGCAGGCACTGGAGATGAGCCTTGAGGTCGAGCTTTTCGACCATCGGGCCGATCATGCGCGCGAGCTTGCCGTCCTCACCGTGACGCTCCCGTCCAGCCTGTCTATCCTCGAAAGCGGCCCATCGGCGACGAGCGCGGTGATGTCCTGGCTCATGGCAATCATTCCCTAGGAGCTAGTGGAGCGCGAATATGACGATCGAGGAGGTTCCCGAGCCGCCGAAGAAACCCGAGACCACGCCCGAGGTCGTCGCCACGTACTGCTTGCCGTCGAGCTCGTAGGTCAGCACCCCACCACCCACGGTTCCACCGGTATTGAAGCGGTACAGCGTCTTGCCATTGCTTGCGTCGAGCGCGAGAAAATTGTTGTCCAGATCGCCGGTGAAGAGTAGGCCACCGGAGGTCGCCGTGACCGCTGCCACCAGCGGCGTCGGCCATTGTTCCTTCCAGCGCACCTTGCCCGTTTCAGCGTCAACCGCTGTCAACCAACCTTTCGCCTGCTCCTTGGGATCCGGCACGACGGCACCGCCGTAGTAGTGCGCGTACGGCGTGAACTCCGGCTTGTCGGCCGTTCGGGTGAACATGCCGCACCAGTCTACGGCTGCAACATAGAGCGTCTTGGTGA
>DATBCI010000458.1:0-3278 GCA_036270555.1 Burkholderiaceae bacterium
ATACGCGTTGCGCGTGTTGCAGAAGCTCGGGCATGAGGTGTCGCTGGCCAACGACGGCACGGAGGTCCTGTCGTTGCTGCGCGAGTCCGACTTCGACGCTGTGCTGATGGACGTGCAGATGCCGAATATGAGCGGACTGGAAGCGACGGCCGCAATCCGGGCGCGTGAGGCGGCCGAAGGCGGCCACCTGCACATCATCGCAATGACCGCCAACGCGATGCTGGGCGACCGCGAAGCGTGCCTGGCGGGCGGAATGGACGATTACGTCTCGAAGCCGATCCAGATCGAGCGCTTGATCGAGGCGTTGAGCCGGGTCCCGCAGCGGAAGCCTCGCGCAGGCGGCGCCCGTGGCCCGGGTGCGCTCGTGGCCGCAGCCTCGAAAGCGGCCAATGGGACGGTCAGCAAGGATGCTGCCTTGGAGGATGCCGACCCGGCGCAGGACGCGCAGGCCGGCGCTTTCAGCAGGGAGGCTGCCCTGCTGAAGATGGGTGGAGACGAAGAGCTTCTGAGGGAGGTGATCGTTGCCTTCCTCGAGGCTTGTGATGAGACGGTCGGTGCGGTCGAGGTTGCCGTGCGCGCCAACGATGCCAAGGCGCTGCGCCGCGCGGCGCACACCCTGAAAGGGTCGGTCGCCACTTTCAGTACGGGCGCCGCTTACAAGACAGCGTTCGAGCTCGAGCGATGTGGACGCGACAACTCGACCGAAACGGCTCCGCAAACCTTTGCAAGGCTGCGTGAGGAGCTTGGCCAGATGCTGCCCGAGCTTCGTGCATTGTGCGCGCAGGCGGAGGTCGGCTGAAGATGGACGGAAGCAGCATGCCGGAAGTGCTTCCGGACCGCGACTCCGGCGACGATCTGCCGCTGATCCTGATCGCGGACGACGACAAGGCGACCCGCGTGCTGCTGCGTCGGGTGATGGAGCGCGAGGGCTACCGGGTGGTGGCTGCCGAGACGGGCGCCGAGGCCGTGCGCCTGTGCCAGTCGGTTGCGGCCGACCTGATCCTGCTCGACTTCATCATGCCGGAGCTCGACGGGGTGGACGCCTGCGCCCAGATCAGGACCCTGGAACGCTATAAGGCAACTCCGGTGCTGATGATCACTTCGCTCGACGACGACGCCTCGATCCAGCGGGCCCTGGTCTGCGGGGCGAGCGACTACATCACCAAGCCGATCCTGCTGCCCGTGCTTCGCCAGCGCGTGCGCCACCTGCTTGCCAGCCGGCGCGCCGAGCGCTTCATGATGCACCTGGCCTACCACGACTCGCTGACTGCGCTGCCGAACCGGGAATATTTCCACCAGCGCCTCAGCGAAGTTCTGGCCGATCGCGCATCCGGCGCCGCTCAACATGCGGTGATGTACATCGACCTGGATCAATTCAAGATCGTCAACGACACTTGCGGACACTCGGCGGGCGATCAATTGCTGCGCCAGCTGGCGCACCTGCTTCAGACCACGCTGCGCAAGGGCGACGTGCTGGCGCGGCTGGGGGGTGACGAATTCGGGGTGCTCCTGATCGGATGCGACCCGGAGCAGGCGTGCCAGGTCGCGGAGAAGCTGCGCGCAACCGTGGCCACCTTCCGCTTCTTCTGGGATTCGCGGGTCTTCACGGTCGGCGCGTCGATCGGCGTGGTTCCGATCGACGGCGACGCGGTGCCCCTGGCGACCGTGCTGTCGGCGGCTGACGCGGCCTGCTACGCGGCCAAGGATTCCGGTCGCAATCAGGTCCAGGTCTACCGGCCGGAGAACGAGGAGCTGCGGCGGCGGCGCACCGAAATGGGTTGGGTCAACCGGATCACGCGCGCCCTCGACGATCGACGCTTTCGCCTGCGCTATCAGCCGATCGTGGCGCTCTCCGCGCACCCGGGGCCGATCGAGCACCTCGAAATGCTGGTGTCGATGGTCGATGAAAAAGGCGCCAGCATCGCTCCCGATGCGTTCATCCCGGCGGCCGAGCGCTACAATCTGATGCCTTCGGTCGACCGGTGGGTCATCGACAGCGTGTTGCGGTTCCTCGGTGGCCTACCCGAGGGCGCGCATCATCTGCGCACGTGCTGCATCAATCTGTCCGGCGCCTCGCTGACCGATGAGCATTTGCTCCACTACATACTGGGTAAGCTGGCCGAATACGGGGTCTCGCCCCGGCTCGTATGCTTCGAGATCACGGAAACCGCGACCATCGCCAACATGAACCGTGCGCTTCGCCTGATCAGCGAATTGCGGGCCCGCGGTTGCCGCTTCGCGCTGGATGACTTCGGGACCGGCTTGGCTTCGTTCGCCTACCTGAAGCACCTGCCGGTCGATTTCCTGAAGATCGACGGCACCTTCGTCAAGGACATCGTGCGCGACCCGGTGAGCCTGGCGATCGTCAAGGCGACCAACGAGATCGGCCACGCGCTGGGAATCAAGACCATCGCGGAGTACGTCGAGGACGTCGAGACGCTGGAAGCGCTGCGCCAGCTCGGAGTCGACTACGGGCAGGGCTTCGGAATCGCGCGCCCCAAGCCCTTGGAGAGCTTCGAAATCCTCGGGCACCTGGCGGTAGCGTGATCGACCAGAACAGATCAAACCAAACGGGGCGGACTGCCGATGCAAAAGATTGCTGCAACACTGATCCTGGGCGACGGCATTGGCCCGGAAATCGTCGAAGCCACCCTGGCCGCGCTCGAGGCGCTGCAAGCACCCTTCGAGTGGGATCGCCAGGTCGCAGGGCTTGAGGGCGTGAAGGCGGCGGGCGATCCGCTGCCGTCGCAAACGCTGCAGAGCATTCGACGCACCCGGTTGGCACTGAAAGGGCCTCTGGAGACGCCCTCGGGGGGCGGTTACCGGTCATCGAACGTACGGCTGCGCGAGGAGTTCAAGCTGTACGCGAACCTGCGTCCGGTCAGAACGCTGATCCCGGGCGGCCGCTATGACCACATCGATCTGGTCGTCGTGCGCGAGAACATCGAAGGCCTTTACACCGGCTACGAGCACTTCATCCAGATCGACGACGATCCGCACGCGGTCGCCATGGCCACCGGCGTGAACACGCGTCAGGGAAGCCGCCGCCTGCTCGAGTTCGCCTTCGAGCACGCGGTTGCCACGGGACGCCGCAAGGTGACCGTCGTGCACAAGGCCAACATCATGAAGGCGCTGACGGGGATTTTCCTGGAAACAGCGCAGCAGGTATACGAGCGAAAGTACAAGGACCGGATCGAGATGGACACCGTGATCATCGACGCCTGCGCGATGAGACTGGTGCTCGACCCTTGGCGATTCGACACGCTGGTAACGACCAA
>DATBCI010000459.1:0-2374 GCA_036270555.1 Burkholderiaceae bacterium
GCGCGTGTACGGCGCCGGCATCCTGTCTTCGCCTGGAGAGCTGACGCGGGCTCTGGTCGACCCGAGCCCGCTCAGGATCGGCTTCGACCTGCGCCGCGTTCTTCGAACGCGCTACGAGATCGACGATTTTCAGAAAACCTATTTCGTGATCGACGGCTTCGGGCAACTGTTCCAGGAGACGGCGCAGGATTTCACGCCGATCTACGAGCAGTTGCTGCCTCTGCCGCCCTACCCGTCCGACGTGGTGCAGCCGGGCGATCGCCAGCTCGCCGCGCCAGCCGCTTCGAGCTGATCCCTATTGCACGGTCGGCATGCCGACCATGTCGTGGTGCCCGGGCATCCCCGGCCCCGGCTCGGCGCGTGTTTCCAGACGAGGCGGCGCCGGCATGAATCCCGGCGACCGGCCGTTCACGGGACGCGTCGTCGGGGCCGTCTCGACCATCGGCGCCGTCAACACGTTGCCGTGCTGCTCGAAACCGGCAGCGTGCGAGCCCGCCGGGCCGTTGGAAGCGACCGCCGGCGGATTGGGCACCCGCAACTGGTGACGCACGCCGCCCGCTTCCAGCGTCGCGCTCTCCGAGTCGACCTCGACCAGCTTCGAACCGGGCGCAACCTCTTCACCGATCCGGACCGCTCTGGCCGGCCGGTCACCGACGATGAACACGGCCGCTGAATCGCGCCCTGCCGCATAAACACCGGCCAGCTGGATATTGGCGATTGCGGCCGGAGCCCCCAGCTCCACCTGGCCAAAGGCCCGCGCGACCAGCACGGGATCCGGCTCATGCACGGCCAATGCCTGCACCGGCGCTGGCGCAGGGGCCGGAGGAGGCGTCAGCAGCCGGATTGCCCAGTACGCAAGCTGGGCGCAGGCCAGAGCGGCTCCGACGAAATGAATCAGCAGTTGACCCAGGTTGGACAGCATTTTCCGCGCGGCCGGGCGCGCACTTGAGGCGCGCCGCCACGGTATTATGCGGCGCTCAGGCCGGACACCGCAAAAAGCCCTGGCGTTTCAACAATTTCCGTTCGCATCCGGCAGTTGAACTGGAACATGAGCCCCCTTTGATGAGTCCGACGAGAAATGTGGGCATTGGGCGCCTTCGCAGCATGCGCGGCTTCACGCTGATCGAAATCATCGTGGTGATCACGATCATGGCCATCATGGCTGCCTTGATCGTGCCCCGCGTGGTCGGCCGTACGGACGATGCCCGGATCGCCGCTGCGCGGCAGGACCTCGCCACGCTGATGAACGCGCTGAAACTTTACCGGCTCGACAACGGTCGATACCCGTCGACGGAACAAGGCCTGCGGGCGCTGGTCGAAAAGCCAACGGTGGACCCGATCCCGAGCAACTGGAAGTCCGGCGGATACCTTGACTCGCCCACCGTGCGCAAGGATCCATGGGGCAATGACTATCAGTACCTGAACCCCGGCTTGCACGGCGAGGTCGACGTGATGAGTTTTGGTCGTGACGGCCAACCCGGCGGTGACGGGCCAGACGCTGACATCGGGAGCTGGACCCAGTAGACGTGATTGCGGCACCTCGTGCGTGACGTGTCAGGTTCGAAAGCAATCGGGCAGCATGGCTTCACCTTGCTCGAGTTGTTGGTTGTTCTGATACTGATCGCGGTCGTCAGTTCGGTGATCTCGATCAGCGCCACGCCCGATCCGCGCCAGTCGCTGATCGAACAGGCGGAGCGGCTCGGGCTGGTGTTGTCGCTGGCCAGCGATGAGGCTCGAATTCGCCAGCAGCCGATTTCCTGGGAGGGCGATCTGAACGGCTATCGATTCGTCAGCGAGGCCGGCGGCGAGCGCCAATTGCTGAGCGACGACGACCTGTTGCACGAGCGAACGTGGCGGCGGCCACTGACGCTGTTGGCGATTTCGCGCGAGGGTCAGTTACCGCAGGCGTTGCTGAGCCGCGATGCGCCGGCGCTGCGCCTGCCGATCGCGCGCGAATGGGTGCAGCCACGCTGGAAGATCCAGCTCGCCGATGGCACCGCGAACGTGACAATCGACTTCGACGAGAACGGAATTGGCCGGGTCGCGAATCCTTGAACGAACGGGCGGCGGTTTTACCTTGCTCGAGGTGCTGGTCGCGATGGTGGTGATCGGGGTCGTTCTGCTGTCCGCGGGGCGCGGGGCCACGTCGCTCACCAACAGCGCGCGCGACGTGCGCGCCAAGCTGCTCGCGGTGCTGGCGGCCGAGAATCGGATCCAGGAGCTGCGCCTCGGCGGCGCGCAGCTGATGGTGGTCGGCGAGAACCGCCAGGACTGCGAGCAGGGGGGTTTGCCTTTCGTGTGCGAGCAGTCGATCCAGTCGACGCCGAACCCCTTCTTCAAGCGGGTCCAGGTGCGGGTGGTCAATTCGGACTCC
>DATBCI010000460.1:0-7682 GCA_036270555.1 Burkholderiaceae bacterium
GGCCTCGATATTGGCGGCCAACTCGTTCATGAACTCCGCGTTGACCAGGTAGGTGCGCGCCGCAAACGAGGCCAGCGAATTTTCCTGCCAGGCTGGATCGCAAAAGCGCGAGTCGCGGATCGGAGCAGCGGCGCGGTCCGGATGCGCGACGAAATTGTTCCAGATCTCCGTCATCGCCCTGAAGTAGCCCTGCTGCAGCTCGACCAGGCGCTGCGGCGAGATCGCCAGCCCGGGCAACGCAGCTGGCGCCGGCGCGCTTTGCGTCCACCAACGCATCCACGAGGCCAAACCGAACTCATCGCCAACCGGCGGGGCTTCGGCTCCGTGCTCGTTCGGCCGCTTCTCGATTGTCATTTTTTGAAGTGGCTGCGCTTGGTGGATAGACCCAGCAGGCCGCCAACCCTTCTGCCCTCGTTGCCTCCCATTGTGGCGATGCCCATGTGCCGGTGTCAAACGCCTCCGCCACCGGGCTGCAGCCAGATGACGGCGGCATGGCGGCCGGTGACTCGATCCCGTCGATAGCTGTAGAACCTTGCAGGATCGCTGAAGGTGCACCATCGTCCACCGAAGACCGAGTCGACTCCCACCTGGGCCAGCGCCTGCCTCGCCAGCGCGGGCAGGTCCGCGAGGAATTTTCCGCCTGCCCGCCGGGTGAAGGCAGCCTCAGCTTCAGGCAGCATGGCGCTCATTGCGCTCAAAACCTCGGCACCGACTTCGAACGCGGCGGGTCCGATCGAAGGTCCCAGAAAGGCGTCGATGGTCCCGATGCGCGGCGTGCGGCGACGCATGGCGATGACGGTCGCCTGGATGACGCCGGCCGCCAGGCCGCGCCAGCCGGCGTGCGCCGCGGCCACCACCGAGCCGGATCGATCCGCCAACAACACCGGCAGGCAGTCAGCCACCGTCACACAACACACGACCCCGGGTGTGATGGCCGTCGCGGCGTCGGCCGCCGGCGCCTCGGATCCGACCGCCTCCGCGGCAACGACCTCGATGCCATGCTGCAACGCCAGCCAGCGCGGCTGCGACGGCAGGTACGCGTTCAACCAGGCGCGATTGCGTTCGACCCGTTCCGACGCTCCCCCGGACCTCGTGGTGATGAAGGCCCGGACCGCGTCCGGCGCAGGCCAGTCGGGAACGATCCAATCGGCGGGGATCACGCTCATCGCCTGGCTTGCGGGCGGAGCAGGGTCGCTCACGACGCGCGCTCCGGCGCGAATGCCTCGACCGCCTCGTCGGCGCGGAATCCGACCGCCTGCATCAGCTCGCCCAGATCGGCGGGCGGTGGCCAAAACCACGACTTCGTGCTGCCGTCGCCCGGGTGTCTGAGCGACAGGCGGCACGCGTGCAGGGCCTGCCGCTTCAGACCCAGCGCCACACCCCCGACCGCGGGACGGTGCCTGGAGTACACCGGGTCCCCCAGTAACGGGTGCCCGATCGATTCCAGATGCACCCGGATCTGATGAGTGCGGCCGGTGTCGAGACGGCACGCGAGCCAGCTCAAGACGGTTCCGACCTGTCCGGCCGCCCGCTCGGACAGGGCGATGCGCCGATAGTGTGTTCGTGCCGCACGCGCGTCGGCGCGCCCGCTGGTGCGGAACCGCAAGGGATTGCGTGGATCGCGCCCCAGTGCCGCGTCGATGGTTCCGCTGATCGGCGCCTCGCCGGTGACGATGGCCCAGTACTCGCGAAGGACCGTGCGCTGCTGCAGCTGGCGGGTCAGATCGAGCTGGGCCGCCAGTGTCTTGGCAACCACCATCAGGCCTGACGTGCCCGCGTCGAGACGATGCACGATACCGGCCCGCGGCACCACCGAGAGCGCCGGATCGTGCGCCAGCAGTCCATTGAGCAGCGTTCCGCTCCAGTTGCCCGCACCCGGGTGTACCACCAGTCCTGGCGGCTTGGCGATCACGATCAGCAGCTCGTCCTCGAACACGATCGCCAGCGGCATCGGTTCCGGCTTGAAGGCCGCCGCCTCGGCCGGTTCCTGCACGTCTATTTCGAGGCGATCGCCGGCGGCAACCCGGTCGCGCGCGCGGGCCACCGACGCGTTGATGCGGGCGCCCCCCTGCTCGATCCAACCTTGGATGCGGGTGCGTGACACGGTCGGAAGACTGGCCGCAATGGCGCGATCCAGCCGCCAGCCGCCGTGCTCCGGCGTCACAGTCAGCTGCAAGCGCCCTGACGGCTGCGGATCGAGCCCGTAAGAATCGTCCTCTTCTTCCAAAGCCTGCGTCGACCCTTGCGGCTGGTCGATATAATGCGCCGGTCCCATGGAACTTTTCATGCACAACGGCCGCGCACCGGCCGTACCAAAGCGGGCCCTGCGTCGCATCGTTGCGCTGGCAGGCGTGGTGGCATTGGCCGCGTGCAGTTCAGTCGAGAAGGATCCTACCTCGAAGTGGGATGCGGAGCGCCTGTACAAGGAAGCCCACTCCGAGCTGCTGGCGGGCAACTGGAACCACGCCAAGGAACTGCTCGAGAAGCTGGAGAGCCGCTACCCGTTCGGACGCTATGCCCAACAGGGCCAGATCGAGATCGCGTATGCGCTTTACAAGCAGGACGAGAGCGCCGATGCGCTCGATACCATCGAGCGATTCCTGAAGACGAACCCGAGCCATCCGAGCATCGACTACGTCTATTACCTTAAGGGATTGATCAGCTTCACCGAGCCACCGGCTTTGATTGGCCGACTGGTCGGCTACAAGGTCAGCGAGCGTGATCCGAAAGCCATGCGTGAATCGTTCGAGGCGTTCAAGGAGTTGGTGGCCCGTTTCCCTGACAGCCGCTACACGCCGGACGCCACGCGTCGTCTTGCCTACCTTCAGAATGCGCTGGCAGGCCACGAGGTGCGGGTCGCCGACTACTACTTCCGGCGAGGCGCCTACCTGGCTGCGATCGAGCGCGCCCAAGGTGCGTTGCGCGACTTTCCCGGGTCGGGCGCCCAGCAGGAGGCGTTGCTGTTGATTGCCCAGTCGTACCAGGCGCTTGGCTTAACCGAACTTCAGGCCGATGCCGAACGCGTGCTTCGGCTGAACTATCCGGCGCCGGTGGCAGCCAAAGGGGCGCCGAAGAACCCGGAAGCGACCAACTGATCGCGCGTCAGCCTGAAGGGCGGCAGGCTGGCCAGAACGATCTTGCCGTAGGACTTGCTGAGCAATCGGCCGTCCAGGATCATCAGCACACCCCGGTCCTTCTCGTCGCGGATCAGGCGCCCAGCGCCTTGCTTCAGCAGCGTCACGGCCTGAGGAAGCTGGAATTCCGAGAATGCATTACGGCCCTCGGCGCGCAAGTGCCGGATGCGCGCCTGCACCAGCGGATCGTCGGGCGGGGCGAACGGTAGCTTGTCGATAACGACCAGCGACAGCGCATCGCCCCGCACGTCGATACCTTCCCAGAAGCTGATCGAACCGACCAGCACCGCGCCGGTTGCGCGCCGGTAGCTTTGCAGCAGATTGCGCCGGGTCCCCTGCCCTTGCACCAGCAGCGGAAACTCGGCCCCGCTCTGCAGCATGTGGTGCTGCAGGCGCGCCGCGACGCGCTCGACCGCCTTCAGCGTGGCGCACAGCACGAAGGCCCGGCCGCCGCTGGCGCGGATCACCGGCCAGGCGGCGTCCGCAACGTCTTCGGCAAAGTGCTCCGAATTCGGCGACGGCAGCGGGTCGGGCAGATACAGCAGGGCCTGCGCATCAAAGTCGAAGGGGCTGTCCCACCGGCGCGTGGTCGCGCTCAAGCCGATTTCGCCCAGGAACGCGTTGAAGCTCGACGCAACCGTCAGCGTGGCGGAGGTCAGGATCCACGCTTGCGCCGTTCGGTCGCGCGCACGCCGGAACGACTCGCGGATCGACAGTGGGGTGGCGTGGAACTGAGCTCCGCTGGTGGATGCCGAGAGCCAGCGGACGACGCCGTCGGTGGCCGGCTCGGCTCCCTCTTCAGGCCCACGCGACGCGCGCCAGCCGCTCACCAGCGCGCGCAACCGCTGCAGGCGCGGGGCGATCAGGTCGAGCTCGGGGTCGCGCCCCGCGTTGCGCTCCAAAGCCGCGCCGAGCAAATCAACGCGCTGCTCGAGCACGGCCAGGCTGGTGTCCAACGCCGAGGGGTCGGTCAAGCGCTCCAATGCAATCCGCGCGCCGGGTGCCAGGCCCGCTTGCGCCAGGCTGGCGAGAATCGCGCGCGCCGCCTGCGCCAGCGAGCGTGTCAGATCGACCCACGGCGCGCCGTCACGCGCTCCATGCAGGCCCGCGGCCAACGTGTCGGAAGCGATGTCGGCCACCTGCGCGAGCGACCAGCTTTCACCGAAGAATTCAACCCCAATGCGGGGAAGGTGGTGCGCTTCATCCAGCACCACGGTATCGGCGGCGGGCAACAACTCCCCGAATCGCTCATCACGCAGCACCATGTCGGCCAAAAACAGGTGGTGATTGACGACGACGACCTGAGCCGCCAGGGCGCGTCGCCTGGCCCGGTACACGAAGCAGGGGTCAAACCGTGGGCATTCGGCCCCCAGGCAGTTGTCTTGGGTCGACGTAACCGAGTGCCAGATGGGCGACGTCTCGGGGACGGCCGCCATTTCGGCGCGGTCGCCGGTCGCGCTGGCGCGGGCGAAGCGTTCGATGATCCGCAGTTGCCCGGCGGCCTCCCGCGTGTCGTGCAAGCCGTCGCCCATGGCCCGCTCCAGGCGATGCAGGCAGATGTAGTTCTGGCGGCCCTTAAGGAGCACGGCGTCGGCCGAGACGCCCAAAGCGCGGCTGACGGTCCGCAGGTCCTTGTCGAATACCTGGTCCTGGAGCGTCTTGGTGCCCACCGAGAGCAGCACCTTGCCGCCGGCGAGCAGGCTGGGCACCAGATACGCAAAGGTCTTTCCGGTCCCCGTCCCGGCCTCGGCCACCAAGGTACCGCGCTCGACGATGGCATCGAAAACCGCCAGCGCCATATCGCGCTGGGAGGGCCTGGCTACGAAGCCGGGTACCGACCTTGCGAGCGCACCCGCAGGCGCGAACGCATCGGCCACCTGGCGCCGGCGGGCGGTAACTTCATCCGGTTCCGGACCAACCTGCCCAGCAGCCATCAGGCCGGTATATCCGGCACCAGCTCCATCTGAAGCCGAGCGATGGAGTCGCGCAGCATCAGCCTGCGCTTTTTCAGCCGACGCAACCTGAGTTCGTCGACACCGGGCTGGTGGGACAGGCGCTCGATCGCGTCATCCAAATCGCGGTGCTCGGTTTGCAGCTCGACGATCCGTCGCTTGATCTGTTCCTCATCCATGGCCAAGGACAGGCACGTCCTACGGAGTCGATAAACGGAATGCTAGCAGGAGCGGAAAAAGAGGCACTAGGCGGCCGAATCTCGCTGATAGACTGCCGCCGGTTCCACCCTACCATTGACGCGTGACTTCACCTCAATTCAAAGTCAGCGCCGCGATTGCCGAACACGTCGGTGATCGGTCTGAACAACAGGATCGGGTCGCGATCCTGACCAGTGAGCGAAACCCCGGGATCCTGCTGGCGGTTGTGGCCGATGGGATGGGCGGACGCACAGGCGGGCGGATGGCCTCCGACCAGGTCGTCTCAACCGCGACCAACCTGTTTCGCGAACTGTCGGAGCGCGATACCACGCTACCCGAGCTGCTGCGCCAGATCGCTTCGGAAGCCCACACAGTGATCCGGCTGACGGCTCTGTCCAGCGAGAAGGAGCCTCACAGCACCATGGCCGCCCTGTTCGTCAAACGCGACTTCGCGGTCTGGGGGCACGCCGGGGACACCCGTCTTTACTGGTGCCGGGCCGGGCGCGTCATGCGTCGCACCGTCGATCACACGGTGGCGTCGCAGTTGAGCGCGGAGGGCCGCCACGCGGAGGCGGAAATCGCCGCGCAGCACTACAAGAACGTGCTGTTCAGCGCGCTGGGGATCCGCAACGAGGTCAAGCTGGACGTCGACCAGACGCAGGACCTGCGCGTCGGCGATGCGTTCCTGCTGGCCAGCGACGGCTTGTGGGCTCATTTTGAAGACGTGGAGATCGCCACGGTTGTGGATCGGCTGTCTGCGCGCGAAGCGACCCAGCAGCTGGTGAGGCTGGCTCGCGAGCGCGCCGAGGGGCACGGCGACAACCTGTCGCTCGCGATCGTCAAGCTGGAATCTCCGCTGGACCTGCCGAAGCTCGATATTCCCGAGTTGCGCGACCCGTAAACCGGCCCCTCTGGTCGAGGAGCTCGGAACCTCCCGCCCTTCGATCAGCGGGCGGTCACTTCTTCGGCTCTGGCGTGGGGGCGGCCTCTGTCGTGTCGCCCGGATAGTCGGCCTTGCGTTTGCGCTCGCGCTCTTCACGCGCCTTCTCGTTCTCGACGCGCTCGCGCGCCCGCGTGGTGGCGTAGGTCTTGGCCTGGGACTGTTTGTCCGCGTAGCGGCGTTCGCTTGCAGCGACGTTGCGCAGCAGTACGTTGGCGCGCTGGGTCTCGTCCTCATCGTGTTGGGCGTTGCGCTGTTGGTAGCGCTCGCGGTTGCGGGGCGCTTGCGCCTGCAGCTTCAACCGGTCCTGCTCGTCCTGCGCGGCCTTGTCGGCGCGCTGCAGGGCGGTTTTCTGCGCTTCGCGTACCTTCTCCGGGCGCCCGGCCTCCTCCAACTGCTGCTGCACCTGCTGAGCGTCACGCCGCGTCGCGCGCTGCTGCGCGGCCAGTGTGCGTTGCAGGTCGTGGGCCTCCACTTCGACGCGGTGCGCCTGGGCCTCACCCAGCGTATGTGAACGACGAGCCTTGTCCTGGCATTCGGTCGCCAGAAAAACGTGACCGCAGCGCGCGCGCTCGGCCTTGTACCGGTCTTCGACCGTCTGCCTCAGCGCGGCCACATCGGTCAGTGCCTGCTCGGCTCGGGCCTCGGTGTCGATGCTGCCCGCAGGGTAGCGCTTGTCCAGATTGATCGCGGTCTGCTCCGCGAGTGCGCCCGGGCCCAGCAGGCAGGCGGCCAGTGCGAGCCACGCCCATCGCCGTAGCACTGGAGTCGTCATTTGATGTCCGCGGTCTGCTCGGCCACGCGTTCGGTTCGCCTTCGCGCCGAGACACTGTACTCCTCGGATTGCATTTCGATCAGGCGCGACGCAGCACGCTGGAATTCCTGTTGCAGCTGACCACCCCGGTACAGCTCGGACGGTCCCACTTGGGCCGAAACGATCAGCTTCACGCGGCGGTCGTACAGGATATCGACCAGCCAGGTCAGCCTGCGCGCCTCGGATGACTGCGCCGCCGACAGGCGGGGAACGTTGGACAGGACCACCGTGTGGAATTGCGAGGCGATTTCAAGGTAATCGTGGTACGAGCGCGGCCCGCCGCACAGCTCGCTGAAGTCGAACCAGACGATGCCTCCCGCCCGGCGCCGCGCGCGAATCTCGCGGTCCTCGATCCGCAGCACCGGTTGCTGATCACCGACTTCAGCAATGCGATCAAAGGCTGCCTGCAGGCGCCGATCGGCTTCCTCGCCCAGCGGGGTCACGTACAGATCGACATCCTGCAGGGCCTGCAGCCGGTAGTCGAGGCCGCCGTCGACCTGCACCACATCGAGTTGCTCCTTCAGCAGTTCAATCGCGGGCAGCACGCGGTCACGGTGCAATCCGTCCCGATACAGGCCGTCGGGCGGCTCATTGGAGGTCATCACGAAGCCGACGCGCAGCGCGAACAAGCGGGCCAGCAGGCG
>DATBCI010000461.1:0-3185 GCA_036270555.1 Burkholderiaceae bacterium
CTGGCGTTGCGGCAGGCGGTCGATCCCGACGATGCGCAGCCGCTGGCCGGGCTGGCGCGCTGCGCACATCCTCGATTCGCCGACGGACGCGTCGAGCTCGATGGAGAGGATGTGACCGAGGCCATCCGGGCCGAGGAGGTCGGCCGGGCAGCCTCGCGCGTTTCCGCGCACGGCCCGGTGCGCGACGAGTTGCTGCAGTTGCAGCGCTCGTTTCGTCGCTGGCCCGGCCTGGTGGCCGATGGCCGCGACATGGGCACCGTCGTGTTTCCGGATGCGCGGTTGAAGGTGTTCCTCACCGCGAGCACCGAAGTGCGCGCGCAACGGCGCCTCAAGCAGTTGATGGAGAAGGGATATTCTGGTAACCTCGCCAGCCTTTTGCAGGATCTGCGCGAGCGCGACGAGCGTGACCGTACCCGCGCAGTAGCGCCGCTCAAAGCTGCCGACGACGCGTTTGAACTCGACGCTTCGAGCCTGACGATCGACGAGGTCGTTGCTCAGGTGCTGACCTGGTACCGAACGGTCGCGCGGGAATTTTCACAGAATTGAATGCACATTGGGGGGCGTGGACCACGGTTTCCTCGCCCGATGATCAACCCCGCTGCAGGGCAAGCCTGTGGCGTGAACGAAAGTCGATATGTCTTCCGTAGCGAGCGAAGCCCTGAGTCAGAAGGGTGTTGAAAGGCTTGGCGGTGAAAGCTTCGCTGCCATGTTCGAAGAGAGTCTGACGCGCCATGAGATGCGCGCCGGCGAGGTCATCACGGCCGAGGTGATCCGGGTCGACATGAATTTCGTCGTCGTCAACGCCGGCCTGAAGTCCGAGGCCTACATCCCGATCGAAGAGTTCCGCAATGACCTGGGCCAGCTCGACGTCAAGCCCGGCGATTTCGTGTCGGTCGCGATCGAATCGCTCGAGAATGGCTACGGGGACACGATCCTGTCGCGCGACAAGGCCAAGCGGTTGGCGGCGTGGCTGAACCTCGAAAAGGCGCTGGAAAACGGAGAACTCGTCAGCGGCACCATCACCGGCAAGGTCAAGGGTGGATTGACCGTCATGACGAACGGCATCCGGGCCTTCCTGCCTGGCTCGCTGGTCGATACGCGCCCGGTCAAAGACACCTCGCCGTACGAAGGCAAGACACTCGAATTCAAGGTCATCAAGCTCGACCGCAAGCGCAACAACGTGGTGGTGTCGCGCCGTGCCGTGGTCGAGGCCAGCATGGGCGAGGAGCGTGCCCGTCTGCTCGAGACGCTGAAGGAAGGCGCCATCGTGCGGGGCACCGTCAAGAACATCACCGATTACGGTGCGTTCGTCGACCTGGGCGGAATCGACGGCCTGCTGCACATCACCGACCTGGCCTGGCGACGTGTGCGGCATCCGACCGAAGTCGTGCAGGTCGGGCAGGAGATCACGGCCAAGGTGCTGAAGTTCGACCAGGAGAAGAACCGTGTCTCGCTGGGCGTGAAGCAGCTGGGCGAGGATCCGTGGGTCGGACTGGGCCGGCGCTACCCGCACGGCACGCGCCTGTTCGGCAAGATCACCAACATCACCGATTACGGCGCGTTCGTCGAGATCGAATCCGGCATCGAAGGCCTGGTGCACGTGTCCGAGATGGACTGGACCAACAAGAACGTCGACCCGCGCAAGGTCGTCCAGCTGGGCGATGAGGTCGAGGTGATGGTGCTGGAGATCGACGAGGAGCGCCGCCGCATCTCGCTCGGCATGAAGCAATGCCGTCCGAACCCGTGGGAAGACTTCTCGCTGTCGCACAAGAAGGGCGACAAGGTCAAGGGTGCGATCAAGTCGATCACCGATTTCGGCGTGTTCATCGGCCTGCCGGGCGGCATCGACGGCCTGGTGCACCTGTCGGATCTGTCGTGGAGCGAGACGGGCGAGGAAGCGGTGCGCCGCTACAAGAAGGGCGAGGAGCTGGAAGCGGTCGTGCTGGCCATCGACGTCGAGCGCGAGCGCATTTCGCTGGGCGTCAAGCAGCTCGGCGGCGATCCGTTCACCAACTTCGCGCATTCGCACGAGAAGGGCTCGGTCGTCAGCGGCGCCGTCAAGAGCGTCGATGCCAAAGGTGCGGTCGTCTTGCTGGGCGGCGACGTCGAAGGTTATCTGCGGGCTTCCGAGATTTCGTCGGATCGCGTCGAGGACGCGCGCAATCACCTGAAGGAGGGCGATGCGGTGACCGCGATGATCATCAACGTCGATCGCAAGAACCGCACGTTGAACCTGTCGATCAAGGCCAAGGACAGCGCGGAGACCGCCGAGACGATGGCTCGCATGCAATCGGAGGCCACCACCGGCACCACCAACCTGGGGGCTTTGCTCAAAGCCAAGCTGGATAACCCGACCAAGTAACCGACCAGACCGAGCAAAGGCCGTTGGCGGCTCGCCCCATGTCCTTGCCGCAAGGGATGACCAAGTCCGAGCTGATTGCGCGCCTGGCGGAGCGCAACCCGCGGCTGGTGGCGCGCGACGCCGACGAAGCGGTCAAGACGATCCTGGACATGATGAGCACGGCGCTGATCCAGGCCGGCCGCATCGAGATCCGGGGATTCGGCAGCTTTGCGTTGAACTATCGGCCTCCGCGCGTCGGTCGCAATCCGAAATCCGGGGAGCGCGTGCAGGTGCCGGCCAAGTTCGTGCCGCACTTCAAGGCCGGCAAGGAATTGCGGGTGCGGGTGGACGGTTCCGACGAATCCGAACCGACGCCGCCGGAACGCTAGTTGTGAGGTTCCAAACTGGAAGTGCTTCGCTGTCCCCTCTCCCGCTTGCGGGAGAGGGCAGGGTGAGGGTGAGCGCGCGGGTACTCGGCCAGTTCATGCGCCCTCACCCCCGGCCCCTCTCCCACGCGTGGGAGAGGGGAGCCTCCCGCTCGCGAAGCAACGTCTTGCAAGTTCACGGCTAGGGTCCTGAGGTAGCCCGGGATGGATTTGATCGGCTGGCTGCTGCGGCTGGTGCTGTTCGTCCTGGTGCTGTGGTTCGCGCTACAGAACCTGGATCCGGTCCCGCTTCATTTCACGGCGAGCCAAGGCCGCAACGATGTGCCCCTGGTGGTGGTGATCCTCGCCTGCTTCATCGCCGGTGCCGTGGCCGGGATATTGGCGCTGGTGCCACACCTGCTCAGACAGCGCAAACGCATCGCCGTGCTGTCGCGCTCGGTGAGCGAGCGCACGGTCGT
>DATBCI010000462.1:0-2171 GCA_036270555.1 Burkholderiaceae bacterium
GAGCAGTTCCTGCCGTATTTCCAGAGCGAGGTCACCGACGAAACGCGCCGCCGCGATCTGCGCTCGGTCGCGTCGGTGCTGTGCACGATGATCCAGGCCCGCCCGCACGCGGTGACCGTGCCCAGCCAGCCGCCCTCCTCCTCCGCAACGCGCCTGCAGCGGCCCAGCACGATTCCGGCCTTTTCGACGCTACTGTCGGATGTGCTCAATCCGAAGTCGCCAACCGCTCCCAAGACCGCCGGTGAGCTGCGCGATGCGTTGATCGGCTTCGTGTGGACCGAGCGGGCCGATCGGCCCCATACGACAGCGCTCGGAGTATCGCTGTCGGCCTCGCTGCCGGCCACCATTCCCCCAGCCGACGGCGACGCCGACAGCGCGGCGCCGGCGACGACACCGCCCCCCGTGGTTCGCGAACGCCCCGATCTGACGGCCCTGGCGCTGGAGCGCCTGGGCGAATCGCTGCAAGCGGTGTGGAGGCGACTGAGCCAGCTGAAGCCCTGGGCCGTACAACATCGGCTCGGTCTGTCCCTGGCTGCCGTGCTGCTGGCGATCGGCCTGGTGCTGCCGAACCTGCTGGTCCAGCTGCGCCCGGCGCCCAGCGCAGGCCCGCTCGCCAAGTCTGCATCGTTCGTGACCAACGCCGGGTCGACCGTTGCTTCTTCGTCAACGACCTCCTCGACCGCCGAGGCCGGCTCAGGTACCGTCGTGTTCCGGATCGAGCCATGGGGGGAGATCTTGATCGACAACAAACCAACGGGCGTGTCGCCCCCGCTGGTCCAGATCGCGCTGAGCACCGGCAGGCACCAGATCGAAGTGCGCCACGGCGACGATGCGCCATTCACCAGGGAGATCAACGTCGAGGCGGCGCTGCCGGTCAAGGTGGAGCATCACTTCGAGTGAGCGTGGCCGTACTATGGCGCGCTGCGCTGGTCGTGCTGGGCGCTGCAGCGCTCCACGGGTGCCAGTCGGTGCCTCACAGCACCAGCATCGCGCTGCTGTACCAGCGCCCCGCTGAGCGGGCGCTGATCGACGGAATCCGTTCGTACGACAGCGGCGAGTTCGAGCGCTCTGAAGCCTCGATGCACGCGGCCATCGGCGCCCAGCTGTCCGACCCGCGCGACGTAGCGGTCGCCTACAAGTATCTCGCGTTCATCGCCTGCGCGTTCAATCGCGGCACCGAATGCGCGCTCGATTTCACCAACGCCTTCAACGCGGATCCGGGTTTCCGGCTCAACGATGCCGAGATCGGCCACCCGCTGTGGGGTCCTGTCTATCGACGCGTGGCCCAGGCGCTCGGACACCCCGACAGCCGCGGCGCGGCCAGTGACACGAACGGCGGCCACTGAGCCGCCGCTGTCACACACGCGCCGCTGCCACATCATGGGGGCTTTCAACCGCTCGGAGGGGAGACGATGAGCTTCACCAGCGAATTCAAAGAATTTGCGATGCGGGGCAACGTGATCGACCTGGCGGTCGGCGTCGTGATCGGGGCCGCCTTCGGCAAGATCGTGTCGGCGCTGGTCGAAGCGGTGATCATGCCGGTGATCGGCGTCCTGACGGCCGGCAACGACTTCAGCAAGCTCGCGCTGCAGATCGGCGAGAACGTCAAAGGAGAGCCGGTGCTGTTGAAGTACGGCGCGTTCATGCAATCGATCGCGGACTTCGTCATCATCGCGCTCGTGCTGTTCCTCGCGATTCGTGGCATCAACCGCCTGAAAAAACCGCAACCTGCTGCGCCCGCAGCTCCGCCGCCGCCCCCGCGCGAGGAAGTGCTGCTGCAGGAAATCCGCGACCTGCTCGCCAGGCGTTAGGTTGGTGAACGGTTCGCGCTCGCCCAGGCACTAACCGCCTCGAGCCTCATGCAAAAGTCCTACCCCGCGTTGAATCGCGCCGGCGACGCCTAAGGTCTTGATTCGACGGAGGTTTAAAGTGAGAGCCGGGTGCGGCGGGAGTTGCGTAGCCGCGCGCGGCGGGAATTTCTCACAATGGCGGGTGGGTTTTTGGCAATTTCCCCGTCTTATCAAAAGTGGCTGTCGGCGTGCTTGCCGCGAGGATTTTGACATTGTCATGGTGGCGCGACCAGTTTGAGATCTATCGGGCACCCGATCAGATCTCGGCCGAGATTCGCGGCAGACACCTGCACGCGGTAACGCGCCTCACGCCCGTCTCGA
>DATBCI010000463.1:0-4804 GCA_036270555.1 Burkholderiaceae bacterium
ACCAGGATGCCGACCGCGAGGGCGAGGCCACCGAGCGTCATGATGTTGATCGTCTCGCCCAGCGCCGACAGGCAGATGATCGAGGCCAGGATCGACAGCGGGATCGAAATGCAGATGATCAGCGTGCTGCGCCAGCTCGCCAGGAACAACAGGATCAACAGGCCGGTGAGCGCCGCGGCGATCACCGCCTCGCGCACCACGCCGGAGACCGCGGACCGCACGAAGACGGATTGATCGCCCAGCGCCTGGATCTTCAGGCTGGAGGGCAGGGCGGCCTGCACCTGCGGCAACCGCTGGTGCACCGCGTTGATCACGTCCAGCGTGGATGCGCCGCCGGTCTTGAGCACGTTCATCAGAACGGCCCGATGGCCCTCCAGCCGAACCATGTTGGTTTGCGGAGGTCCCCCGTCCCGGACGTGGGCGACGTCGTGCACGTATACGACACTGCCGTTATGGATCGTGATCGGCAGATCGTTCAGCTCGCTGACCTGCGTCGGGCTGGCGTTGATCGATACGAAATACTCCAGGTCGCCGATCTTCTGGGTGCCGGCCGGCAGAATCAGGTTCTGCTGGCCGATGGCGGTGGTCACGTCGGCTCCGGACAGCCCGTAAGCGCGCAGCGCCTTCGGATCCAGGTCGACCTGGACCTGGCGCTGGGAGCCGCCATAGGGGAACGGCAGCGATGCGCCAGGAATCGTCGCCAGCGAGGTGCGCAGCACGCTGTTGCCGAGGTCGAAGATCTGGGCTTCGGACAACTGGTCGCTCGACAGCGCGAGCTGCAGGATAGGAACCGTCGAGGCGTTGTAGGCGAGGATGAAGGGCGGGTTGGTGCCGGGCGGAGCGAACCGCAGCTGCGTCTGCGATACGCCGGTGATCTGGGCGTACGAAAGCTCCTCGTTGACGGTGGGCTGGAAGAAGTACTTCACCACCGAAATGCCGTTGAGCGACTGCGACTCGGTGTGCTCGACGTCGTTGACGGTGGTCTGCGCGGTACGCTCGGAGAACAGCACGATCCGCTTGGCCATCTCGTCCGGCGACAGCCCGGTGTAGTTCCAGATCGCGGCGACCACCGGAATCTTGATGTTCGGAAAAATATCGATCGCCGTGCGCAGGATCACGAAAACGCCCAGCAGCAGGATCAGCACCGCCAGCACGATGAAGGTGTAGGGGCGCCGCAGCGCCAGTCCGACGATCCACATGGGGGGTGATTTGGCTTCGGTTTTCCGAACAGCGTGAGACTACGGGCAGCGGCGGCCGTTCGGATTGCAAACGGGTGGAGGCGCATTTCACCTGAAACACCGGCCGCAATCGCGTCGAGACCGGGGGCAGGGACAGTTTCGAACAATGGGTTCAGTAAACGGCGTCCACCTGCGCCCCAAAGCTGTAGCCGGCGCCACGCTCGGTGATGATGTAGCGGGGCTGACGCGGATCGGGCTCGATCTTGCGTCGCAGCCGAAGAATCTGAACGTCGACGGCGCGGTCGTACACCTCGTTGTCGTAGCGCCGGCTCATTTCGATCAGTTGATCGCGCGACAGGACCCGGCCGCGCGCAGCCAGCAGCGCGGCCAGCAGATTGAATTCGCCGTTGCTAAGCGCCACATGGCGCCCGTCCACGTCCGCCAGCCGGCGCGTCCTGAGGTTCAGCTCCCAGCCTGGGAAGCGGTAGGCGCGGCACACCTTCGCGCCATGAATCTCCTGGCCGGCATAGGTTCTGCGCAGCACGGTACGGATGCGGGCCAGCAGCTCGCGCGGGCTGAACGGCTTGGTCAGATAGTCGTCGGCTCCCAGCTCCAGGCCCATCACCCGATCGGCCTCATCCGTGCGCCCGGTCAGCACGATCACCGGCACCTGCGACTGGTCTCGCAGCTGGCGCAGCAGCCGCATGCCGTCTTCGGCACCCAGGCGCAGATCCAGCAGCACCAGGTCGACCACTTGCGAGGAGAACGCCGCAGTCAGCTCGCCGCCGGTGGCCGCCTCGCTGACACGAAATTCGTTCTCACCCAGGTAGTCGCGCACGACCTGGCGCAGCGTCGGGTCGTCGTCGACCACCATCACATGAGGGCCCAGCTCCTGCGTCATGGGTGCAGCCGCCCGCGTGGCAACGCGCGGCAGAAGGGCGCGCCATGAAGCCCGCGCGCGTCCTGGTCGTCGAGCCCGACGGTTTGTTGCGCACGCTGATGGCGGAGTGGCTTGAACAGGTCGGCATTCATGCGGTGTTCCCAACCGGCGGGCCGTGCGAAGCAACTGCGAAGCTCGGAAGTGTCGGCGCCATCGTGATCGACATTCCCAGTCCCCCACGGGCCGACGCGGTGTTGCAGGCCTGGCGGCGCCAGTTTCCGCAGGCCGCAATCGTTGCCGCCTCTGCGCGTTTTCCTTCCGGTCACGATACGGATGATGCCATGGCGGGTAGACTGGCCGTAACCAAGGTTCTGGCCAAGCCCTTTTCCCGCCAGCAGCTGTACGCCGCGCTCGGCGTGCCGGGGTAGGGCTGCTGACGTGATGCCCCGATCTCTTAAAGGGATATCGACTCCATCGCGGGACCCAAGCGGCGTCGGGCTACAGGCTTCGTTCATCCTGGTCGTGGTGGCTGTTTGCGGAGCCGTCTGGTTGTCCGCGCTGTTGGACGCGGTTCACCACCGCGCGATCGTGCTGGATCTGGCGCAGCGTCAGCACGACAACGTCGCACGCGCGCTGGCCGAGCAATCGGCTCGGGCCATGCAGGCGATCGACCTGATCCTCAGGCAGGCCGAGTTGCTCGACCCACCCGGCACGCCTGGCGCCGAGGATCGCCGCCGCATCGTGGACCTGCTGAAGTATCAAGTGAGCGGCGTGCCCCAGGTGCAGGGACTGCTCTTGTTCGACCCCGCCCGCCATTTTTACCTCAACTCGGGGGCAGGGCCGGACTATCTGGATCTTTCGGACCGCTCGTATTTCACGATCCAGCGCACGCGCAAGGACGTGGGCACCTTCGTCAGCGAGCCGGTGATCAGCCGCACCATCGGCAACCCGACCTTTGTGCTGAGCCGGCGCCTGCCTGGAGGCCCGTTTCACGGCATCGTGGCCGCCTCCGTCAGGGTCGATTACTTTCGCAAGTTCTACCGCGGACTCGAGCTTGGGGCCGGCAGCACGGTCGATCTGTTGCGCTCCGACGGCGTGTCGCTGGTGAGTCGCGATGGCGAGTCGCTGAGCATCGCGCCCGAGGCGCTGGCGCAGGCCGTGCGCGCCATGGGAGGCGGCGCCGCCTCGCACGCGGCCAACGTGTTGATCGACGATCCGCGCATCGGACGCTCGCACGTCAGTCTTTGCCCCGTTCCCGGATATCCGGCGGTGGTCGCGGTCGGACGCAGCGAGCAGACGATGCTGCAGAGCTGGAGCAAGGACGCCTGGACCAACGCGGCGCGCACCTTTGCGATTACGGCGCTGGCCGCAATCCTGCTGATCGCGCTGCTGCTTCAGCTGCGGCGGCGCGAGCGCCTGGCCGCCCACGTGCACCAGTCGCAGAAGCTCGAAGCGCTGGGCACGCTGGCGGGCGGCATCGCCCACGATTTCAACAACATCCTGGGTGCCATCCTGGGATACGGCGAGCTCGCCCAGCAGAACGCCGCGCGCGGCAGCGCGCAGCGCCGCTACGTCGACAACATCGTATTGGCAGCGAACCGCGCGCGCGATCTGGTGGCCCGCATCCTTTCATTCAGCCGGCCCGGAATCAACGCGCCGCGCCCGCTCGTGCTGCAGCAGGTCGTGGCCGAGACGATCGAGCTGATGCGCCTTTCGCTGCCGCCCGAGGTGCAGCTGGACGCGCACCTTCCGGCCGAACCCGTCACCGTGATGGGGGATGCAGCGCAGATTCATCAGGTGCTCGGAAACCTGCTGTCCAATGCGGTTCAGGCCATTGAAGGGAGCGGCCGGGTCGGTGTGTCGGTCGACGCGGTACAGATCGACTCCGAGCGCGACCTGGCCGTGGGTCGCCTGTGGCCCGGGCGTTATGGGCGCCTCAAGGTGACCGACACCGGGCCGGGCATCGCGCCCGGCGTATTCGGCCGGATCTTCGATCCATTCTTCACGACCAAGCCGGTCGGTATGGGCACCGGCCTTGGCTTGTCACAGGTGCATGCGAGCGTGCTGGACCACAAGGGCGCGATCGCGGTTGACAGCGGCCAGGGTCGCGGCACCCAGTTCTCCATCTATCTGCCGTTGACGGATGAGGCCCCATCGCTCGAATCCCCCCCGGTTGCGGCGCCGTTGGGCGGCGGCCAGGTCGTGCTGGTGGTGGACGACGAGGCGGCCCTGGTGCAGCTGACCGAGGAAGTGCTGGCATCGATCGGATACGAGGCGGTCGGTTGCGTGGGCGCACAGCAGGCGCTGGAGGTGTTTCATGCGGCGCCGGCGCGCTTTGATGCGGTTCTGACCGACGTTCTGATGTCCGGCATGACCGGTCCGGAACTCGCGCTGGAGTTGCACAACTCAAGACCGGCGCTTCCCGTGGTCCTGATGAGCGGCTTTTGCGGAGCGGATTTGAAAGAGCGCGCGGCCGCTGTCGATGCCCGCGCGATCTTGCTCAAACCCTTGAAGGCGGCACAACTCGCTCAATGTCTGGCGACGATCTTCGGGTCGGCCGTCGAGGCCGAGGCGACCGAGCCGGTGCACGCTTGAAGTCCGGCAACGGACCTGTGGTAACAGGTCAGCCGAGTCCCACAAATCTGCGCTAGGCCAATCGTCGGGCGGGCCAGCCCGCCCGCAAACCACGGTCACATTGCCCCGATAGAGTGGCATCCACGCCGTTGGACCGGACGAGGTGGATATG
>DATBCI010000464.1:0-7190 GCA_036270555.1 Burkholderiaceae bacterium
GTTGGCCATCCGCAACGGCTCCATCGCGTTGGCCAGTGCGATCAAGGAGTAGTTGGCCAGCGTGAGGAACCCGAAGCGCGTCGTCACGCGCTTCGCTGCAAGCGGCTGCCTCACGATCCGGTCTCCACGAACTCAGCCCCCCATGGGTCGAAGAGCACCTCGGATGCTCCGCCTCCCCAATCCATTATTACTCAGTTCGCGGGGTTTCCAACGTCCTGGACGCAGAGGTGTGTGAGGGAGGGCCAGCCTGGGCCAAGCCCTCCTGCACCAGATACTGCCAGATGGCCTGGGCCGACTGCACCGGATCGGCGCCTTGCAGCTTCGCGCCGGAGCCGGCGCGAGGTGATTGAATACTGCGCAAGCGGTCGGCGGCGTTGCCAACAACCGGCGGCAGGCGGCGGGGGCGGACTCTTGCGGGACGCTGGAGCCAGTCTTCGGGCATGGCCGGCGCGCCCGCCGTGGAATCCGTCGCGACGACCTCGATCTGCCCCCGGCGGGCTGGCCCGAGGGCACTCATCCTGGCTTGCGCAGCACCGCGATCGATGGTCAGCGCCAGCGGCAACGCGACGCGCAGCGCGCGGCGCCCGCCCCGCGGCAAAGCCTGGATCACGTGCGCCGCGTCGCCGTTCAGCGTGACCGACACCGCATCGCAGATCAGCTGGGCACCGAGGGACTGCGCAATCAGGTACGGCAGCATGCCACTGGCTTCGCCCCATTCGGCATGACCGCCCGTCAGCACCAGCGCCGGACGCAGCTGAGCCAGATGGTCGGCCAGAGGCTTCGACACATCGCCGTCCAATGCCAGCACGGTCAGGCGGTCGATTCCCATCCCCAGATAGTCGCGCAGCGCGGGCTGGTCGGGGTCGCCGGCATGAATTGCGTGCACGCGCGCCACGTTGGCCAGGCTGAGTGCAACCTGCAATGCGCGCGCGTCTCGCTCCGCGCAGCGCGCGCGCCCGCTGGCTGGATGGCGGCCGATCGACAGCAGCACGGCAACCTCAAGCACGCCGCTTTTCCTGTTCGATCAGGTTGGTGAGCGCCGGCATCACCTGCTGCACGTCGGCGACGATCGCCAGGTCCGCGCGCTGCAGCATCGGCGCGTGCGGATCCGAGTTCACCGCGACCACCCGCTCGCACTGCGCGATCCCCTGCAGATGCTGCGGTGCGCCCGATATTCCGAAGGCAAGATAGGCGCGTGGTTCGACCACCACGCCCGAGGCGCCAATCTGACGATCCCGAGGCAGGTGGCCCAGATCGCACACGACCCGGCTGGCTCCTTCAGCAGCGCCCAGTTCGGCCGCCAGGCGGTGAAAGGCGGCCCAATCGGATACACCGGCCCCCGCGCTTACGATCAGTTCAGCTTCGATCAACGGCACCGCGCTGCGATCGACCTTGACGGCGCCCAGATCGATCACGCCGGCCTCGCGACCCAGTTCCAGTTCCGGCGCAGGCCTGGCCTGGTAACGCGCGCGGCGCACCGGTTCGGCGCTGCCCGCCTCGACCAGCAGCACGCGCGGTGGCGCGCGAACGACCTCGTGCCGGCCGGCGTCGATCCGGCAGGCGGCCTCGGTTGCGCCGAGAGCCGCCACGTGCGCAGCGGGCCACACCCCCAGCCTGGCCGCAACCCGTCTGCCGAGGTCGGCCCCGCCGGCCGGACCTTCGCCGAACAACAAGTGACGTGCGTTGTGGCGCTGCGCGAGTTCGACCAGCGCCGGCGCCAGTACGGCCGGCAAGTAGTCGCCAGCGCAAGGCGGCGCATAGCGGACCACGCGATCGGCGCCGGCACCCCCCAGATCGTCGGTGCAGTCGGTTGGCACGACCAGCAACACCGCCCCGCGCTGCGCATCGGCCAGCACACGCGCTGCTCCGATCAGATCGCGATCCAGAGCGGTGAGCCGGCCGCGGTCCAGATCCGGCACAGCGATCACGATCGAATCGGGGTGCTCGATCGCTATTTCCGTCAGGCTGGAGCGTGCGGGTTGCCCGTCTCGCTCAGTGGCTGCCTCGCCATCACGCGGCACCGCGGCCTCGGCGACCGATTCTCGCTCGCGTCGTGGATCGCGCCGCATGGCGCCGGCGGCGCGGCGCGGGCGCCGCACGCTGCGGCGAGTCATTCGGCCTCCTGCGCGGCGGGCTGCCTGTGATTCGCCTCATTGCGCTGGTCGGCTTCCAGCACGGCTTGTTGCACCAACTCGGCCAGATCCCATATCGCCGGCCTCGGAGCGACGACGCCCTCCAGCATCACCGCACAGTTTGGACAGGCAACTGCGACGATGTCTGCCGCGACCTCGCGCGCGTGCTCGATTCGCACGTCCGGGATGCGCCGCTTGCCGGGCACATCGGTGAACGCGGCGCCGCCGCCCCAGCCGCAGCAACTGGAGCGCAGGCCGGAACGCTGCATTTCGACCGGGACAATGCCGATCGCCTGCAGCAGCCGGCGCGGCGATTCGATGTCGCCGTTGTAGCGCCCCAGGTAGCACGGATCATGAAACGTCAGTACCCGCTGAATGGCCTGAGCGCCGGCAGGCAGCCGCCCTGTCCTGACCAGCTCGAGCAGGTACGCCGAGTGATGCCAGACTTCATAGTGCCCGCCGAAGGCCCGGTACTCGTTGCGCAAGGCGTGCAGCACGTGCGGATCGGCGGTCAGGATGCGGCCAAAGCGCCGCTCGGCCAGCGTGGCGACATTGCGACGCGCCAGATCGGCGAATGTGGCTTCATCGCCAAGACGGCGTGCCAGGTCGCCGCAGTCCAATTCATCCGCCCCGAGCACCGCAAAATCGACGCCCGCGCGCCGCAGCAGCTGCGCCAGCGCGCGCAGCGTGCGCTGCCCGCGTAGATCGAACGCCGCCTCGCCGAGCCAAAGCAGAACGTCGCACGATCCGCCGGCTGCCAGCTGTCTGAGCTTCAGGTCCACGGCCCAGTCGAGGCGGCTCGCGGTGCTGCGGCCGCAGACCGTATCGGCCGCGCGCAGTTCCTGCAACGCCTGCACCGACTTGCCCGGCGCCGCGCCGAGCTCCAGCGTCTGGAAACGGCGCAGATCGATCACCGCGTCGACGTGCTCGATCATCATCGGGCATTCATAGACGCAGGCCCGGCAGGTTGTGCACGCCCATAACGTGTCGGGCTCGACGGCGGATTCGGGTCCGACCAAAGCGCGGTCGATGTTGGCCGCGGCCAGGTTCCTGATCAGCGCCTTCGGACTCAGCGGCTGGCCGGCGGCGTGAGCCGGGCAGGCCGCTTCGCAGCGCCCGCATTGCACACAAGCGTCGAAACCCAGCAGCTGATTCCAGCGAAAATCGGTGGCGAGCTTCACTCCCAGCTGGGGCGCTTCCAGTACCAGTGGCTGCAGCGCCGCGTCGATGTGATCCTTGCCGAAGCGGGCCGGTCGTGGATGGAACGCGAGGTGCAATGCGCCGGCCAGCGCGTGCCGCATCGGTCCCCAGCTCACGCCCGTAAAGATCTCGGCGCAGGCCCAGGCGCCCAGAATGGTGAGTCCAAGGTCGGGGAACACGGTCCAGCGAGCGGCTGGTCCTATTCCCAGGTCGGCCACCGTCGCGCGCGCGAAAACGGCGGCAAATCCGCACAAGGCCCACGCCAGCGTGTCGAAGCTGCCTCCCGGGAGGCGCGCCGGGCGCGGGGGCGAACGCCGCCACGCCAGCAGCGCGACGCCGGCCGCCATCGTGGACAGGGCCACCAACAGCCCGATCGCCAGCCAGGTAGCGCGAAGCGCCGAAAAATTCTGCAGCAGTGCCAGTGGCACGGCCAGCACCAGGCCGCCTGCCGTCAGCACGTGCATGCGGGCGCTCGCGGGTCCGCCCGAGCGGGCCGGACTCGGTCCGACCGGCTCCCGCAACACGACCGCGTGCACATCGCCCAGGTAACGTCGAGGCAACGCCGCAAGGCCCGCTGATAGGTCGACCTTGGCCGGCCGCCCTGCGCGCCAACGGCGCGCGCGCCACCAGCCTGACGCCATTGCGGCGGCGAGCGAGGCCGCAAGGAGCAGACCCGGAAGTCGGTCAGCCGACATTCGCCCTCACCCGCGACCCCTCTGCCACTGGCGTGGGAGAGGGGAGACCGCTCACAAATCCTTGCATAGCCGGATGGAGTCGTAGATGGCCGCGTGGATATCGCGCGGCGAAACGCAGTCGCCGACCCGGTACAGCACGCACTCGCCGTCCTCGCGCGGCTCGGGCTGTGGCTGCCCTTGTGACAGGCATTCCAGGTCGATCTGCCCGCGGTTGCGACTCAGCGGTTTCAGCTCGAAATACAGCGACTCGACCGGGCGCACACCGTTCTCCACCACCACCTGGTCGACCACGCGCTCCTCGGCCTGCTGCGTGAACTCGTTGTGCAGCACGGCCACCAGGCGCCCGCCCTCCCGATACACCTCATGCAGCGACAGGTTCACGGTGAGGATCACGTCCTTTTCGTAGAAGCGCCTCAGGTAAATGGGACGGGTCGTGCCGCCCAGGTCTTCGGCCGCCATCAGATCCGGAGTCACGATCTCGACCAGGCACCCGCGCTGCGCCAGAAAGTCGGCGCAGGTTGCGCCCTGGTAACCGCCGTAGCGGTCGTATACCAGTACATTGCCCTCCGGCTGCACGTCGCCGGCCAGCACCGCGTGGCTGGAGACCACGTTGCCTTCGGCGGCCCGCCACAGCGGCTGCTCGGCCAGATCCGGCTCTGCGCCGGTGGCCAGCACCACCACCTGGGGCGCCCGTTCGCGCACGGCCGGTGCATCGGCGGCGCGCCCAAGGCGCACATCGACCTTCAAGCGCTGAAGTTCCATCGACAACCAGCGGGTGATGCCCGCCATCTGGTCTCGCGCGGGGGCGCGCGCAGCCAGCGTGATCTGCCCACCCAGCGCCGCCCTCTTCTCGAACAGCGTCACCGAATGGCCGCGCAGTGCGCACACGCGCGCGGCTTCCATGCCGGCCGGCCCGCCACCGACCACGACGACACGCAGGCTGCGCGCGGCCCTGGGTACGATGTGCGGGATCGAGCGCTCGCGCCCGGTGGCCGCGTTCTGGATGCACAACACGTCGGCGCCACGATAGTTGCGATCGATACAGTAGTTGGCGCCGACGCACTGGCGGATTTCATCAAGCCGGCCCTCGCGCAGCTTGTTGACCAGGTGCGGGTCGGCGATGTGGGCGCGAGTCATCCCGATCAGGTCCACGTGCCCTTCCGCAACGATGCGTGCGGCCGAGACCGGATCCTTGATGTTCTGCGCATGCATCACCGGCACGTCGACTTCGGATTTGATACGCGACGCCAGGTAGAGAAACGGTTCGGGCGGATACGCCATGCTCGGCACGATGTTGGCCATCATCGCGTGCGTGTCGGCGCCCGATCCGATCACATCGATGAAGTCGACCAGCCGGTTCTGCGCGTAGAAGCACGCGATCTTCAACAGCTCCGCCTGGTCCAGGCCGTCCGGATGAAACTCGTCGCCGCACATGCGGATGCCGACTACGAAATCCTCGCCGACCACGCTGCGGATTTCCTCGAAAATGCGCGCGCCAAAACGAACGCGGTTCTCGAAGCTGCCACCGTAGCGGTCGGTCCGCTTGTTGGTGCGAGGCGACCAGAACTGGTCGATCAAATGCTGATGGGCGGCCGAGATCTCGGCTCCATCCAGACCGGCCTGGCGGCAGCGCCGCACGGCCTGCCCGAAGTCGCGCACGATGCGATCGATGTCCTCCACCTCCATCGTCTTGCAGGTGGAGCGGTGCACCGGTTCGCGGATGCCACTGGGCGATACCAGGTGCGGCCAGTTCTGGATATCCCAGCGGCTGCGCCGCCCCATGTGCGTCAGCTGGATCATCAGAGCGGCGCCGTGCTCGTGGACGGCGTCGGCGAAACGCCGCAGATGCGGGACGATTCGATCGTGGCTGACATCCAGGCCGTTCCAGGCGGCGCTCGGGCTGTCGACCGACACCGACGAGGAACCGCCGCAGATCGTCAGTCCAATGCCTCCGCGCGCTTTCTCGGCGTGATAGAGGATCTGCCGCTCCGAAGGCAGCCCGGCGTCGGAATAGACCTCCGCATGGCCGGTGCTGACGATCCGGTTCCGGAGCAGCACATTGCGGATCTTCAGCGGCTCGAACAGCTTGTCGAACTGTGCCATCCCGATTGTTCCGATTCCTCGACAACGCCTGCCGGGCAAGCGTTGTGCACGTCCGCGGCCATCATAGATTCGATGCCCACCCGCCAGCCCTGCGGGCACGACCCGCCGATGCCAGATTGCGACGCGGCCAGCCTACGCTGCTGCGCAGCTACGGCTGCCAAGCCAAGCGGTGGCAGAGCAGCGGCGCGAGTTGTCCGACGAAGCGTGCTAGCGCGAAAGCGGGCGGGCGGGCCGCTCGAGCTGCACGACCGCGGACCAGCGGGCCCTGCCCAGCCTCCTGGGGTCGGGCCCCGGCAGCAGGGCAAATGGCCGCAGGAACCAGGGCAGCCGCCCGAAGCGCCGAGCGGCGTGAAAAATCGAGTGCACCTGATCGACACGCCAGCCGAGCGCCTCGAAATAGGCCACGCCATCGGGAGGTCCGAATTTCATCGGCGCGCTTGCCAGAAACCGCCCCATGCTCTTCTGCAGCATCTCGACGAGCTCCGGCGAAGCCACGTCGAAGGTCCACCATCGAACACCGGATCGCACGAGCAGGTCCGCCGCCAGCTCATGGACCTGAGGTTCTTCAAGGTAGACGAGCAGGCCCTCCGCGATCACGAGCGCCTTGCGTGATGAATCGACCGCGTCCTGCAGCATTTGCGCTCGCGCGCCGGCGTCCGCCAGATCGACTCGAATCCTGCTGAGCCGACAGCGCGGCTTCGCATCGGCCAGCGCCCGCTCCTTCTCGTCGATAAGCGGCGGCAGATCGGCTTCGACCCACCGCAGCGACTCGGGCAGCTCGAGCCGATACGGCCGGGTATCGAGGCCGGCGGCGAGGTTCAATACGCAGTCGCAACCCTGCGCGATCGCCGCGTGCACCAGGTCGTCGATCAGCCTGGTGCGTGCAATGATTGGCCACCCGCTGCGAGCCTGCTTCGGCATCAGCCGTGCGATGGCCCGCCCGCGCTCGCCGGCCAGCAAATCGGCGTAGGGATCGCGGAACAGCGCGTTCGGCCGCGCAGATTCCCAGGCCCGGTACACAGCGACCCAGCGAGCCGTGTCGGAGATGTTGGATATCGGG